>NZ_NRGV01000025.1:0-70954 GCF_002332385.1 Glutamicibacter sp. BW80 | reverse complement strand
AGCCGGTCCTCCACCGGACACGCCAACCGCTGACCTGCTGCTTTGCTAATGGTGACCTATGAAGTGTCCGTATAGGGTGTACGGTGAACTGTCCGGTGAAGGATCCCTATGTGACACACTGATCTACATGTCTAAGATCATGGTCGGTTACGCACGCGTGTCCACGGAGGAGCAAGACCTCACCGCCCAGCGTGATGCCCTGGCATCCCTCGGCGTTGAACCCGAACGCGTCTATGTTGATCATGGCTTTACCGGCAGGAACAAGAATCGCGCAGGACTTCACGAAGCCCTCGCCGCCTGCCGGGCCGGAGATACCTTCGTCGTTACCAAACTCGACCGCCTGGCCCGGTCCGTCCGAGACGCCCACGAGATAGCCGACGACCTCGCCAGACGCGAAATCAGACTCAGCATCGGTGGTTCCGTCCACGACCCCACCGACCCAATGGGCAAACTGCTGTTCAACGTCCTGGCGATGATCGCTGAGTTCGAAGCCGACCTCATCAGCATGCGCACCCGCGAAGGAATGAAGGTTGCCAAGGCCAACGGCCGACTCCGGGGAAAACAGCCAAAACTCACCGTGAAACAAGAAACACACCTCCTCGAACTGCACGATGCCGGCAAACACACCATGACCGAAATGGCAGAACTATTCTCCATCAGCCGATCCACCATCTACCGGGCCGTTGAACGCGACCAACGCAAGAAAACCGGCACAATCACTCCGTGACCTCTTCCTGCCACCACCGAAAGATGACGTGCGGCTCTCATCCGTTGCCCCACACTGCGAAAGCTTTGCGTCGGGCATTTCGCTTTTTCGCGAGCCCTATCCACGCCAGGATCGACACCGGGATGTCGTTAGCGTGAATTTCCGTACCGATCTTCCTCAGACCCCGACTTCAGGGAAAAAGAGTCTGAGGTCGTGCTCTATAAGCTGTCCCTCTACATTTATCCCGCGATGGTCTCGGCAATGCTGGTCAGACCGCTTGTGCAGGCAACCGTGGGCTCGGTGTACCGGGTTCCTTATTACTCAAAAAAGCTGATGGCGATCGGCTTTGCCTTCGGCGTGATCTCGCCTATGGGACATTTGGTGGAGCTATCGAACCGGCAGCTGGACTGGCTCACTGATTTGATTGTCTATCCGGCGATGCTGTTCGTGTTGGCAGGTGTGACATTGGGTTGGATCTCCACCACGCTGCACCGCCATAAAGTCCCCTTCTCCCCTCGTTTACACCACCAAAAGGTCTCCTAAACTCACCAGAACGCCGATGAGAGTTCCCGCCATGACTTGTGTGGGAGTGTGATGGCCGCTGCGGATTCTCGCCCATCCCACCAGAGCGATAATCACTACCGCGATCTGCGCTCCTGCAGGCAAGGCCAGCAGACAGTGCAGGGCTGCGAAGGTGGCCAGCGCCGCGTGGATGGAAAGCTTCCAAGCGAGGTTCACGATCCCGACGATGACCAATCCGGCAAGCATGAAAAGCACTTCGGCAATGATCTGGCCTGGCGCCGAAACCGCCAGCAGCACGGCGATTCCGCCAAGGATTGATATCAGGGTGATCAGCAGGATCGGCCAACGTTGCTGGCGTTGGGTGACGTGCACGTCGGTGACCTGTCCGCGCAGTCTCATCCAGATCAGCGCCGCCCAGGGAATCAGTCCGACGAAGAGCGTGGCCACCAAGGTTGGTGGCCACGCGACGTGGGCATGTCTTAGAGGAGTGCTCAGGAGTACGAGAGTGACTAGTGCAGGCGGTGAAGCAATGTTGCTGATGAATCTGGCGTATTTTTCCACCGCTTGAGCCTAGCAATCTGATCCCTCGGAACGATAATCTCATACGGGAGAGGGCTAGGAGCCCCCTGTGCCACTTTCACTACTGCTTCTCGCACTTCCTCGCAACGTTCCAATCACCTGATATACGCCAAGGCAGAAAGCCAGTGCCAGCACAAGATGAAGGGAAGACTCATTACTGGCCTTTAGCAACCACCCTTCCCATCCCTCAAGTTCTCCAGTAGCTATGCTTTGCATCGGGTTGCCTCGTTCAATAAACGCATAGCTGTACACGACAAGGGCCACGCTTGTGGAAAAGAAACCTATGGTCAAGGCAAGCTGATTGCTCGTCGGCAGACGCCGAGGCGCGTACCAAACAGCATAAGCCGCAAGCAGCCCAACCCCCATTACAGCAACTATCTGTAAGTACGGAACACTTGGATCTTGCACACCTACAAGTTCATTATTTAGGTTTAGAACCGCCCCTCCGCGCAACCCTATTGCTTGAGCGGTCAACACCCCAAGAGTGAGGACATAAATCAACGCTATCGCCACACCTGAAACAACAAATTTCACAGTCTTGGCGTAATTTTTAATCAACATCAGATCACTCCCTTTATTCCTAGGCGTCCTGATCTCATTTCACCCAGCAATCAAGCTTCGCGTCTCCACCGATTCCATGAAATGACCAGTAGCACTCACTTGACGCGTTTTCTTTCGCAACATGAACGATGTTGTTTATCAGCCCTGCCTCGGAAGTATTGGCGCTAACTACACGATAGCCAGGATGGGAGTAGTAAGTCTTGATCGTGTGCGTTCCGATGCCTAGCTGAACCGTGGAACTCCCGCCATACACCACTGCCCTGGGACCAGAATGCCTTCGAACGTTTTCTGGTGTACTAATGTTCTTTGCGTATTGGAAAGAAGCCGCATGGGCGGAAGTTACAGAAATCGACACTGCCACAAAGGCCATGATGGCGACTACAATTATGGCCAACCACCGCTTAGCTGACAATTCGATCGGCATCATTTGCCCTCACTGCTAGGACCATACTCGAGTGGAGTGAACTGGAAACTCTCACCGGATGAACGTTCGATTGTCTCGCCGGACAATTTGTCACTTGCTGCTGTATCGACAACAAGCAGGTCACTTTCTAGTTTTTTGGTCGCCTGACTAGACAACTTCACATCGCGATAGGCTCCGGTCTCGGCAATTTGCTCAGGACTAATATCCGATGGGAGTAAGTACGCTTCAATGATGTCCTCGGGAACTTCATACGATTGCCCAGTTGCCATGCCTATGCCTGATCTATGGAACCTCGGAAAATCCGCGCATGAAGAGGATGTTGACCAGCTGGTGTGGATCACAAGACACACATTGGATGGTTCGTCCTGCGCTACCCAATAGCTCGCTTTATCGTCTTCACCGAGGAACCGTGTCGAATCAGGATTCAAACCTCCTAACTCATCCAACACATCAAGGGGCAAACCTCTGTCTAATTCAGCCTGCGGCTCCGCCAACGCTGGGACTAGATCTTGGACCGCCATGTACGACTGGTCCGCTGCTGACACTGGCGCTGCTACTGCGACAAGGGCTAGAGCCATGACTCCCAACGCAGAAAATGCTTCTATCCTTCGCATTGCTCTCTCCTAACTTAGTACTTCACTTTGCAAGTTATCCTCAGTTGCCCAATATCTCCGGGCCTGTGAGGGAAATTCCAGAAGCACCTCTGATGCACGTCATATGCTCTTGTGAAGATCTGATTGATGGATGCTGCGGTGGTAAAACTTATTAGCTCATATGGAGCAGGTCGGTAGGTTTCTTGCGACACAGAAGCTGATGCTCCGTCCGCGCTAAAAGGCTGCAAGTTCACTACGGCACCGTTTATTGATGCTCTATACCCACTGCTTCGAGTTTGTAATTTCGATATCAGGGTGTCGTTTGCGTATGTGTATTGAGCCGCCTGAGCGGATCCAGTGGCAATTGCTACCAGAACCGTGGCGACTAATGCCGTTAGAACTGCAGCCACTAGTGCTGTTCTAACTCTTTTTGGGAGTGCCCAATGCATCCTTGACCACCTTCGATAATTTGTCGTTTTGGGAATACCCTTTCCTTTTTCTGAAGATTCCCTGGCAGTCACGCTAGCATCTACAACATTTAAATCAAGGGTTGTATATAAAAACGAGATGCTGTACATGGTTTGAGAAATTATTAGACCACCCATAGGAAACCAAAGCCACGATCTCCAACCTTGGCGTCATCAGTAGTAAAATAGTCCTGGATACTGACCCTTCTATGCTTTCTGTCAATCCTTAGGCAGGGATTTTCACACTTTGTTCTTTAAGGAATGCCACGGGATTTATAATTTTCTTGCCGAGCCACACCTCAAAGTGGAGGTGATACCCGGTGGAGTTGCCATTGGTTCCGACTTTGCCAATGCGCTCCCCTGCTTCCATTTCGTCTCCGACGTTGGCGAGCACACCATTTTCGAACATATGCACGTAGAGTGTGCTGACCAGTTGCCCACCGATTTGTCCGTGGTCGATCTGAATCTGGCATGGGGATCGGCCAACCACCAGGTTGGAGCAGCTAGCCCGGATAACCTGGCCATCGGCTGCAGCATAGATCGGCGTGTCTTTCGGTGAGCTGAAGTCTTCACCTGCGTGCGGCCATTGACCCCGATTTTCACCATAGTTGTATTGGATTCTTGAAATGTTCTCCACGGGGAAGACCCATCCGGAATCGCTGGTGGGCCCATCATAGGGGTCGCCCGAGTCTGGTTTTCTGGTGTCGCCTCCGTCCTTGCATTGCGCGTAGGATTCGTCGTCTTCAGAGACTTCCACGGTGGCACCTTGCAGCGCGGCGTAGAGCAGTTCCGCGTCGGCACGCTGGCGCGCATAATTATCAGGCAGTCCCGACACTTGGACTTTTTCCGCGGCCAGCTCGTAAGGCAGCGATTCCCAGTCGGGCACCTTCTTCAGACGGCTGAAAAACGTGCCGGCTGCATAGGAAGGGTCCATGATCTGCTCAACGGTGCCCCATCCTGCACTCGGCCGTTGCTGCATGAGACTTAGCGCATCCCACGCGTGCCCGACTCCTTCATGAGGAAGATCCAGGGACTTCACCACAGTTTGACGTGCCTGTGCCCATTCGGGTTTCGTCATGATGCGGGAGCCTTCCTGGTACTCCCAGGACCCGTCGTTGGCGAGTATTTTCAGGGAGCTTTCTTGGATGGCGGTCATCAGGCCAATGATCGCGCCTTGCTGTTTGACTCCCGCTGTTTTTGCTTCGTTGATGATGATCGCAGCGTTGGTCAGTTGCTGTTTGTTGTAGGATCCAACGTCGGTGGTGGGCAGGTTTTTGACGTTGACTTCTTTCGGCACAGCCCCCTCTGGTGAACAGTCAGTTTCAATGTCGGCCTCGCTGCGGGGGCTGTCACCGAGGATAATAATTCCGCCAAAGACCAGCCCGAAGATCAGCACAGTAATCAAGCCCAAGACACCGAGGATTCCAGGGCGCTTCACGAAGGATCGCTCGTAATTTTCTCGACAATCCACTGTCCGTCTGCGCGGCTGAGCAGAAATTTCAACGAGTCAGCGTTTGTCTGCACGCTCACGGTGGCGATGGCCGGCGAGGAACCTTGAACCGGTTCTTGAACCTTCGCCACTTTCGTTGCCGTGATGTTGATGTTAGAGGTCTGTTGGAAAGTCTTCCGCGCGTTCTCTGAGAGGTAAGGCGCCAGTCCTTTGAACCACACGGCCTGCGAGAGATCCGGGCGGATTCTGACGGTCACGCGTGGGAGGAAAAAGCCGATCAGCGGACCGACGCAGAGAGCAATCACGACGGTGCCAACGCCAACCATGCCGCCCATGAACCACCCTGCAACCGCAACAGTGATTTCGATAGCCGTTCTGACCTTCCAGACCGGCTGACCCGAAATGCGCATCAAGCCCGTCATCAGTCCGTCTCGAGGGCCGGATCCAAACTGCGCGCCAAGATAGAGGGCGTCGAAGAAACTGTAGAGGATGATGCCGGTCGCGAAGTAGACGATCTGCATGGTGAGATTATCCGGAACGGGAAGTACGAGACCCATTGCGTCGGCAGCGAATCCAACGATGAAGACGTTCAGGAAAGTTCCCAGCCCCGGAAGCTCCTTGATTGGTATCCAAGCAAGCAACACCAGTACCGCAATGATATTGGTTGCCCACCCGAACGAGATGCTGAACATATTTGCTACTCCTTCAGCTAAGACATTCCAGCTTGCTGCGCCTAGTCCGGACTGCACAAGGAGCATTACTGAAGCGCCATAGCCGGCCAGCCCCAAGAGCAGTTGCGGAATTCTGCGCAGCTTCCTGCCAGCTGAGAACTGCTGAAATGCATTCATCCGTACAAGGGTGGCAGGATTGTCACTTGCACTTTTCTTCTTCACAAAAACTACTTTCGATTAAAAACACTGCTCTAGCGGGGCTGAGAATTGAACCACCGTGGTTTGTCGGCTGAATCAGTGTGAGCGAGGAGCGTTGCAGTCCAAATCGCGGAGATCTGATCATTCCGAACTCACTACACCGACTGACTAACCATCGCTGACCTGATGTTATGCCCAAGTGGTTCGCATGACAAAACGTTAGGCCATACGTGGATAGACAGGTTTCAGGGTTCAGAGGGTCTGTGCGGCCCTCTCGCCGCCGAGTATCCGCGCATACCAGCACGTGCTCGCAGGCGGCGCTCCGGAGCGCCTCACAGGCCACTAAGCGGGTTGGCTGCCTCGTATGCGCGTGGTTCCAGTACTGCGGGCCTGGGGAAGCGGTCCAATGCTTGGGCGAGACGCTTCACGACAGCCGATGTGCTCAATGATCAGTTGGGAACGCCGCCACGTTCAACTGAATGCCCGGAGATGGTGGAGCTGCCCGCGAGGAAAGCCGGTTGCGGGGGAGCAGAGCGCAGCAATGCGCTGTTAAACCTAGAAGAGGGACACACCAACTGGTGTGCCCCTCTTCTTGTGACTAATGCGAGTCGAGCTTACTTCTCGATCGAGTCTTGCTTTTCACCCTCAACCTCATGGTGGCCGTGGGCTGCGTGTGCAGCTTCAAGCTCCGCTGGGGTAACTGGGGCAACACGATCTTCGAAGAAGAACTTCGAGATCGCCGCACGGCGCTTCTCCGAACCGGAGACGTGCCCTGCTGCATCCGGCTGTGCCGGAATGTACTTGTTGTCGTTGAAGTTGGTGAGGAGGTAACGCTTGTACACGTCGACTTCCTCGTGCTTCTCCGAGAAGCCACCCTCAGGGGACATCTGGATAATGCCAGCTTCACGACCGTGCAGTACGATCTCACGATCCTTGCGCTGCAGCGACAAGCAGATACGACGCGTCAACCAGAAGGCGAAGATTGGGCCCAGGAAGAACAGCGTACGCAACCAGTAGGTGACGTCATTCAGCGATATGTGGAAGTGAGTTGCGATCAAGTCAGACGAGGCAGCTGCCCACATCACGCAGTAGAAGACCACGCCAGCGGCACCCACCGCGGTACGGAATGGAGCGTTGCGCGGGCGGTCCAACAGGTGGTGCTCGCGGTTGTCCTTGGTGATCCAACGTTCGATCCATGGCCAGGCGAACATCACTGCGAACAGTGCGCCGGCAGGAACCAATGCAGGAAGCAGAACACTCAAGATCAAAGTGTTGTCGCCCCAAGGGAATGGAATAACCCATTCCAAGCTGAAGTTACCGAGGTAACCAGGCATCAAACGCAAGGCGCCATCGACGAAGCCGATGTACCAGTCGGGCTGGGTACCAGCAGAAACCGGCGATGGGTCATACGGACCGTAGTTCCAGACCGGGTTGATCTGGAAGAGCGCCGAAATGAATGCCACGATACCGAAGACGATGAAGAAGAAGCCACCGGCCTTCGCTGCGTATACCGGACCAACTGGGAAGCCAACAACGTTGTCGTTGGTGCGGCCTGGGCCAGGATACTGGGTGTGCTTGTGGGTCACAACCATGAACAGGTGGATCACCAGGAGCAAGATGATCACCGCAGGCACGATCATGATGTGCAGCGAGTACAAGCGGGGAATGACGTGCAAGCCCGGGAACTCTCCACCGAAGAAGAACATCGACAGGTAGGTACCAACGATAGGCAGTGCCTTCATCACACCATCGATAATGCGCAGACCGTTGCCGGAAAGCAGATCATCTGGGAGGGAGTAGCCGGTGAAACCAGCTGCAAGACCCATGATCAGCAGCACGCCGCCGACAACCCAGTTCAATTCACGTGGGCGACGGAAGGCGCCGGTGAAGAATACGCGCAGCATGTGCACGGACAGGGAAGCTACGAAGAGCAGTGCGGACCAGTGGTGAACCTGGCGCATGAACAAGCCGCCGCGAACATCAAAGGAGATGTCCAGGGTGGAAGCCATGGCGGTCGACATTCCAATGCCCTTCAGCGGCACGTACGAACCGTTGTAGGTCACGTGCGTCATCGAAGGATCGAAGAAGAAGGTCAGGAACGTGCCGGAGAGCAGCAACAGTACGAAGGTGTACAGCGCCACTTCACCAAACATGAAGGACCAGTGGTCAGGGAAGATCTTGCGACCGAATTCCTTGACCATGCCCGAAGCGCCAACGCGGGAATCGACGAAGTTCGCGATCCGTCCGGTAGCGGTCGAGGGGGTGTATTCATTAGGCGATGCCATGATTAACCACGCTCCCAGTAGCTTGGGCCTACAGGTTCGTGGAAATCGCTCTGGGCTACCAGGTAGCCGTCAGCGTCCACGGTAATAGGCAACTGCGGAAGTGCGTGTCCAGCCGGACCGAAGACTACCTTGCACTCGTTGGCAAGGTCGAAGGTCGACTGGTGGCAGGGGCACAGCAGGTGATGGGTGTGCTGCTCGTACAATGCGATCGGGCAACCCACGTGGGTGCAGATCTTCGAGTAGGCAACAATGCCATCCACATGCCAGTCTTCGCGGCCCTCGGAGATGTTCATCTCCTGCGGGTCCATGCGCATGAGCAGCACAACGGCCTTGGCCTTTTCGTTGAGCATGTTCTCTGCTTCTTCCAGACCCTCAGGGATCACGTGGAAAGCGGAGCCAAGCTGCACGTCCGAGGCCTTGATCGGGGTACCCGATGGATCGCGAGTCAGACGAACGCCGGTGTCCCACAGAGTGTGACGCATGGAATCGATCATCTCGTGCGCGGTCTTACCGGTACGGTCCAGGTCGCGGAACATGAAGATTGCGGGGATCGGAGCCAAGGCAATGGCACCGATCAAGGTGTTGCGGATCAGCGGACGGCGCTTGATACCACTCTCATCGATGACCGTGTCGATGATATCGACTGCATCCTGGCGATCTGCTTCGGAGCTGATCTCGTGACGTGATTCAACGAGTTCGTGGTCCGGCATCAGAGTCTTGGCCCAGTGAACAATACCTACACCGATACCGAGCATCGCGAATGCGGTGCCCAGGCCCAGTGCAGCGTTCTGCACACGCAGTTCAGCGAAGGTCATTTCACCCAGGTGGCCCAGGACGAAGTAAGCCACGAAGAAGAACAGCGTGCCAATGATGGAGATGGTAAATAGCAGCGCAACTTGGCGCTCGTGTCGCTTGGCTGCGCGCGGATCGCGATCTGCGAGACGCGGACGATGTGGGGGGAGTCCTGGATCGGCAAACCGGTCCTGAGCTACATCGTCAGCCTTAGCAACGGTGCCCGATTCTTCGGGACTGCCGTGACTATGGTCGCCCATGTTTCTCTCTCATCCTTCTGTTAGGAATATATGTACGTAGTGATGTTTGCGGTTTTCACCGCGAAAGCCTTAGGAAGGACGCGAGGTCAACCAAATGGTGAAGGCGATAATGATGCCCAAACCGGCGGTCCATACGAAGAGGCCTTCAGCCACTGGACCCAGGGATCCAAGCGCAGCGCCACCGGCAGAGCCATTAGCTTCGATGGTCTTCAGGAAGGTGACAACGTCACGCTTCTCGTCCGGGGTGATGTTCGAGTCGTTGAACACTGGCATGTTCTGCGGACCGGTAGCCATCGCTTCGTAAATGTGCTTCTCTGAGACGCCGGCCAGCGTCGGTGCGAACTTGCCGCGGGTCAACGCGCCACCTGCGGCAGCAGCGTTGTGGCACATTGCGCAGTTCACGCGGAATACGGTGCCACCGTGGGCTGCGTCGCCCTTGGTGGTGTCCAAATATTCTTCGTCCGGAATAGCTGGACCTGCGCCTAGGCTCGCAACATAGGCCGACATCTGCGAGATCTGGTCTTCGTCAAACTGAACTGGCTTAACCTGGGCCTGCGGGCCCTGCATCTGCATTGGCATACGGCCGGTGCCTACCTGGAAGTCAACCGCTGCGGCGCCGACGCCGATCAGCGAGGGGCCTTCCTCGGAGCCTTCGGCGTTCATGCCGTGGCAGGTGGCGCAGTTGGCTACGAAAAGCTTCTGGCCTTCCTCTACATCGGCTGCCGATGCAGAAGTGGTTTCCGCTGCCTTCGCTTCGCTTACGCTACCGGCTGCAGTGTAAAGACTGCCGGTGACCAGCAATCCGAACAACAGCAGGGCCACAGCGGCGAGCGGGTGGCGGCGCTTTTTCGAAAGAGCCTTCACTTGCTGGTTCCTCACTTAGTTTCTTGGTGTGGTGTTGCCATACTTCTGTGGAGGCAACTGATGGATATTAGTTGCCTACTGCAAGAAGTAGATGATCGCAAAGAGCGCGATCCACACAACGTCAACGAAGTGCCAGTAGTAAGACACAACGATGGCGCCGGTCGCTTCAAAGTGACCAAACTTCTTAGCTAGCATTCCTCGACCAATAATTAGCAAGAATGCTATTAGGCCACCGAGCACGTGAATGCCGTGGAAGCCAGTGGTGATGTAGAACGAGGAAGCGTACGAGTTCGAGTTCAGTGCTACGCCTTCGCTTACCAGCACGGCGTATTCGTAAGCCTGAACAGAGACGAAGATCGCGCCGAGAATGAAGGTAAGGATGAACCATTCGATCATTCCCCATTCCTTGAACTTGAAAAGTCCACCGGAACGGCGAGGCTTGAATTCTTCGGCTTTGAACACGCCAATCTGGCACGAGAACGAGCTGGACACCAGAATCAAGGTGTTAATCAGCGCGAACGGTACGTTCAGCTTTGCGGTTTCGGTCGCCCAAAGCTCGGGCGCGGCAGCCCGGAGGCTGAAGTACATGGCGAAGAGGGCGGCGAAGAACATGAGCTCGCTGGAGAGCCACACCATCGTTCCCACCGACACCATGTTTGGGCGGTTCGGCGCATGTGGCGCCGTCGTATTTGGGGCATGAGTCGCAGTTGTCACACTGTCATTATGTCTCTAAACAGGCCTCAGATACCAATGCAAACCATGGTTGAATGAGGTTTTCTACGACACACTTAGAGAACAACCGCGGAAACACGCGGAAGTAGCCGACAATCTCTTTCTACAATTCGTAGAGCTTGATCCGGCGCGCCGCACGAAACAATCGTTTATGAAACATAAACGTGCCCTAATTAGGGGTATTTTCGGCGATAAGTTCGCTGTCTTGCGGCACATCACGCAACGACACGAAGTAGCAGCGGGGGAGCAGCATCGATAGGCTTACGTACGTGTCAACGAGCCTTGCAAACGAAAAGTTCCCAACGTGGCCAGATCTTTTGGCTTCCCTGATTAGCGGAGAGAACCTAAGCCGCGAACAAGCGGCCTGGGCGATGAACGAAATCATGACCGGAGAAGCTAGCGACGTCCAGATCGCCGGCTTCCTTGTTGCGCTCCGCGCCAAGGGCGAGACCGTGGCGGAATTGACCGGTCTGGTCGACTCCATGGTGGCCAACGCGCGCGAGCTGACCATCGATGCACAAACGCTAGACATTGTTGGCACCGGTGGCGATCGCCAGAACACGGTGAACATCTCGACCATGTCTACCTTGGTGTGCGCCGGCGCCGGGGTGAAGATCGTAAAGCACGGAAATCGCGCTTCCTCTTCCTCTTCGGGTTCTGCCGATGTGCTCGAGGCGCTCGACGTGCATCTCGATGTACCGATCGAACGCCTGGTCGACGTTTATGACGAGGTGGGCATCGCATTCTGCTTTGCCAATATTTTCCACCCTTCGATGCGCCATGTTGCCGGTGCGCGTCGCGGGCTGCGGGTGCCTACCGCCTTCAACTTCATGGGACCGCTAACTAACCCGGCGCTTCCCAGCGCTTCGGCCATTGGCTGCTCGGACTTGCGCATGGCACCGATCATGGCAGGGGTTCTCGCTAGCCGAGGGTCGCGCGGATTGGTCTTCCGCGGCGATGATGGCCTGGATGAGCTCACCACCACCGCGCCCAATATGGTGTGGGAGGTGCGCGAGGGCAAGGTGGAAGAGTTCGCTTTTGACGCACAAGACCTGGGCATTGCGCGCGCGACGCTGGATGACCTGCGCGGGGCAGATGCCGCCTTTAATGCGGGAGTGGTCCGCGATATCGTCTCCGGTGCAACCGGTCCGGTGCGAGATGCCGTGGTGCTGAACTCCGCCGCGGGCATGGTCGCCTTTGCGCAGGATGCCCAGGGAAGTTTTCAGGACCGGATGCGCGCGGCAATGCTCCGCGCGGAGCATTCGCTCGATTCGGGCGCCGCCGCGAAGGCCTTGAATACCTGGTCGGCAACAACTTCCAAGATCGTCGGAAAGTAGAACGATCGTACAAGAAAGGGAGCTTGTCTNNAGACAAGCTCCCTTTCTTGTGGGAACAGACTCTTAGTCGTCTAGACCCAGCGAGAAGGCCGCCTCTAGATCGTGTGCCGAGTAGGCACGGAAGGCAATGTGCGTCTGCGTCTGGCGGATGCCAGGAATCTTCGACAGTCGATTGGCAATTACCTCGGCCAAGTCCTCGTGCTTGTGGACGCGTGCCACGGCGATGAGATCCCAGTCGCCGGCGACGGAATACACCTCGCTAATTCCTTCGATTTCCGAGATCTGCTTCGCCGACTCAGGAATACTGTCGGTTGCCGTCTGAATCATGACGAATGCGGTAACCATGAAAACCTCTCAACGTTAGAATTTTCCCCGCTTTTGGGGTTTTGCTTCATGAAATAACTCTAGTGCACTGCGCAGAGGAGTCCCATGTGTGAGTCAAGCCTATGCGTGGCATTAAACAATCTTTAACTTTTGTAAAAAATAATACAAGGTATTAGGATTGTAGGTATGATCGTATTAACTATCGACCAGCGTCGATCGCGTCAAGGCGAGGACAAGGTTGAAGCGCTAATAGAGCAGGCCAACTCCACGGTCTCGCACATTAGGCCGTTCCAGCGTACGGCGGGCGATGAAGTCCAAGCCGTCTTCGATGACGCAATGGAAGCAATCCATCTCGCCGTTATGATGGCCGCTTCGGGGGATTGGAGCGTTGGCCTTGGCTTTGGCCAAGTAGAACTCCCGCTGCCCAAAGAAACTCGTGCCGGCAGGGGACCGGCGTTCGTATTCGCCAGAGATGCGGTGGAACGAGCCAAGAACACGAACGCACACGTGGCTGTCGAAGGACCCACGGAAGAAGCGACTCGACTGGAAGCAGAACTCCAGCTCACCGCTTGCATCATTTCCAAACGGCGGGCGACGGCTTGGGAAGCCGGAACGTTAGCCGATCAGGGGCTGACCCAACAACAAATTGCCGCGCGCCTGGGCATCACCCAGCAGGCCGTCTCATCTAGGCTTTCAGCAGCACTATGGTTCGAAGCGAATCGCATGATGGAGGAAGCCACCAAATCTTTGTCCAAGCAACTGCGACAGATAGGGGAGTGACCATGCTCTGGGTTGCCTGGTCCGTACTTGTATTGGCCGTAGTGATCGCCGTGGCCGCCAGCTTCCTCGGCGGGGCACAGGGCGCTAAGGCGAAGTTCCGCAATGTACTCACGGTCATTGCCGCAATGGCTGCCGTAGTGACGTTAATCCTGGGACTTGCCGCCCGCCCGGACGAAGGCCCAGCCGCCGTTCCCGAAGTACTGATCATCGCGGTCAGCGTGCTTTTTGCCGTAAGCTTCGGCGGACCGCTCACCGAATTGATTTTCCAGTTGGCCTCGCGCCAGGACCAGGTGGAAGAAAGCCCAAAGACCGATGCCTCGCCACTGCGTGGCGGCTTGTGGATCGGACTGCTGGAGCGCTCTGCGGTAGTTGCGACGCTCTGGGCACATTGGCCGGAAGGCATCGCGGTCGTACTTGCGGTTAAGGGCCTTGGCCGTTTCTCCGAACTGAAAAACCATCAGGCAGCCGAGCAGTTCATCTTGGGAACGTTTTCAAGTTGCCTAGTCGCCGCCGCCGGCTATGGCCTAGGCATACTACTTCTTCACTGAGCGAAGAGCCACGAGCTTGCAGACGAGACGTCGCCCCATCAAGAAGAGTCCAAGCGCCAAAACCGTCACGATGATAAACGGCAGGGCAGCTGTCGAATTCATCGCCACCCGCAAGGCAAGTCCAAGAGCCACGGTGCCTAGCCAGACGAGAACACCGGTTGGCCATAGTCGGTTGATGGTCACCCACGGCCGGGAAATCAGCGTCATGATCAGGTAGGCGATCAGGAATGGTAGGGCCGTCATCAATATTCCACTGATTGACAGCGCGTGCTCATGTTCGCGTCGCCCCAGAAGCGCAAAGAGAACAATGAGCACAAGATCGATGCCGGCCCACAACGGCCATTTGCGAATATTTTCAGACATGATTCCATCTTAGGCAATGGCCTGAACGGATTGTGTTCCGATCAGCATCGAGCCCCGTCGCCTTCGCCACAAAAGCGCTGCGCTGCTGGCGGGCTCCGCAGATCGTTAGACTGAGAGGCATGAGAAGCTGGCCTGGTGAAGTTTGGATGGAACGGCACCAGATTGTTCTCTATTTAGCTGCGATACTCGGCGGCTGCCTGCTCGGACTGTGGTTGCCCGCGGGCAAACCCGTTCTGGAAATCACGATCAATCCACTGATTGGGCTCTTGCTTTATGCCACGTTCTTGGCCTTGCCGCTAGGAAAACTCGGCTCTGCGTTCAAAGACCTGAAGTTTCTCGGTGCGCTGGTACTCGTGAATTTCCTCTTGGTTCCCCTCGTCGTCTTTGGCCTATCGCGCTTCGTGCAAAACGATCAGGCACTCCTGGTTGGCGTCCTGCTGGTGCTGTTGGCTCCCTGCGTGGACTATGTCATTGTGTTCACGAACATTGCCGGGGGAGCAGGCCATCGGCTGCTGGCCGCAACACCGTTGCTGATGATATTGCAGATGCTTCTGATACCAGCGTTTATCTTCTTGGTAATGGGCCCAAAAGCAGTGGAACTGTTCGCGCCAGGAAAGTTTCTGGGCGCCTTTCTGGGGCTCATCGTTCTCCCTCTGGTTGCGGCTACGCTGACCAGGTTTTTAGCCCAACGATCACCCCAAGCCGGTACCCTTATCTCGGCCGCCCAGTGGTTAATGGTGCCTCTCATGATGGCGACTCTTGCCGCGGTCGTAGGATCGCAGATCGCCCTCGTGGCGACGGAGCTGCAGCAAGTGCTACGTGTCCTGCCGATATTTGTGGCTTTCGCGATCATCATGGCTGCCGCCGGAACGCTTGTCGCCAAATTATCGAATTCCGATGTTGCTGCGGGTCGCGCATTGGTCTTCAGCGGAATCACCCGAAACTCGTTAGTCGTTTTGCCCTTGGCTCTGGCCTTGCCGGCAAAATACGAACTGGCACCCACGGTTGTGGTCACCCAGACGCTGGTAGAACTGCTGTGCATGTTGATACTCATACGTTTGGTTCCGAAAATTCTCCGGCAGACAAATCCTGTCCGGAACTAGGTGAGCACTCGGCTCCACGCCAGCCGAATTTGGCTCAACGCGCAAACCCGTCGACGATCTGCTCCAGCACCTGCACGCCGACGCCGAGGCCGTCTTCGGCTCGAATTGCCGCGCCTAGCCCGGCGGCGCGGATCGCGTAGGAGTCCGTGCGGACAAGGTCGCCGAGACGATCGTTCAGGCCGGTAACCAAGTTCCTGGCCGGTAGCGGAGCCGGCCCGACCCCCAGCGCGTGCAATCGCGCGCCCCAGAACGGCTGGTCTCCAAGGAACGGGACAACTAGTGTCGGCCGCCCCGACCGCAGCCCGGCCGCTGTCGAGCCGGCACCGCCGTGGTGCACTACCGCCGAGACGCGCGGGAAGAGCCATTGGTGGGCAGCGCCCTCCATGACGAGGACATCGTCCGTCCCGGACTCGCCCGCGGTGATCCCGCCCCACCCGGTCGCAACGATCCCGCGCAAACCGTTAATCCGCAGCGCGGCCAAAATCGCCTGCCGGCGTTCGTTTGCCCCCTTGCCAAAGCCCATGGAACCGAACCCGACATACACCGGAGGGGATCCATTCGCGAGAAAGTCCACCAGCCGTGCCGGTGGCTCCCAATTGGAGTCATCACCTTGATCCAGGAACCAGTATCCAGTGACGTGGGCCGAGGATGGGTAGTCGCGGGGGATTGGCAGCACGTGTTTGCTGTATGGGTACAGGACGTGGACCGGGCTCCCGTCGGGATTCTTGAGCGGGTCCGCGAGGCGTGCAACGCGGCCCAGACCGACCTCGCGCCGGAAATCATTGATCATGGCGCCGTAGAGGATCCCAGTCATCCGCCTGAATTCAAAAGTCGCACGGTTACCCCACGCCCCGAAGGAGGCGCCGCCGAGGAAAGGCACCGGATGCGCACGCGTCGGGGTGAAAAACGGGAGCGGGAGGGAAAGCACGCCGGGCACACCCAGCGCCTGCGCGATGTGCTGCCCGGCCAAGCACTTGGGGTGGTACACCACGATGTCCGGGCGCAAGGACTGCGCGGCAGCCCAGCATTCCGAGTTCAGCTCGCGCATCGCGGAGGTCATGATTCCCAGGGTCTTCAGCGCGTCGCGCGGACCGCGCAGCTCGGGCAAGACCTCGCGCAGCAGACGCAGCATCTCGGAACCGCAGGGGTAGTGCGTGACGCTTCCGGCTCCGCCCTGCGGTACCAGATCCGCGAACCGCTCGGGGACTGCAAAGGTGACGTCGTGCCCGGAACGTGCCAGCTCACCGGCCAGGGCGGCATAGGGCTGGATGTCGCCGCGAGTACCGAACGACATGATCAAGACGCGCATGGCTAGTTCCTTCCCGACGGGACCACCTGGCGAGCAGGCTTCCCGGCACACCGCCAATGCTACTCCTGCCGGAATTCCAGGGACCGCCGTAGAATCCGGAGAAACAGCGCGTGACCAACCGGCCCTGGTAATGCGTAGCTGAACAGGGACTTGCTGGCGGCAGCGATTCGCTGCGGAAGGCAGATCATTGGTGAGGGAACTGAAGACGATGCGGTTGTTTGTGAAGCTCCGCGCTCGGTGGCGGCGCCTCGCGATCGAGGGGTGCCGCGCCCCACATTTCGTTTACCGATCGGTGCCGGGCTGTTGAATCGCTGCCATGTCGGCGGTTTCTGCAAGTAAGAAGGCCGGGACCGGAGGCTAGTAGCCCGCGCCCCGTTCAGCAGGGAAGCACGTCTGGACTTGGGACGGGCGTTCGCCGTGGGCAACAAGCAGAAAGCGCTATTCCTCTCAGCCTGCCTTCTTCTGTGTCGTTGCGAACTCTTGTCCGGCCTTGGTGCCGCCATCGACCAGAATATCGATCCCGGTCAGGTAGCCAGGTGCTTCACTGGCGCAGAACGCGATAACAGCCGCGACTTCCTCGGGCTTGCCGAATCGCTTGATTGCTGCCGACTTGATGAGGTCGCCGGCCCCGTGGTTCTCCTCCAGACGCCCCATTGCGGTGTCGAAGCTCCCCGGGGAGACCGAAACGACCCGTGCTCCCAACTCGCCGAACCGCGCCGCAACGAAACGGCTGTACCAGTGGACGAAGTTCTTGCTGATCGCGTAGGCCAGACCAGCTTTCAGCTTTGGGCCGACGAGCCTCGCTCGCTTAACGATCGCTTGCTCAAAGGCGTCGGGCTGTTGCTCGGCGCGTCGGAAAGCACGCGACGGAATCAGCAGCTTGGGAATGCTATGCCCGGCGGTTGATGCCACATTGACCAGTGCGTCGCCGGTGGCCGCCCTGGAGAGAAACGCCTGCGCAATGTTGACTGTGCCAGTTGCATTTATGCGGGCGATGCGTTCAGCCGTACCCATTTGCGGACTGATGCCAGCGGCGTGGACCACCGCGCGAACGTGGCTTCCCTCAGAGACCGCGCACTGAAAAAGGTGCTCGACGGACGCTTTCTCGGCAATATCGCACACTATGCCCGTTGCATCGATTCCGGCCATATCCAGCTCGCGCACTGCATCATCGAGGCGCGTCTGGTCGAGGTCTGCCAGTACGATTCGGTGGTCGCGCCCCATGAGTCTTGCCGTTGCTATTCCCATGCCGCCGGTCCCACCAGTGATGATTACTGTCGGTAGTTCAATTGACATGGCGGTCCTCTTCATTTGGGAAGGCAGGGGATTGTGCCCTAGTTGGTAGACAGCTGGAAATTCGGGTTGAGTACAGAGCTGCAATATCGCTGGTTCCTAGCCGTAGCCATCGTTTGACTGATGGCTGCGGATGTCCCGGGTGCCGGGCCAGCGGATCAGCTGTGTTGCTGCGTTCCACGTCGAGGTCTGGCTGATCAGGATTCTAGCGTAATCTTCTTGGATCGTCGCGGGCCGGTTCCATGCCTAATAGTCTAAGCACCACTAGGACTAATTCCGTCTGGAAGGTTCTGAGTCATCTGAACCGAGGCGGGGGAGCGCGGAGCCGATCCCGGACATCGACCCGATTGACCCGCGTTTGGTAGAACGCTTCCAAGTGTTCGGGACTAGTGGTTGTCGCGGGTGTAGCAAAACAACCTCGCACCAAAATGCATTGGGCAGCCGGGCCGACACATCCATGGTCTATTGCAGGGTGCTAGCCGCGTCCGCCCGGAGGGCCAAGGACCAGCATGGTCGAGAAAATCCCGACTACCGCAAGCAACAGGATCGCTCCGGTCAGCACCGGACGGCCCACCATCCAACGCATGGCTGCATCGGTCCATTTTCTGTCATCAGGATGGTCGCTCGCAGTTGTGCGCCATGCGCCAACGAGCTTTCCCTTGTTCTCCAGCCACTTATCAAAGGGGATAGTGAGGTAAGGAATGATCGAGGTAGCCGCGGCGCCGATAATGAGACGTTTGCTCCAGCGCTGGTTCATGCCTACGAGAACCGACATGACCACGTAGGACAGGAAGACAAACCCATGGATAAAACCGGCAATGGATACGGGCCAATCGCCGACCTTTACCCCGTATTTTAGGATCATTGCGATGATGAGCATAGTCCAGGTGACGGCTTCGGCTCTGGCAACGGTGCGATAGAGGGCGCTTGGAGACATGGGCTGATTTCAGTCCTTGAGTGGTGGGGGAGAACAACTTCGAGATTATCTCTGCCTATAGACTATCGGCTCAGACTACGTGTGTTTAATTCGCGCATTCCGTTCAATCTGACAGCGCGTGAGCTGGCGCATTTTGCTTCCGCAGAAATGAGTTCCGCCATCTGTATGCCTTGCTTCTAAAAACAGTTGCCAACAGTCGCTATTTGGCAATCGATTCCCGCATCCGTGAAACCGATATCCTTGCCGTCCGGAGAGAATTATCCGCCCATATTGAACTGGATCTGCCTCAACTAAAATGAGACAGAAATTAGAATGCCCCCAACTGCAATTAGCCGGGGCAAATGCCATGAGCAAGACCGCCATGGGGAGTGCCAGATTTCCGTTACTTTACATAATGTAGATTATCGGCTCTATAGGCAAGGGTTGAGTAGGGGCGATTACTAGCTGCTTGGCGCAGGATTGATTCGGGCAATGCACCGCCGTGACTCGGCGTCGCCTAGATGGCCGGCTCGTCTTCATTGCTGATGCGAAGTCGGTATTCGGCGAAGTCCAATGTCTGCCCGATGAATTTCTTGAGTCGCTCGTCTTGCATCGAGTAGATGACGTGCCGACCGGATTTGCGCGTCTGCAGCACTCCGGTGGTCCGAAGCCTCGCAAGCAGCTGGCCAGCAACAGTTGGGCTGACTCCAACGAATTGCGAAAGCTCCGATAAGGAATGCTCTGCCTTGGTCAGCGCCCAAAGCATTTGCAGCCTGGCTGGATCCGACAAGGTCTTGAGGATCGTCATGGACATGTCGAGCAGATCATTGGATATGATGTCCTCGCGTGTTGGCAACCCAGCGTATTCACTGGTCATGATCCTCACTCCTCGACTAGGCGCTTGGCCGGAGTTTGTGATGCCAACGACTCGCCGCACAAAGAGGCCTCGGTGCAACCATTATGGTCACGAGAACGAATAAAGCGATAGCCAAGTCATGACTTTATGATTGCCTTGATCATAGGCGCGTCGAATGAGCGAGCCACTCCCCTAATAATACTTGAAGCTTAAATTACTGTAAATAGCTTGCTGACATGGTGCATTGCATACATTGCCGAATTTCTGTCAAGGTCACCTTACCTGCTTGGTCCCTCGTGCTCGCTGACATCGGCGTGAAGAAAATTGGCAGTCGCTAGAGCTAATGGGAAGATTTAGTCATGCCTTCACTTCTGCCTGCTAGATTGCTGCGCACCCGTCGAGTCGCGCAACGTAGGCGGCGTGTAATTTCGGCTCTGCAACGCCAGAGCTTCAGCCTCGATCAGCGTCAGCGAGATCTCGTCCAACTGCTGAGTCAAAAGTTTGCAAACCCGTCGGCTCAAGCCACACGTGGCGTCTACGTTTATGGTCCGCCGGGACGTGGCAAGTCGATGCTGCTAGACGCTTTCTGCGCGGATCTGGATCAGACCGTCACCGCGCGCTACCACTTCCATGAGTTCTTCCGGGCGATCAACAAGCCAGGCGAGCATGCCGAGAAGCAGAGCCTTGGCTCGGTTTTTGCGCAGGGGTTGGAGCGTGAACTGACCGGCATCAAAATATTGCTGTTCGATGAGTTCCATTGCGTTGAACCAGGTGATGCCATGTTCATGGCCAAACTCGTCAGCTACTGCCAAGAACATGAAATTTTCCTGGTTACGACCTCGAATTACGAGCCAGAGAAGCTTCTGGATGACGAGTACTTCCACCATCTCGCGGAGCCCACCATTGAGCTAATTCGTTCAACTTTTGATGTCTTCGAGCTGGATGCAGCCGTGGATTACCGCACGCTAGCGGCACCGGCTGGAATGCGTCGCGAAGGCTACCGCGCTGGCACGCTCAACCCGGGGTACTCCCCTATTGACGAATCAGATTTTGATGTGCACATTGAGGTTGGCTACGACAAAATCGGCCCCGCTAGATACCGCGGAGCAACCATTGAAATTTCTTTTGACCAGCTCTGCCGCACCCGCCGGAATACCGCGGACTACCTCGCCCTCGCCTCCCGATTCAGCTGCTGGCACATCACCTCGGTACCCTCAAGCCAGGCCATGCCAATGGACGAGGAACGGCGTTTCGCCAACCTCATAGACGTGTTCTATGACCGGGACCTGGAGGTGCACCTTTACACCCAAGATCGATTAGAACATCTGGGACACAGGCTGCACGACACAGAACGCGCCCGGCTCGAGTCGCGTTTGGCGCAATTGCAATATTCAGAAGAAGCGACTGATCGGATCACCCAGTGAATGACCGCAAAGTTCTAGATGCCAAAGACCTCACCGATCTGGTGGTGGGGATCTTGGCAGAGTCCAAGGATCAAGTAGTCCCGATTGTGCAGCTAGGACACCCGGTGCTGCGACAACAAGCTCAGCACTACGAGGGCCAGCTCCCCGCAGCGCTGCTCGACGAGCTGCTGGCGGTCATGAGAGCGACCATGTACGCCGCTCCCGGGGTGGGGCTCGCCGCGCCACAGATCGGCATCCCGCTGCAGATTGCGGTGCTCGAAGACTTGTACCCGATTGACGAGGAATCTGCTGCGCTACGCGAACGCACTCCCTTGGAATACCTAGAAATCTTCAATCCAAGCTATCGTGCAGTTGGTGTGCGCGAGGCGGTCTTCTATGAAGGCTGCCTGTCTTTCGAAGGATTCCAGGCTGTAGTTCACCGTCCTGCCGAGATCAGCGCCAGTTACAGCAACCGCGAGGGAGCAATGTTCACCCGCGAATTCTCCGGTTGGCAGGCACGAATTGTGCAGCATGAAACGGATCATCTAGCTGGCACCGTCTACATCGACAAGGCGCTCACTCGTTCGCTCGTTGGCGAGGCCGAACTCTACCGCTATCCAGGACTTGATCTGGGCCAGGCCCGAGAAGAGCTGAATTTCTAATGTCGAAAAGCACCACGGTTCTGTGCCCGGTCTGTGATCAGCCACTGGTCCTATCCACCGAGCCGCGACGCAGCCTGCACTGCCCGGACGGACACCGTTTTGATGCGGCTAGGCAAGGGTATTTCAACTTCTTAACCGGCCGCGGGACAAACTTCATCGAAGATACTGGTCCGATGGTCAACGCCCGCGAAGACTTCCAGAACCAAGGGCACTACGCACCCTTGGCGAAGGAGCTCAGTGCTTCCATTGCCGGACACCATTCTGAGAGCAAGCTTGAGGTGCTCGACGCCGGCGCCGGAACTGGCTACTACCTGGGTGAAATGATCGCTTCGGCATACGCAACCGAGATCGACGCGCTGGCCTTGGACATTTCACGCTATGCCATGCGTCGGGCGGCGAAACTGCCGCATACACTGGCCATGGTGTGGGACGTCTGGCGTCGCTTACCGTCGGCAGATCAATCGCGGGACGTGGTCCTGAACTGCTTTGCCCCACATAATCCAGCAGAGTTTCATCGTGTCCTACGCGAAAACGGTGTTTGCTTGGTCGTCACCGCGGCGCAGGACCATCTGCAAGAGATCCGTGAGTCTTTGGGAATGCTTGGGATCGCAGAAAACAAGGAGGTTTCGTTGATCGAAAAGTTCCGTGCCGCGGGGTTGCGGCATCAACAGTCGACAAACTTGACCTATGCCATGGATCTGCAGACCATCGACCTGTTCAACTTGGCCTTCATGGGGCCGGCAGGACATCATCTCTCCCCCGAGGATTTACGCGCTAAGACCGAATCCCTCGGCGCGCAAAGAGTCAACGCATCCTTTGGAGTACATATATTCGTCCGCGAAGGCTAGAAAATACCCCAAAATGACTACCGCTTTTCTTGTCGCCTTACGGCAGAATGGAGCAAAGGCCACTCGCAATTGGCCCTTGCTCTTTTGAACAAAGGTGGATGCCATGACAACGGCAGAATGGATTATCAGCAATGCCTGGGTCATTTGGCTCGCGCTATTCCTGCTGTTGGCCATAATCGAAATGATCTCGTTGGATCTTTACTTCGTCATGCTTGGCGTGGGCGCGTTGGGCGGTGTCGCCGTAGCGCTTTTCGACGGACCTATCTGGTTGCAAGTTGTCGTGTTCTGTTTAATGTCGCTGTTGATGATCTTCTTGGTCAGGCCGGTTGCCATTAAACATCTGAAGAAATCTCCCGAGGGCTTCCGAACGAATATTGAACGCTTGATCGGACAGGATGCGCTGATTCTGGAACCGACGTCACGTCTATCCGGATCTGCAAAAATTGCCGGTGAAATCTGGACTGCCCGAGCCGAAGCGAATGCAGCAACCATGTCTCCGGGTTCCTATGCGGTAGTCAGCCGCATCCAGGGCGCTACTGCGTACCTCACCCCCGCACCGAAAGACGAAGCTTAATCTCATCACGGCTTAACACCTCTATTACTACGCACTAGGAAAGAGAGTACACACCATGCAAAATGGATTTGGCACGACGATTGTACTTGTCGTCCTGGCGATCTTCGTGATCGTCGTTCTGTTGCGCAGTGTTCGTATCGTGCCGCAAGCACGCGCAGGCATTGTGGAACGTCTCGGCAAATACAATCGAACCCTCAACCCGGGGCTGACGCTACTGATCCCATTCGTGGATCGACTCCTGCCGATGCTTGATCTGCGTGAGCAGGTTGTTTCCTTCCCACCGCAGCCGGTGATTACCGAAGACAACCTCGTGGTTTCGATCGATACCGTGATCTACTACCAGATCACCGAACCACGCGCCGCCACCTACGAAATCGCGAATTATATTCAGGCGGTAGAGCAGCTCACCACCACCACGCTTCGTAACGTCGTCGGTGGCTTGAACCTGGAAGAGGCTCTGACCAGCCGCGACCAGATTAACGGCCAGCTGCGCGGTGTCTTGGACGAAGCTACCGGCAAATGGGGCATTCGTGTCTCGCGCGTCGAGCTGAAGGCCATCGATCCACCCATCTCGATCCAGGATTCGATGGAGAAGCAGATGCGCGCGGATCGAGATCGCCGTGCGGCGATCCTGACCGCCGAAGGCGTCAAGCAGTCCTCGATCCTGACCGCCGAAGGCCAGCGCCAGTCCTCGATCCTGAAGGCCGAAGGTGATGCCCAGGCATCGATCTTGCGTGCTGATGGCGAGTCCCAAGCTATTCAGAAGGTCTTCGATGCAATTCACGCCGGTAAGCCGGATTCCGAATTGCTCGCGTACCAGTACCTGCAGACCTTGCCAAAACTGGCCGAGGGTACGAGCAATACGCTCTGGGTTATCCCTAGCGAGCTGACCGAGGCCTTGAAGGGCATTGGCGGTGCGTTCAGCAACAGCCAGAACCCGGGCGAAGGACCGGTAGAATCGCCAAAAAACAACTCCGGAATCTAATTTCAGAGCATGTAGGGTGAATATCATCAGTTCGATGGCGGGGTGCGCATGACGTACCCCGCCATCGACGCGTATAATGGATGTTTTGGTGTCGCGAATATTCCCTGGGAATTATTTAGTGAGACCAATCGTTGGTACGTGTAGCGAATTCTTTAAAACACCGCGGAGGGAAATCATGAGCGATCGCAGCCTACGAGGCATGCGCCTGGGTGCACAGAGCATGGAATCTGAGGCAGGTGTGGAGCCGGCTGCCCGTCAGCGTGTGGAGTACCGTACCGAAGAGGGCGAAGGTATTTTCATCGTCTTCGCAGCCGAAGCCGAAATTCCTGCCACTTGGCTCACCAAGAGCGGCAAAGAGGCAAAGCTGGTCCACGGCGAGGCTAACGCCCCTGAAGCAGCGAACGAAAAGCCGGTACGTACCCACTGGGACATGCTGTTAGAGCGTCGTAGCACGGAAGAACTTGAGAAGATCTTGGGCGACCGCCTGACCCACCTGCGCGTTTCGCGTGGCGAATCAGCGTAGTTTTCGAGTCTTCTGCAGAAAAGGGAAGCGGTTTCCAACTCGATGAGTTGGAAACCGCCTCCCTTTTCTACGCTCTTGGCGCTACTTCTTGGAAGTCAGTTTCTTCCAACGTGCGCCTAGTCCCCAACGGGTCACGTTCCACATTGCTTCGAACACGATGTTTCCGCTCATCTTCGAATCGCCAAGTTCACGTTCCACGAAAGTCACCGGAACCTCGACGATCTTCTTGCGCAGCATCGCCACACGGAAGGTCATGTCGACTTGGAATCCGTAGCCGCGGGACTCTACCGCGTCGAAATCGATCGCTTCGAGGGTGGTGCGCTTGAAGGCGCGGTATCCGGCGGTAATGTCGCGCAGCGGCAGGCCGAGCATGGTGCGAGCGTAGAAGCTGCCACCGCGGGAGATCAGCTTGCGGTGCAGCGGCCAGTTGACGACCTCACCGCCCTTGACCCAGCGTGAACCAATGACGAGGTCGGCGCCGGCGGCGCTGGCCTCCAGCAGGCGTGGAAGCTGCTCAGGCATATGCGAGCCATCGGCGTCCATTTCCACCAGCACGTCGTAGTCGCGTTCCAGCGCCCAGCGGAAGCCAGCGATGTAGGCGGCGCCCAGGCCTTCCTTGCCGGTCCGGTGAAGGACGTGGACCGATGAGTCCTCGGCCGCGAACTTGTCCGCAAGTTCACCGGTGCCGTCCGGGGAGTTATCGTCCACGATCAAAACATCCGAATCCGGAACGGCCTGTCGAAGACGCCCCACCGTCAGTGGGAGCGACTCCAATTCGTTATAAGTCGGAATGATCGTAATGACGCGCACGCGGCGGCACCTTTCTAGATATACAACAGAAGTTCCAACCTGCGAACAGGGCGGAGAGTAAAGCCAAATTCAAAGTATAGTCACCCGGAAACCCGCAGCACTATTAGACACAGCAATCCCCGGTGACTTCGGCCCAATCTCACATACGTGAAGCGTGCGAAATGTTATCTAAGGTCACCGGGGATCGCTATCGTACTGCGTCGTTTCGAACGCAATGCAGTGCATTACGATGAGGCGCTGTCCCCCAGCCTAGTCGTTCCCCTACCCCGGCTGTCAACCATATGGTGACTACAATCTTCACTAAATCTATACTTGTCAAAGCCTAGATTTGTGATATCGAAGAACTTGAAGCAGAGGGGATTATGCTGAGGGCTAATTCCGCTAATCCATCCGGTCGAAGATCGTGGCACCGGCACGCACGGTTCGCAAGCACCGCGGAATCTCTTCATCAACCACCGGAAGCATCGGCGTTCCCGCCCGGGCATCGGTACTCCAGGAACTAATCCGCTCATCCGGGGTCTGAATCGCCAATTCGGACGCGCTCCACACCGCGAAGGTGGCCGGAGCGCCGATAACCAGCTGCCCGGCAAACGGGTTCAGTTCCCCCATCGCACGATAGGTCGAGCGGGTTTGGCCCATGAATCCGGCGCGAGCCGAAATACGTGCCTCCGGGTTGCTCATGGACATGGCCGCGCGCACCACGGCCCAACCATCGACCTCGGTGACCGGGGCGTCAGAGCCAAGCACCAACGGAACGCCGCTGGAAAGCATGGCAGAAAGATTGTTCATCGTTGCCGCGCGCTCGCCTAGGCGTTGCTCGTACATGCCTTCAGGGCCGCCCCAGAGCGCGTCGAAGCCCGGCTGCATGGACACGGTGATCGAGTAGGAAAGCAACCGTGCACGAGTTGGCTCATCTACCATCTCCACATGTTCCAAGCGGTGCCGCGCCGACTGCAGCTTGGCTACACCGATCCGCTGCGCCGCCGCATCAAAGCCCGCGAG
Organism: Glutamicibacter sp. BW80; assembly: GCF_002332385.1. Taxonomy (NCBI): domain Bacteria; kingdom Bacillati; phylum Actinomycetota; class Actinomycetes; order Micrococcales; family Micrococcaceae; genus Glutamicibacter; species Glutamicibacter sp. BW80. The sequence goes on along the minus strand of NZ_NRGV01000025.1, from coordinate 44,214 downwards.
CAGCAGATCCAGGGCCGCATCGCCGATCACGTGGAACGCTGCCTGGATCCCCTGCTCCGAGCAGGCGATCAGGTGTCCGGCGATCTGCTCGACGCTCAGATAGGCCTGGCCGCGGTGGCCGGGCTGATCGCTGTAGTCTTCGCGCAAGTACGCGGTGCGGCTGCCTAGCGATCCATCCACACTCAGGTCTCCGCCAAGTCCAAGCACCCGGCCCGGCGGGAAGGAGCGCATCAGTTCATCGGCCTGCTCGGCGCTGTCCACCAGCTCGCCCCAGTAAGCGTAGACCTGCGGCAAAGCAGTGAGGTCCTTGGCCAGCAGCTGGTCCAGCGCCGCACGGCCCTCGAGCTGCGGGGCGGCCATCTCCACGACCGTGGCAAAGCCACGCGAGGCGTAGTGCTCCAGGGCCAGCTGCTGGAATTGCTCCACCGCTGGGCCTTGGGTCAGCAACGCCCGGCGTACCTCGTCGTGCTCGGCGCCGCGGACCAGGCCCGAGGTGATGGAGCCCAGACCGAGGCGGTCCAGCAGCTCCCGGTTCACCAGGGCGCTGTGCACGTCGCGCCTGGACAGGTAATATGGCCGGCCAGCGGCGGCCGAGGTCAGATCCGTTTCGTTCGGAAGCGAAGGCTCGGACCACGCGGTTTCGTCCCAGCCCTGGCCAACCACCACATCTTCGGCGGTTTTGGCACGCTGCGCCAGCAGGCTGAGCAGTTCGGTGGCAGAGCCGGCGCCGGTCAGGTCCGCTCCCCCGAGGCTGCGGCCAAGGGCCGCCAAATGGGCATGGGACTCCACAAACGCCGGGGTCACCAAGGCGCCTTGGAGATCTATCACCCGATCGGCCTTTGCCGCATAACGGTCGGCGGCCTCTTCACCGCCCAGCCAGGCGACGGTATCCCCGTCGATGACCAGAGCCGTTGCGAAAGGATCGGCCGCGGAATAGATGGATCCATTGCGGTACAGGGTTAGTGCCACGAGTTATTTTCCTTTGTTCTCAAACCGGCTGCGATTAATCAAGGACGTTCGAATAGGCGATGACCCCACGCTTGACCAGGTCAACTGCCTGGCGTGCGGACCTGACCAGCTCCACCGGCAGGTCGGTGTTTTTGCCGAACTGGTCCAGGGTGTCGATCACCTGCTTGGCCCAGCGCACAAAGTCGCCCGGGGCCATATCTCCCCCGCGCAGTGCGCTGTTGAGCGAAGCGCCGCGCGACCACTTGTACATGGGCCAGATCAGTCCGGCCTCGGGCGGTGCGGTGGGGTTCAGCCCCAGTGCCTCCTCGGCGTCCGAGAGCGTGCCCCAGATATTGATCGTCTGGGTCCAGATATCGCCGACCCGGTCGGTGGGCATCTTCGGATCGGGCCTGTCGTAGTCACGGCGCCCCTGGTAGACCAGCGCCGCAACCACCGCGCAGAGCTCTTCGGGGTGCAGCCCGTTGAGCTTGCCAGTTTCCAGGACTTGGCTGGTCAACAGGTCGCGTTCGCCATAGATGCGACGCAGCCGACGGCCCGAGGCGGTAATTTCGTAGTCTTCGCCGTCATTGCTGGGAATCAGGTAGTCGAACCGCTCGAGGACCTTGCAGACCTTGTCGAACTCGGTGGCGATCGTATTGGTGCGCCCGCGGATCGCGCGGCGTGCCTTGTCCGTGTCCTTCTTCAGCTTCCAGTACCTATCGGCCCAGCGCATATGCGCGTCCCGGTCGGAGCAGGCGTGGCAGGGGTGGTCCTTCATGGCCAGGCGCAGCTTGTCGCTCTCGCGTTCGACGGAGTCCGCACCGTCAAAATTGAAGCTCTGGGCGTCCTGTCGCGGAGGGCGTTCATCGGCGATCGCATTGCGCAGGGCGGTGGCCAGATCCCGGCGTTCCTTCGGGCTCTTTCCGGTGAACCCCTTGGGGATCCGGATGCGGGAGATGATCTCTATCGGACCGTTGAGGTCATCGACGGAGAGCCGGCGCAGTTGGCCTTCTTCGGTCAGTACCGTGTGGCGCGGCTTGTACAGCGACTCGTCCAGGGCGACGATGACCGCCCGCCCGAATCGTCGTCCGCCGGGCAGATCAACGACATCGCCGCGGATCACCGACTGCAGGGAATTTTCTGCGGCCGAGCGGCGCAGGTTCTTGCGGTTCTTGGCCGCCCGCTTCTCGGCTTCGGAAAGGTCGCGTTGGAGTTTCAGATATTCGCGGAAGTCCCCCAGATGGCATTCCATGGACTTCTCGTAGCCGGCCAACGACTCCTCGCGCGAACGCACCTGCCGCGCCATGCCGACCACCGAACGGTCCGCCTGATACTGCGCGAAAGACGACTCCAGGATCTGGCGGGTCTGTTCGCGTCCGAACTGCGCCAGCAGGTTGGTGGACATGTTGTAGGTCGGGCGGAAGGAAGAGTTCAGCGGGTAGGTACGCCGGGAGGCCAACCCGGCCAAGGCTTCCGGTTCGATATCCGGATTCCACAGCACGATCGAGTGGCCCTCAACATCGATGCCGCGGCGTCCTGCACGCCCGGTGAGCTGGGTGTACTCCCCCGAGGAGATCTGCACATGGGATTCGCCGTTGAATTTCACCAGCTTTTCCAGCACCACCGAACGGGCCGGCATATTAACACCCAAGGCCAGCGTTTCGGTCGCGAAGACCACCTTGATCAGATTTCGGGCGAAAAGGTCTTCCACAATTTCTTTGAAGATCGGCAGAAGGCCTGCATGGTGCGAGGCGATCCCGCGCAGCAGTCCGTCGCGCCAGGACCAGAATTCGAGCACATCGAGGTCCTCACCGGGTATCCGGTAGGCGACCTCATCCAGCACCTCGGCGATCTGCGCGGCTTCCTCGTTCGTAGTGAGCCGCAGATCCGCCGAGACGCACTGCTGCAGGGCCATGTCGCAGCCCTTGCGGGAGAAGATGAAGAAGATCGCCGGCAGCAGTTCGGCCTTATCCAACCGGGAGATCACGTCGCGGCGGCTGACCCGGCGGCTCTGGCCCGGTCCTTGGGCACGGCCGCGTTGCGGACCCCGTCCGCCACGCTGGGGGCGTCCGGCCGGACGGTTGCTGCGAACCAGCTTGCGCAATTCGGGGTTGACGCTGATCTTGGCATCTTCGTCCGCCGCCCGGTCAAAGGCGACGTCTTCGGCGAAGAGATCCACGAGCTCAGGGCCGACCATCACGTGCTGAAAGAGCGGGACGGGGCGATGCTCGGAGACGATGATGTCGGTCTGCCCGCGCACGGTGTCCAGCCAACCACCGAATTCCTCGGCGTTGGATACGGTGGCCGACAAGGAAATTGTCTGTACGTTCGAGGGCAGGTGGATGATGACTTCTTCCCACACCGCGCCACGGAACTTATCGGCGAGGTAATGGACCTCATCCATGATCACGTAGCCCAGCCCGTCCAGCGTGCGGGAGTCCGCATAGAGCATATTGCGCAGCACTTCGGTGGTCATGATCACCACTTGGGCTTCGCTGTTGATCGAGGTGTCGCCGGTGAGCAGCCCGACCTGCTCCGGCCCGTAGCGTTTGACCAGTTCGGAATACTTCTGGTTGCTCAACGCCTTGATCGGGGTGGTGTAGAAGGCCTTGCGGTGCTCGTGAATCGCCTGATAGATAGCGAATTCACCGACTACCGTCTTGCCCGCACCGGTGGGCGCGGCGACCAGCACGCTATGGCCGTTGGCCACCGACTGGCAGGCTTGGGACTGGAATTCGTCGAGGTTGAAGGACACGCTGGCACGGAAGTCGGGCAAATAGGTGCCGCTTTCGACCTGTCGTTCCTTGGAATTCGCGTATCGCTCCGCGGGTGAAGTCACTATCGGCCGTTCACTTTCTGGAACGGGATCGCCGTTCCGAAACACTTAGCTATTGGTGCTAGACCTCGGTACTTGGTTCATCGATCGATGAGGCGGTCCCGTCCGCCATATTCTCGTTTGCCGCATCTTGTGCCGCCTGCTTCTTGGCCCGCTTCTTGTCGTTCAGGAAGCAGAACAGCGTGGCCGCTGCGAAGGTCAGGAAGAGCGGTCCAGCTAGCGCGAACATGGTGATCGCGTCGCCGCCTGGTGCCGCCATGGCTGCCACGAGGGCGATGAGGAAGACGGTAATCCGCCAGTTCTTGAGAATGACCTTTGAATGCAGCACTCCGACCATGTTCAAACCCACCATCAAGACCGGTACCAGCATGGCCAGGCCGAAGGCGAGCAGCAGGCGGAAGATAAATGGCAGGTAGGTATCGATGGTGAACAGAGTTTCGGAATTCTCCGGAGCCAGCCCGATAAAGAACTGCAATGCAAAAGGAAGCACGAAGTAGGCCATGGCCACGCCACCGAGGAACAAGGGTGCGGCTGCGGCGGCGAAGGAATAGCCCAGGCGGCGTTCCTTCTTTTTCAATCCGGGCACGATAAAGGCCCAGATCTGGTAGATCCAGACCGGGGAGGAAGCGACTATGCCAACGAAGATCGCGACCTTCAGCAGAATGTCGAAAGGAGACATTACCGCGGTGAAGTTCACCGATCCCCCGGCTGCCTTCACCGGTTCGATGAGCAGCGCGAGGAGTTCGTCGTAGAGGAAGAACCCTGCCACGGTACCGATCGCCAGGGCGATCAACGACTTGAAGAGCCGATTGCGCGCTTCGATCAGGTGGTCTTTGAGGGACATCCGCCCCTCGGCGTCTTTGGACCGCGTCTTTTTCTTGGACCGCGGTGCCTTATCTTTGCTATTTACCACTGAAAAGGTCTACGAGTTGTTCTTTTCGTCGGGATTCGGTTCATTCACGGTCCCGTCAACGGTTTCCGGCTTGTCATCGTCTTTCATCTGACGAACCTCAGACTTGAAAATACGCAGTGACTGACCCATTGAGCGCGCCAAACCCGGAAGCTTCGGCGCACCGAAGAGCAGCAATGCCAAAACGATAATGATGACCAAATGCCATCCCTGTAAACCACCAAACATGTTGGTTCCCTTCTCTCAAACTTAAGTCTACGTCAGAACAGATTCAGATCGCGCATGTTTTGCGCCTGTCCTCGATCACTGCGACGAGCCACGCGCTTAACACGTCGCGCCTCGATTCGTTCGGCTTTGCCCTTCAGCCTCTTCTTGGAGATCTTCTCTGGATCGCCATGAGTTGCATCGGTTCCGTGGGGGTACCGCCGTCCCACCGGCGCGTAGTCAACTACGCTGCCGGGCTTGGCGAATTCGCCGCTAATATGGTCAGCCGCGTCCGAGGCGCTGCCGAGCACGGCCATGCCGCGGCGGAACAAACGGAAGCCGGCAAACACCGCCAGGAGCAGCGTTGCAAGGACTAGGACGGTCCATAGGAGAACCCAAAACCACCAAGGAAGCATCTATCAATCCTCATACATTCTGATAGCGTCGTCCAACCACTTAGTCACGCGTTCGCGTGTAGCGTCAGGGGCGACTACAGCAATCTTACCGCCGTTGCGGGCCACCCAAGGGGCCGCAACGAGATGGTCCGATAGCTGCACTTTCGCGAGATGACCCGAGTCAACCTTGGATTGAGACCATGCTACCGGGTTGAACGCCTCGATCACCGGCAGAACGTCTTGATGCACGAAAAATTCAACTACTAGATCATCGCTGTTTGCCGAATAGCTGAAATCCAGCTTCTCGACATCCCGATGGCGCTCGGTGAGTTCAAAGCGCTCCCCGGTGAGCGTGACTTCGAGCACGCGGTCAACCCGGAAGGTGAGGATTGCCTCGCGGGTACGGCACCACGCACGCAGGTACTGGACCGGACCGTCTTCAATGATCCGCAAGGGTTCAATGACGCGCAACTGGTGGGTTTGCGAATTCGCCGAATAGTAGTCGATTTCCACAACCTCGGCGTTGCGCAGCGCCTGGATCAGCTGGCCCGGAGTGTCATGCTCGCGGACCTGGGTCAAGGCAAAGCCCAACGCGCCATTCCACCCCTCGAAGCGTGCCACCGCGGCATTGATCTTCTCCAACGCGGTCTGCAGCACGTCGCGGTGTTCAAATTCCGGGATGCTGCCCAGGGCGTTCAAACCGCCCAGCACCGCCACGGCTTCCAGCGGGGCAAGCTTTTGCGGTTCGGCAAGCAGGGCCGCGTTGGAGATGGTGACTACGTCCGAATCCAGATCGCCATCGTTCACGTTGATCAGTTCATCGTGCTGGCCATTTGGCACACCGCACATCATGATCATCGCCAGCTCGTCGCGGACCTTCGCCTGCGTCAACGAGTAGCGTTCGCTCAACTCGCCGATGGTCGCCGAGCCCTGGGCGACCACGAACTGGATCATGTCGATATTCCGCATCACCTGCTGGGCGGTTGAGCTTCGTCCCATGGCGCGGTGCGGCGTGAACTTTGCGCTCTGCACCGCCGGGCGCGTGGGAATATCGGCCTGCGCCGCACGGGCCTGGCGGAGAATAGCGGCCACCTGGGAAACCAGTGGTGCTGGTTCCAGGACCCTGATGGACGCCCCGTAGCTGGCTAGCTCGGCCGCAAAGGAATGCCGGTCGGCATATCCGATATTGAGCGTCGCGGAGCTGCGCGTCCCATTGATCGCCCGGGCCCGCAGCGGGGTGGCCCGCTCGTCGAGCAGTTCCACCACCGCGAGATGCCCGGGGTTGCGCAGGTCAAAATCCTGCAGCACCCGGGTCATCGAAAAATCTTTTGGCCGTGCCCGGTAATCCCCGCTGGACGCGCCGTCGCGGCGAACCTGGGTGGCAAAGTTTCCCTGCACGCGGTTGAGCCTGAAAACGCGCGGCGCGGCGCGCGAGTGGTCCCAGCCGGTGAAGTACCAATTGCCGAATCGTTGGCCGATCCCCCACATATCCACCACACGCTTGCTCGTGTTTCCCTGGGCGTCCTGGTAGTCGAACTTCAGCGTTTTCCTGTTGAAGACCGCCAGCGCGCAGGTCTTGAAATTTGGGTCGTCCATGGATAGCCGCGGGAGCATTGCCGCGGCATAGGGTGCGATGCTCAGCTCGGTGCTCTGCGTGCCGGTGATGCGCGCGGCGGCGCTGAGCGCGAGGGCTTGGAGTTTCGAATCCTTCCAGAGGCTCGCCGCGAGGGCGATCAGCCCGGTTTCGGCGACGGTGAAGTTCACTGCGGGCAGGAACCAGTCGCTGGTATCGATCCGGTAGTACGCCGTCCCGTCGACGCTTTCGGAGATCAGCCGCAGCCCGAACTCGTTGCGGATCTCGTCCTTCAACCGTTCGATGGCCTTTTCACGGGCCTCCGGGTTGCCGCCGGGGTTCAGATAGTCTCCGATGCGTTCGGCATTGAACTTCCGTTCGGTAGTCGCCAACGCGTAGATGAGACTTGTCAGGCGTTCCGCCTTGCTGGGTCCGTCACTCTGCTTTGTGCTCACGTGCCTACCCTAACGAACTTCCGCGCCGATCTAAGACTTTGAAGACGAGGAAAGCCCCAAGAATTGCGAAAATGTACGCAACTCTTGGGGCTTTCTTCAATGAATTATTTGGTGCCCATCAGGTCAACCACGAAGATCAAGGCTTCGTTCGGCGCGATGGCGCCCGGTGCGCCGCGTTCGCCGTAGGCCAACTCGGAAGGGATCTCCAGACGGCGGCGGCCGCCGACCTTCATGCCCAACAGGCCCTGGTCCCAACCCTGGATGACCATGCCGACGCCCACTGGGAAGTCGAGGGTCGAACCACGGTTCCAGGAGGCGTCGAACTCTTCGCCCGTGGACCAGGATACGCCTACATAGTGCGCCTGGACGGTGGTGCCCGGGGTGACCTCGGCGCCGTCGCCCTCGATCAGGTCGGTGATGACCAGCTCGGTGGGCGCGTCGGTACCTGGAAAGTCGATTTCAGGCTTGGTGCGGTCGTAATTACGTTCTCCAAAGGACATGTTTACGGCCTTTCTGTTACTTGCTTTCGGTTACCTTGTCTAATTCTACGTAGAACACCAGCGGTCCGGTTGGACGTCCGGAGGAAGCGTCGTCACCGTAGGCCATATTCGACGGGATGGTCAGCAAGACCTTGCTGCCTTCCTTCAGGCCCTTCAGGCCTTCGAGCCAGCCCTCGATCACGCCGCCGGACATCTTCATGTCAAAGCCCTTGTCGTCGCCGAAGTTTCCGTCGAACTTCTTGCCGTCTTCCCAACGCACGCCATGGTAGTGGACGTTGGCGCTGGCGGTTTCGGTGGCTTCCGGACCGGTGCCCTCTTCGAGGACATCCACTACGAGGCCCTCGGGTGCTTCGGTGTCCTCAGGAATGGTGATGATCGGGTCGCCCTTGCCGGTCTTTACGGTTGGCAGTTTCCCGTCGTCCTTCAGCTTCTTGACCTCGTCCTGGGTCAGCGGCTTGCTGGCACCGACGGAGTCGGCGATCTTGATGACGATCAGGCGTTCGGCGCGAGCGCCCTCGGCAGGCTCGGCGATGCTGCCATCGGGCTGCTGCACTCCGTCGATGGCCGCGTAGGCGATCCAGTCCCCGACCTGCGAGGTCAGCAGGGTCTCATAGAGTTCAGGCATCTGCTCTTTAAGCGTGGCGTCCACCGGCATCTGCGTGGTGGCGCCAGTGAAGTTTTCGTTGGTCAGCTGCCCATCGATGGTCTTGTAGAGGCCCGACTGGATGTCGATGGTGTCGCCATCTTTGATATCGGGACCATCACCCTCGACGACGGTGACTGCCTCTTCCTTCTCGGTAAGCAGCGGAGCCTTGAAATTGACCTCGGGCGCGGTCTGCTCGTCTGCGGCTGGCTTCACCTCGACCTTGCTCACGGAGCTGGAGCCCGAACCACAGGAGACGAGGGCCAAGACGGACGCGGTTGCACATACTGCCAAAACTTTTCGCACGAATCTTCTTTCCGATAAGAATTATTTGTTCTGCTGACGCATCTTGCCGAAGCAAGGGCGCGCGACGATCTGCATCTAGCTTAGGGGTATTTACTGTGAAAATACTTGTTTTCAGCTGGTCATACGGGGCGGCGCATCACTTCAATGAGCTCATCAACCGCCGAATTAGAGGTGGCAAAGGGATCCTTGCACAACACGACCCCGCCCTCGCCTTCCTCATACTTCATATGGACCCAGTCGGTTGAGTAGCGCCGGCCGGTGACGCGCGCGGCGCGAATGAATTTGCTGCGCAGAGCCGCACGGGTGGTGGCCGGCGGGTTCTCCACCGCGTCGTGGATCATCGCCGGATCAAGCACCGAACTGGCCAGTCCGCGGCGGCGCAACAGATGGAAGAGCCCGCGGTTCGGGTCGATGTCGTGATAGGTCAGGTTCAGCTGCGCGATCCGAGGCGAATCCAGTGCCAAGTCGTTCTTCTTCGCATATCCGGTGATCAGCTTGTGCTTGATCGCCCAGTCGATATCCTGGTCGATCGGCGAGAAGTCCTGGCTTTCGATGGCGACGAGCACCCGCTCCCACAATTCGAGAACCCGTTCGACCTGGTCGTGGTGTGCCCCATGGCGGGCCACAAACGCCTTGACCAGTTCCAGGATCTTCCACTGCAATTGCAAGGCCGTCGGCTCGTCGCCGGACATCAAACGCACCACCGTTTGGCCGGTGAATTCATGGGAGATGCTGCGGATCGAGCGGATCGGATTTTCCAGGCGCAGATCATGGTAGATCTCCCCCGACTCGATCAGCCGCAAGACCAGGTCGGTGGCCCCGATCTTCAGCAGCTGCGTGGTTTCGCTCATCGAGGAATCCCCCACGATGACATGCAGGCGGCGATGGTATTCGGCATCGGCATGCGGTTCGTCGCGGGTGTTGATAATCGGCCTCGAACGGGTGGTCGCCGAGGAGACGCCCTCCCACATATGGTCCGCGCGCTGGGAGAACACAAATTTGGTTTGATCCGCCACCTGCACCAGATGCCCGGCACCGCAGAGCAGCTGGCGGGTGACCAAGAATGGAATGAGCATGTCGGCGAGCCGCTTGAACTCGATTTTGCGTGGAATCAAGTAGTTCTCGTGGCAGCCGTAGGAGTTGCCGGCCGAGTCCACGTTGTTCTTGAACAGGAACAAACGGCCCTCGTGGCCTTCTTCGAGCAGCTGCTCCTCGGCCTGCTCGACCAAATCGAGCATCACCGCCTCCCCCGCCCGGTCATGGGCGATCAGCTGCAGGAGCTGATCGCATTCGGCGGTGGCGTATTCCGGATGGGAACCGACGTCGAGATAGAGCCGCGAACCGTTGTTCAGGAACACGTTGGAGCTACGCCCCCAGGCGACGACCGGCCGGAAAAGGTGCCGTGCCGCGTCTTCCGGGGTGAGCCGCCGCCCGTCGGACGGCACGTAATTCAGCCCAAACTCGGTCTCCAGACCGAAGATTCTGCGATCCACCAGAAGTTACTTCCCCTCAATGATGTTGCCCATAGGCAACGGTTACCTGCTGCACCCGCGGGTTACTGGCCACCCTTTTGGACGAATCCACGCACGAACTCTTCGGCATTCGACTCGAGCACCGAGTCGATTTCATCGAGCAGGTCATCGACGCCTGCGCTGGTGCCGGTCGTGTTCGCCTGCACCTGCTCGGCTTCGAGCGCTTGCGCTTGGGTTTCGCGGCGAGCCGAGAAATTTTCCTGGGTCATGGTCTTCTCCTAAAGTCTGTCGAAACGCCACGTTTTTGCGCGCCTCTGGTTTTCATTCTGCGCCGTTTAGCGCCGTCGTGCCAACTGCTCGATGAACTCGGCGATTTCCAGTTCGGCGTCGAAGAGCTCCCCCACCTGCGCCCGGCTGCCGGCCAGCGGCTCGGGCATGTGGAATCGGCTGACCTTGCGGGCGCCGGGCACCGAGAAGGACAGCGCGTCCCAGTTCGCGGCCACCACATATGACGCATAGCGCTGCAGCGTCATGCCGCGCAGGTAGGCGCGGGTATCCTCGGGCGGATGATCCACCGCGGCGTTGATTTCTGCTTGGCTGAAGATGGTTTCGATCAGCCCCCGCGAAGCCATCCGGTAGTACAGGCCCTTGTCCAGGCGAAGATCCGCCCATTGCAGATCCATCAGGGCCACCCGGGCATCGTCGAAGCCCACCGAGTGCCGTTCGGTGAAGGACTTCATCAGCTTGTACTTCGCCACCCAATCGACCTGCGCGGCCGCTTCCAGCGGATCCCTTTCGAGCGTGTCCAGGATGTCGCGCCAGCGGCGAAGGATCTCGTTGGTATCCGGATCTTGCAGATCCCGCTGCGCGCAGAAGCTTTCGGCGGCCTCCAGGTAGCTGCGCTGGATCTGAATTGCAGTGAGACTGCGGCCGCCGCGCAGCGCCACCGTGGCGCGCAGCGTGGGGTCGTGGCTGATCTGCTGCAGCGCGGCCACCGGGTCCGCCAGCTCGAGCTTCGGGGACATTCCCGCTTCGATGAGGCTGAGCACCAGATTGGTGGTGCCCACGCGCAGCAGCGTGGAAATCTGTCCAAGGTTCGCGTCCCCGATGATCACGTGCAGCCGGCGGTACTTGTCCCAGTTGGCGTGCGGTTCGTCGCGGGTATTGATGATCGGGCGGTTGATGGTGGTTTCCAGGCCCACCTCGGCCTCGAAGAAGTCGGCGCGCTGGGAGATCTGGAATTCGGCGCCGCGCCCGAGCATGCCGCGGCCCACGCGTCCGGCGCCGCAGAAGATCTGCCGCGTCGCGAAGAAGGCGGTCAGCCCGCTGACCAGCGCGGAGAATTCCACCTCGCGTGGCACCAGATAGTTTTCGTGCGAACCATAGGAGACGGATTTGTTGTCCGTGTTGTTCTTGTAGAGCAGCAATTCGCCGCTGCCCAGCGTTGCGGCGCTAGCCGCAGCCCGGCGCATCACCTCGTCCCCGGCATGGTCCCAGAGCACCGCGGCGCGCGGCGAGGTGACCTCGGGGCTGGAATATTCGGGGTGCGCGTGATCCACGTAGAGCCGCGCGCCGTTGCCGAGCACCATGTTCATCACCACATCGGTGGCGTCCTTCTCCTGGTACAGCGTGGCGCCGACGCGGGCGTCGTTGCCGTCCAGCGCAATCGATTCGGCCGTCCAGACCGCGGAGTCCCCCAGCGTGGGCTCGGAGTCGGTCAGCTGGCTCGGATGCGCAAGGGCACGATCCACCGAATGCCCGCGCGCATCGGCCAGCGGCGATTCATCGGAGTAGTCCCAGCGCGCGGCCCGGGCATCGGAGCCGGAGTCGCGCACCAGCTGGGCGTAGGCGTCGACGATCTGCGCCGAGAGCACCGTCGAGTTGGCTTGCGGCATCGCGGGTCGAATGATCCCGTATTCGGTTTCCAGGCCGACCAGGCGCCGGGCGCTCACAAGGCGTCCTTCGCCTTGACCAGCGAACGGATGTGGCTGATCCGCTCGCCCTTGCGCCCGGAGATCCGCGCCCAGTCATCCGGGTTGGTGGTATTTGGCATATCCTCGTGCTCGGCGAATTCCTCGCGCACCGCACGCAAGAGGTATTCCATCTTCAACCCGCGTTCGCCGCTGGTGATCAGCGCCTTGATCGCGTGCTTCTTGGCCCGGTCCACCACATTGTGGATGACCGCGCCGGAGGAGAAGTCCTTGAAGTAGAGCACCTCCACCTGGCCGTTGACGTAGGTGACCTCCAAGAATTCGTTGAACTGCTCGGTGGAGTACATGGCCGCCACGGTGCCGGCGATCATCCGGTCCACGGTCTCTTGGGCGTCCCCGGAGTCGGCGGCCACCTCGGATTCGTGCAGCGGCAGCTCGGTGGTCAGGTATTTGCCGAAGATTTCGCTGGCCCCTCGCGCGTCGGGGCGGCGGATCTTGATCTTCACATCCAACCGTCCCGGGCGGAGGATCGCCGGGTCGATCATGTCCTCGCGGTTGGACGCGCCGATGACGATCACGTTATCCAGGCGTTCCACCCCGTCGATTTCGGCCAGCAGCTGCGGCACGATGGTGGTTTCGACATCCGAGGACAGCCCGGACCCGCGGGTGCGGAAGAGGGATTCCATCTCGTCGAAGAACACCACCACCGGGTCCCCGTGCAGCGCCTTCTCCCGGGCTCGGGCGAAAATCAGCCGGATATGCCGTTCGGTTTCGCCCACATACTTATCGAGCAGTTCCGGACCCTTGATATTCAGGAAGTAGCTTCTCGCCTGGCCGGTGCCCTTGCGGGCCGCGGCGCGCTGGGCCAGGGAATTGGCCACGGCCTTGGCGATCAGCGTCTTGCCGCAGCCCGGAGGGCCGTAGAGCAGGATGCCTTTCGGTGCGCTCAGCCCGTGTTCGCGGTAGAGCTCGGGGTGGGCAAAAGGCAGCTCCACCGAGTCTTGGATCGCTTCGATCTGCGAATTCAGGCCGCCGATATCGGAATAGTCGATATCCGGCACCTCTTCGAGCACCAGCGACTGCATATCGGTCAGCTGCACCCGGTTGACCGCCAGACCGGTGCGGGCATCGATGGTGAGCTGGTCCCCGACGCGCAGGTGTTCCCCGCGCAGCGGTTCGGCGAATTCGATGACTCGCTGGTCATCGCCGCGCGCCATCACCACCGCCTGGTGGTCTTCGAGGATTTCCTTGATCGTGACCAGGTCGCCGGACTGCTCGTAGCCCAGGCCCGCAACGACCACCAGCGCCTCGTTGAGCAGCACCTGCTGGCCAACGTGCAGCTTGGCGAAATCCAGCAGCGGGCTGATGGCCACACGCATCTTGCGTCCGGAGTGGATCACATCCACCGCCTGCGCGGCGGTGGTTTCGATGCCCATGCCTGCTTCGGGATGCTTGCGTGGGTGCTTGGCCACGATGGTGCCGTGGCTGAACGGGGTATCGCCGTCTTTTTCCAGCGCGGATTTGAGGTTGATGATCTGTTCGCGAGTCTGCTCCAACAGGGCCACGAGGCGCTGGTTGTTTCCGCTGATCCCGGCAAGCTGCTTGTCCAGGTTGCGGTTCTTCTCGCGCAGCACGTTGACCTGGCGTTCGGTCATCTGAAGCCGTTCGGCGACGCGTTGCGCCTCGTTGTTTTCGCTCACGTTGTACTCTCCCAAACCTCGCCGTTCGCCACGCATGGCCAGCTACTGGTGCTGGCTGTGCGGGTCGTTCTGAGTCCATCCTATGAACGTAAAGCCCCGGGATTGAATTTCCCGGGGCTTTAGTTCACATATTGAAACGCTAGTTCTCGGTATCCGAGACGTTTTCGCCTTCGCGGATCCGGTTCGGACGGTTGGCGTCCTTGGCGGCACGACGCAGCTTCTTCGGCGAAATGCCGCGTTCGCCAAGCGCGGTTTCGGTCCACTGCTCCTTGTCATGCTCCCGTGTCCAGGCGTTCAGGTCCTCGGCCGAGTAGCCGTGCTCCTTGATGCGCTTGGCCTTCGGGATGCCATCCTGGGCGTCGGCCAGGCGGCGGGCGGTGATCAAGAATGCGGTGTGCGCCACCATGCGGTGATCCGGGCGGACCGCCAGGCCATCGACGTGCCAGCCGCGCACCATGGTTTCGAAGCATTCGGGCTCGGTGAACTGCCCCGAGGCGCGAATCGCCTCCACCACGCGGGACATCTGGGTCACGGTGGCCACATAGTTGGTCCACACCCCGCCCGGAGCCAGCACTGTCGCTACCGCGTCCAGGCATTCCCAGGGCGAAAGCATGTCCAGCACCACGCGGTCCACGCTGCCCGGTTCCTCCAGCTCGAGCACCTTCTCCTGGAAGTCGCCGATGGACAAATGCCAGGCCGGGTGCTCACCGCCGAAGACCGTGGAGATATTGCCGCGGGCGATATCCGCAAATTCTTCGCGGCGCTCATAGGAATGCAGGTAGCCCTGGTCGCCGACCGCGCGCAACAGCGAGATCGACAGCGCTCCGGAACCCACACCGGCCTCCACCACGCGCGCACCGGGGAAGATGTCGCCGAACTGGATGATCTGCGCGGCATCCTTGGGGTAGACCACGGCCGCGCCGCGCGGCATGGACAGCACGAAGTCCTTCGCCAGCGGACGCAGCACCTGGTAGCGCACGCCTTCGACGTTTTCGATCACGCTGCCTTCCAGCGCCCCGATGATCGCGTCATGTCCCAGCACTCCCTGGTGGGTGTGGAATTCTCCGCCGTCCTCCAGGGTGATGGTGTTGATCCGGCGCTTCTGGTCGGTCAGCTGGACGCGGTCTCCGACGCGGAAGGGTCCGCGCCGGGCATTCGCGCCATGCGGCGCTGCGGTGTTCTGAGCACTCACTGAGTTTTCCTTTGTTGTAGAGCTTTTAGGCTTTGCGGCCGGTGA
The DNA here is from genome assembly GCF_002332385.1 of Glutamicibacter sp. BW80. Lineage (NCBI taxonomy): Bacteria > Bacillati > Actinomycetota > Actinomycetes > Micrococcales > Micrococcaceae > Glutamicibacter > Glutamicibacter sp. BW80. Next base: position 29,104 of record NZ_NRGV01000025.1, on the reverse strand, counting down.
CGGCCGCGATGATCTTGCGTTGGTGCAGCAGACCCACCACGGTGCCGCGCGCATCGATGACCGCGTACTCTGCGGTGCTCACGCTGGCCAGGTAGTCGATGAGCTGGCGGCCGTCGGAGTCCTGGGCTACGACGGCGCCGCGGCCCAGGGCGCGGGATACCGCCAGCGCGGACACCTGCGCGGCCGAGGCCGGGTCCACCCGGCTCAGCGCCTGCTCGTCGACCACGCCGCAGGGCATGCCCTGCGGGTCGACCAGGATGATCTGACCGCCGCGGTTCCGCCTGCGGGTGAGCACGTCGGCCACCGTGGCCACCGACATCATCGCGCTGGCCGGGGACATCAGGTCCCCGGCGATCACCTTGGGCAGGTTCAGCATCATCTTGGCGTGGTTGATCAGCGCCGTGGTCGCCTGCCACATGAAGACCGCCACCATCACCCCGACCACCATGGTCAGCAGCTGCGGTTGCTCGCCCTTGAGGAACGGCACCACGATGAACCAGGCCAGGACGCCGATGACGATGAAACGGCCCACCCAGGAGGCGGCGATCGTTCCCTTGAACTGGGAGCCGGTCAGCTTCCAGACCGCGGACTCCACCAGCCGGCCGCCGTCCAAGGGCAAGCCGGGCAGGGCGTTGAACGCGCCGAGCAGCAGGTTCGCGTAGACGAAGAAGTTCAGCAGCAAGCCCGGATACAACCCGAGGTTCGGCAGCTGCAGCGCCAGCCAGGCGAGCCCGGCGAGCACAAAATTCGACAGCGGCCCGGCCATGGCCACCGCGAGTGAGGCCCCGGGCTTGGCCTTGAAGGAGCCGAATTGGGTGTGCCCGCCCATCAGGGTCAGCACAATATGCGCGTCGGGCCATTTGAAGGCGCGGGCGGTCAACGCGTGGGACACCTCGTGCACGAGCACGGCCAGCGCGATCACCACGGCGCAGGCAAAACCCAGCAGGTAGGCCACCAGCGGCGGGATCAGCGCATTATTCGACAGTTGCACCCCGATGGCCACGGTGATCACCGCGGTGATGATGAACCAGGAATTCGACAGGTACACCGGCACCCCGCCGATGCGGCCAAGTTTCAGCCCCGGGGCTTTTTCAGTAGCTTCGCTCACGCGTTAACCTGCACCAGCCAATCGGTCATCGTCTTGAGATTTATGTCCACCAGCGTATCGATACGCCGCCAGTTCCCCACGCCGGGGTCCGTAGCGTTGGGGATCAGCACCGCGTGCAGTCCCGCCGCGGCGGCCGAGGTGATTCCGGGCTTGGAATCCTCGAAGCCGATGCAGCGTGCGGGGTCGAACCGGCGGCCGAGCCGCTCGCCGAGCAACGCCAATCCGCGCCGGTAGGGTTCGGGGTCCGGCTTGCCGTGGGTGACCTCTTCGCCGGTGACGCTGGCGGTGAAGATCCCTTCGGGCAGCGCCGCCATCAGCTCGTGAACGATGCTGCGCTCGCTCATGGTCACCAGCGCCTGCGGAATTCCCTCCCGATGCAGTGCGCGCAGCAGTTCAAGGGCGCCGGGCCGCCAGGGCACGTCGCTGGTCAGGCCGGCGACGACTTGACCGGAGAGGTGATCGATGATCTCCCGGACGCCCAGGTCCACCCCGGCCTCCTGGAGGATTTTCGCCCCGTTGGGCAGTGCCTGGCCGACCAGGTTGAACGCCTGCTCCTCGCTCCAGCTTCCGCCGTGGGATTTGACCAGTTCCATCTCCGCGGCGATCCAATAGGGTTCGGTGTCGATGAGGGTACCGTCCATATCCCAGAGCACCGCGTGGGGGCCGGGGGCTGGAACTTTTGCATCGAACGCTGATTTGGTGCTTGGCATGAGTCCATTCTAGATGGAAGAGTGGGGCTAAACCGCTTCGCCGCCTCTGCCGGGGCGGTGCGCAGGCTGGAGAGGGGCAAGTCATGAGCGAGGAATACCACGCACCAACGCTGAACGGCTTCGTTGCGCAAACCGAACATGAGATGCGTCCCACCGTGCTGATTTCGGCCTTCGAGGGGTGGAACGATGCCGGTTCGGCCGCCAGCGACGCGGTGCGCCGCATTCTGAACAGCGGCGCCCCGAAGCATCTGGCCACCGTGGGCGAGGACGACTACTACGACTACCAGTTCACCCGGCCGCAGTCGCGGGTGACCGCCGAAGGCCGGATCATCGAGTGGCCAACCACCGAGCTCTACCGGTTGGACAATCCGCTCGCCCCGGCGGATCTGCTGCTCGTCGTCGGGGTGGAGCCGACCTTTAGGTGGCAGGGATTCTGCGCGCAGATCGTGAAGCACGCCAAGGCGGAAAACGTCCATGTGGTGCTCTCCCTGGGCGCCTTATTGGCCGATGTGCCGCACACCCGGCCGGTGCCCACGGTGCTCAACAGCGATCATCCGAAGTTGCAGGAGTACTTCAAGCTTTCGGCCTCCCGCTATGAGGGGCCCACCGGGATTCCGGCGGTGCTCGGGGCCGAATTCGAAAAACACGGCATTCCCACCATGTCGCTCTGGGCGCAGCTCTCGCACTATGTGGCCCAAGCGCCCAGCCCGCGGGTGGAACTGGCGATCGTGGAGATGATCGAGGAGCTGGTTCCGATGCAGGTTTCCTCGCAGAAGCTCCGCGAGGATGCCGGCGCCTGGACGCGCGGGGTGGACGAGCTCTCGGCCGCGGATCCGGAGGTCGCCAAATACGTGCAGCAGCTCGAGCAGGCCTCGGATGCCAGCGAACTTCCCGAGGCCAGCGGCGAATCCATCGCCCGCGAATTCGAACGCTACCTGCGCCGCCGGGGACGCGCCCGCGGCGAAGAGCACGGCCCGGACTTCGAGATCTGATTCTTCGGGCATAAAAAACTCCCCACAAGCCGGTGCCGAACGCCGCGGACCGGTTTGTGGGGAGCCAGGCTGCCGCTAGAGCTTCAGCCCCAGCAGGGAATCGATTCCGCGGGCGAGCAGCTCGCTGCCTTCCCCGCTGCCTTCGGCCGCGGTGGCGGCCCACTGGTCGATGGCTTCCAAGGCCGCAGGGGCGTTGAGGTCATCGGCCATGCGCGAGCGGATCCGGGTCAGCAGCGCGGTGGCTTCGGCCAGCCCGGCGCCGGCGATCCGGGCCCGCCAGGTGGCCACGCGTTCCTGGGCTTGGGCGAGCAGCTGCCCGGTCCAGGACCAGTTCGTCCGGTAGTGCTGCGAAAGCAGCACCGCGCGGATGGCCACCGGTTCCACCCCGGCGGCGCGCAGCTTGGAGACGAGCACCAGGTTGCCCAGGGACTTGCTCATCTTCTCGCCGTCCAGGCCCACCATGCCGGTGTGCACATAGGCCTGGGCCAAGGCGGTCTGGTCATCGGCTGCGGCGTGCGCCGCGGAGAATTCGTGGTGCGGGAAGATCAGGTCCGATCCGCCGCCCTGCACGGTGAACGGGGCCGGAAGGGTCCTGCGCGCGATCACCGAACACTCGATATGCCAGCCCGGGCGCCCGGTGCCCAGCTCGCCGCCCGCCCAGGAGGGTTCGCCTTCTCGGGCCATGCGCCAGAGCAGCGGATCCAAGGGGTCGCGCTTGCCCGTGCGGTCCGGGTCCCCGCCGCGTTCGGCGAAGAAGCCGAGCATCGTCTCGCGGTCGTAGTTGGAGACCTGGCCGAGTTTCCAGGCGCCGTTCTCCGAACCCAGGGTATCGAAGTAGATATCCCCTTCCACCCCGTCCGCGTCGGCCGGCACCCGGTAGGCCAGGTCCGCGGCGAGCAGCCGCTCGACCACCGGAACCAGCCAGTGCACCGATTCGACCGCGCCGATGTAGTGCTGCGGCGGAATCACGTTCAGCGCTTCCATATCCTCGCGGAAGAGCTGAATCTGGTCTTCGGCGAGGTCCTGCCAGTCGACCCCGGTGGCGGTGGCCCGCTCGAGCAGCGGGTCATCCACGTCGGTGATGTTCTGCGTGTAGGTGACCTCGCGGCCGTTATCCAGCCAGGTGCGGTGCAGCAAGTCGAAGGTGACGTAGGTGGCGGCGTGTCCCATATGGGTGGCGTCGTACGGGGTGATCCCGCAGACATACATGCTTGCCGGGGCGTTGGCCTGATCGGCCGGAGCGGTGGCCTGCTTGGTTCCGCTGGAGGTGTCGAAGACCTCCAGAATAGGTGCGGAGCCAACAACATGTGGCACTTGCGGAGACTTCCACGCGAGCACTGAGTACATCCTTTCGCAGATGTATAGACGATCTTCCTTTAAGGGCAAGTCAACGAGCGCAAGGTTTATTCCCGCGCGGGCTACAGAGTTTTAGGCGCTGATCATTCCGAGGCTCAGGAATACGAACAATCCCAGGCCCAAGAGGATCCGGTACCAGACGAAGAGCCGGTAGGAGTGGGTGGAGACGTACTTCAGGAACCAGCCCACGATCAGGAAGCCCACGACGAAGGCGATCGCGGTGGCCAATCCGGTCTGCGCCAGCGTGTAGACCCCGGGCTCGGAGAAGGATTTGGCCAGCTTGTACAGCCCCGAGGCGTATACCGCGGGGATGGCCAGCAGGAAGGAATAGCGTGCGGCGGCTTCCCGGGTATAGCCCATGAGCAACCCGGCGGTGATCGTGCCGCCGGAGCGCGACACGCCGGGGATCAGGGCCATCGCCTGGGCGAAGCCGTAGAACACGCCGTGCTTGACGGTGAGCTTATCCAGCGTGCGCTCCTGCTTGCCGTAATGGTCGGCGATGGCCAGGAACAGGCCGAAGAGCACCAGCATGGTCGCCACGATCCACAGCGAACGGAAGTTCGAGTCGATATAGTCTTCGAGCAGGAGGCCCAGGATGGCGATCGGCAGGGAACCGACGATGATCAGCCAACCCATTTTTGCGTCCGGGTCCGAATGCGGGATCTTGCCGGTGATCGCCCGGAACCAGGCGCCGATAATCCGCACGATATCGCGCCAGAAGAAGACGACCACCGCGGTTTCGGTCCCCAACTGGGTGATCGCGGTAAAGGCCGCACCGGGATCTTGCGCGTTGGGCAAAAGCTCGCCCACGATGCGCAAGTGGGCCGATGAGGAGATGGGCAAGAACTCTGTCAGGCCCTGGATTAATCCGAGGAAAGCTGCTTCAAACCAATTCACCCCTTGACACTACGTCATTTCGAGGGGCGTATTGGTGATTACACGGCTTTCGCAGGGAAATTCAAACCGTGGCCGTACTCACTCGTCATCGTCGTCATCCGTAGGTATGGTGAACGGAAGAAGTTCGGAATATTGCTCGTAGAGTGCATCCTCATAGCTCTCGAACGCTTCGGCGAGCGAGCCGAAGGCCGCATCAACCGCGGCGTCGGCCGACCCGCGGCTCTGGGAAACTACGGTCAGGTGCTGCTCGAGGCGTGAGATCAGCAGTTGCAGGGCGTAGCTCGGTTCGGTGCTCATGAGTCACACGCTACAACCGAAATCATTCTTTCGATAGGGGTGTAATGCTTCAGGAATTAATCAAGGCTCCGCTGCACTTGAATAATGACGACCGTTACGAGTATCTGGTGATCACCGCGTTCCCTGCAGAATCCAAGCAGGTGGCACGGGCCGCCTTGCGCGAGCATTCGGATAACGGCAAATGGGAGCTGATGCGCACCTTGCGCTACGAGGGCGGAGCGAGCAAATATTGGCTGCGCCGCAAGGTGATCCGGGTGGTCAGCACCTTGGAGCGCTCAGGGCTCTAGGGGACCCACCAGCCAGCTGGCCACGGTATTCTCCGCCGAGGCGGCATTGGATGGGTGATACCAGCTGGCTTGCACGTCGCGGTAGAGCCGCTCGAATTCGCTGCCGCGGAAATATCCGCCGCCGCCGAGCAGCTGCCCGGCGGCCTCGACGTTTTCGCGTGCGCTCTGCCCGGCGAGGGTGCGCAGCGTGACCAGGCGCGGGAACCAGCCCGGCCCGTGCGCTACCTGCCCTTCCAGATCCGCGGCGATCGCGCGCTGCAGGGCGTCCAGGCTGAGCATTCGCATCCCGGCCTGGGCCAGCACTCCCCTGGCGCGCACGTCCTGGGTGTAGCTGCCCCCGTCCTGGTGCGTGCGCTGGCGCAGCGCCGCCTGCGAAAGCTCCACGGCGCGTTCGGCGATCCCGACATATACGCTCGCGGTGAGCGTGAGGAACGAGGCGAAGATTCCGAAGACCAGCGGATCTGCGTTCGGACCCACCTCGAGCCGGGTGTGCACCCAGCTGGCCGGGGCCACTGCGCCTTCCAGTTTGGTGGTGTGCGACTGGCTGGCGCGCATGCCCAAGGTATCCCAGTCCTCCAGCGAGCGGACCCCGGCGCCGCGGGAGACGAACCCGTGCACCAGTTCCCCGCTGGCCTCGTCCTTGCCGAATACGCCAAGCCGGGTGAAGGCCGGGGACAGCGAGGTGAAGATCTTCGTGCCGGTGAAGCTGACGGACCCATCGGCCAGGGTTCTCGCCGCGGTGTTCGAATCGAAGAGCACCGAGTCGTTTCCGGGTTCGGAGATCCCGAAGGCCATTATCTCCCCGGCGGCGATCCACTCGGTGACCATCTGAAGGCGCGCGTCCCCCCGGGCGGCGAGCAGATAGGCGACGCCGGCCCAGACCTGGTGCATATTGATCGCCAGGGCGGTGCCCGGCGCGGCGGTGGCCAGCCGGCGTTGGGCCAGCACCAGCTGCTCGAAGCTCCAGCCCAAACCGCCGGAGGATTCGGGCACCAGGGCCTTGAGATAGCCCAGGGCCGCTAATTCCTCGAAGTCCTCCGTGGCAAAGGCATTGGCGGCATCATAGCCGCCGGCGCGTTCGCGGAAGCGGGACAGCAGCTCATCGCTGAGGATTTGTTCGATAGGCACGTTGGCTACTCCTAGTAGTTGCGCAATAGTCGGTCAAGGACGCGGGTTCCGAACTGCAGCGCCGAGATCGGCACCCGCTCGTCAACTCCGTGGAACATTCCGGTGAAATCAAGATCCTTGGGCAGCTGCAAGGGGGCAAAACCGTAGCCGGTGATCCCCAGCTTCGCCAGCGCCTTATTGTCGGTGCCGCCGGAGAGCATGTAGGGCAGGACCACCGCCTCGGGGTCCTCGGCCACCAGCGCCTGCACCATCGAATCGACCAGCTCGCCGCCAAAGGGCACCTCCAGCGACTGCTGGTCTTGGAGCAGCGTGAGCTCCACGTGCTCGCCGGCCAGCTCGCGCAGTTTCTCGATGGTGGATTCGTGCTCCATGGGCAGGGTGCGGCAATCGATCAGCGCCTCGGCATAGCCGGGCAGCACATTGTGCTTGTAGCCGGCCTTGAGCACCGAGGGGTTTGAGGTGTTCTGCAGGGTGGCGCCGACGAAGCGGCTGGTATCCCCCAAGGCCTGCAGCAGCGGTGCGGGGTTCGCTTCGTCGAATTCGGTGCCGCAGATGACCGCCAGCTCCTCGAAGAGCGCGCGGGTGGTTTTCGTGTAGGACAGTGGCCACTGGTATTCACCGATCCGGGCCACCGCGGCGGCCAGGGCCGTCACCGCGTTGCGCGGATTGAGCTGCGAGCCGTGTCCGGCCACCCCGTGCGCGGCGAGCTTGATCCAGGCGATGCCCTTCTCCGCGGTTTGCACCAGGTAGGCGCGTTGCCCGGCGATCTCGGTGGAGAATCCGCCGACCTCGCTGATCGCTTCCCCGGCCCCGGCGAAGACCTCCGGATGCTGCTCCACCATCCACATCGAGCCCCAGTCGCTGCCGGCCTCCTCGTCGGCGAAGAAGGCGATGACCAGATCCCGGCGCGGGCTGATCCGCTCGCGCATCAGCCGCCGGATCACCGCGACGATCATCGCGTCCATGCCCTTCATGTCCACCGCCCCGCGGCCCCAGATCATGCCGTCGATGAGCTCGGCGCCGAAGGGGTCCACGGACCAGTCCGCGGCGATCGCCGGGACCACGTCCAGGTGCCCATGCACCACCAGCGCCGGCAGGCTCGGGTCGCTGCCGGGGATCCTGGCGATCAGGTTCGCGCGTCCCGGCGCGGATTCGTGGATTGTCGAGGCCAGGCCGACCTCGGCGAACAGCCCCGCGATGTAGTCGGCGGCCTCGCGTTCGCCGCGGCTGTTGTTCTCGCCGAAGTTGGTGGTGTCGATGCTGATCAGCTTGCGGCAGATCTGCACCACTTCTTCTTGCATGAGCTCATAGGCGTGCGTGCTCGGCATCTTTGGATCCTCTGTTCGCGGTGGCGGCCGTAGTTGCTATCCACCCTAGTTCCCCACGGCCCATGGCGCGTTGGCCGCGCTAGCCATGGAGCCTGCGGTAGGTGGTTGCGGCCGCCGGATGCAGCCGCTGCCCGCCGGTGGAGATCAGCGTATCGGGGGTGAGATATTGGATGCCGGCGCTATTGCGCGGGATCAGTTCTCGCGCATGGTCCACCAAGAGCTCCACGATTCCCGCCGCCACCGGAGCCGGCAGCGCGGCGTTGGCCATCAGCAGGTTCGCTACACCCACGGTGTCCACCTCGGCCACCCCCGGATAGGTATAACGCGGAATGATCACATGCTCGTAGAGCCGCGGATACTCCGCCCGCAAGGCCGGCAGCACCCCCGCCAGATCGATCAGCCGGAGGTCCACCTCCCGCCCCAACGCCGTGATGGAGCTGACCGGGATTCCGCCGAAGAGCAAGAGCGCATCGATCTCCCCGGCTTCCAGGGCCTGCAGTCCGGCCACATAGCCCAACTGGCGTTCTCTGGGCTGGGTTCCTTCCTCCGCCAGCCCGGCGGCGGATAGGATGCGCTGCCCGGTCACCCAGGTGCCCGAACCCGGCGCCCCGGTACCCAGCCGCTGGCCGGAGAGGTCCGCCAGCGAGCGGATCCGGCTCCCGCGGCGCACGATGCAGTGGTAGTAGTTCTGGTAGACCCGGCCCAGGGCGACCAGCGAGGAATCCGCGGAGCGCTCGTGCTGGGCCACGGTGTCCGCCAGCGCCAGCGAGAGCCCGGCCTTCCCGTTCTCCAGCAGCTCGAGGTTCTCGACGCTCGCCTCGGTCACCAGGGCTTCCGAGTGCGCGGCGATGCCGTAGCGGACCAGGGCCGCGGCGAGCAGGTTGGCGAATTCAAAGTACATGCCCCCGCTTTCGCCGCCGGCCACATCCAGCCGCTCGATCAGCGCGCCCCTGGTGCAGGAGGCCAGCGCCGGCAGACCCAGGGCGCCCAGCCCGGCCCAGCGCAGCACGCTGCGCCGGCTCGGGTTCCCGTGCTCAGCCACCTTGGCCACCCCCGCCCGGCGCCTGGCCGCGCGGCATCACCAGGCTGAAGCACAGCCCACCGCCTTCGGCCGCCGCGACGCGCAGCTCTCCGGAGTTGGCGCGGGCCAGGCGCTCCACGATCGCCATGCCCAACCCGGTGCCGGGGGTCGCCCCGGACGGGTCCGCGCGCCAGAACCGTTCGGTCACCTGCGCCAATTGGGCTTCGCCAAGCCCGGGGCCGTGGTCCCGGATGCTGATCTCGACGAGTTCAGGCGCGGCCCGAAGGGTAGTTTCAATGGGCGCCCCGGCGGCATATTTCAGGCAATTCTCGTAGAGTTCGGCGAGCATCTGCTGCAGCTCGAACCCGTTGCAGGCCAGCAGAGCATCCGGTTCGTTCCCGGTTTCCAGCAGCAGCTCGGTGCCGCTTTGCCGGGCCGCCGTCGACTGCCGCTCGATTTCCTCGATCAGCAGTTCGCGCACCTTCACCGTTTCGACCTCCGCCGCGCGGGCAGCCAGGGCGCGGCCCGCGGCCTGCTCGGAGAGCCGATGATCCGCGCTGGCCAGTCGGAGCACCGCGTCCAGCAGCGACTCCACCCGGTGCAGTTCCTTCTCCACTGCCTGCACCGCCTGCGGGTCCGCCGCCGCTGGGAGACGCAGCTTGAGCAGATCCACCCGCAGTCGCAGCGCCGCCACGGGATTGCGCAGCTGGTGCGAGGTTTCGGCAATCAGCTCCCGCTGCGCGGCGAGGCTGGCGGTGAGCACATCGGACATCTTGCTGAAGGAGTGCGCCAACTCGCGCAGCTCCGGAGGCCCGGCGGCTTCCAAGGGGGACGAGGTCTTTGTCCTGGCCAGTTCCTTGGTGGCTTCATTGAGCCGGTGAATCGGCTTGAGCACCCAGGCGGTGACCCGGTCCGCGAGCAGCAGCAGCCCCGCCCCGGCCGCAATGCTCAACAGCACCACCCAAATCCAGCGTTCCAGCACCAGCTGGCGGGAGATGTCCAGGTTGATCTCCAGCAGCGCCGAGCCGAGCACCTGGGTGGAGTTGCCGAAGGGGCGGGCGATCAGCGCATTGCCGGTGGCGAAGGGGTTGATCGCGGGGATGTCGGTATGCGCGAGGTTCAGCTCGGTATTCTCCAAGGCCCGCACCACCTCCGGAGCCGTGGGGTCGAGCTGGCCGGAGGTCAGCGTTTCGCTGCCCAGGCGCACCAGCAGCGCTTCGTCATAGAGCTTGGAATAGGTGTCCATCTCCAGCTGCAGCTTGCCGTGCTCGGCCTCGGCCTCGGCTTCGGCCTGGGCGCCCAACTGGATGAATCTATTCAGCGACGCTTCGCGGCTCAGGCGCAGATCCTGGGCCGCATCCACGCTCGCGCTCTGCATCAGCACCGCGGAGACGATCACGACCAGCAGGGCCAGCAGCGAGCCCAGAATGGCGATGACGCGCAATCTCACGGGAGGCTTGCCTCGAGGCGGTAGCCAACTCCGCGCACGTTGATGATCATTCCGGGACGCTCGAGCTTGGCGCGCAATCCGGTCAGGTGCACATCCAGGGAGCGGGAAACGGCCACGAAGGCATCTCCCCAGAGGGCATCGAGGATCTGCTCCCGGGTGACCACCGAGCCGGCATGCTTGGCCAGCAGCGCGAGCAGGTCGAATTCCTTGGCGGTCAGGTTCAGCGCCCGCGCTCCCAACTGGGCCTCGCGCTTGTCCAGGTCGATGCCCAGCTCCCCTACCTGCAGCAGTGCGCTGACCGGCGAGCTCATCCGCGACCGGCGGGCCACCGCCTCGATGCGCGCGAGCAGCACCGTCAACCCGATCGGCTTGACCAGATAGTCGTCGGCGCCTTGGCGCAAACCGCGCACCACGCTGCGTTCGTCGTTGCGAGCGCTGAGGATCACCACCGGAGTGGTAGTCACCAGGCGCAGTTTGCGCAGCACCTCCAGCCCATCCATATCCGGCAGGCCGAGGTCCAGCAGGATCATATCCGCCTCCCGGTGCCGCAGCAGGGCGTCCTCCCCGCGGGTGACGCATTCGGAGGTGTGCCCGGCAGCTGCGACGGCGTCGGCAAGGGCCGTGGAGACGGCGTCGTCATCCTCGACGATGAGCAGCTGCAAGGCCACGTCCTTTCAATTCTTGGTGCACCACGCACTGTGAAGCACTTTATCAGCTGGTTTCGGCGGCTTACCGGCCCGTTGCTTTCCTAAGATTCACTTAAGAGTTGGCGCACGCCTTGGTTATGTCGCGCATCACCCATACATTAGATCTGTCTCTCTAGTGGCAGTGATGAAGATCAACGTCGATTCTTGCTCACACCCACAGCTCCGAGGCATCCCGGTACTCGCACCGGATACGAGCAAAAACTTTAAGGACTTCATTCATGGCCGAACAGCATCAACCGGGCGCCGAGGGCGCGCCGGTGCACGCCGACCACGACGGCGGCAGAGCACCAAAATGGAAGATTGTCGGCCCCGGACTGGTTGTTGCGGCAACCGGTGTGGGCGCCGCAGATATGGTCGCGACCCTGGTGGCCGGCAGCCAGTACGGCTACGCCCTGCTGTGGGCGGTGATCCTGGGCGTCATCCTGAAGATCGTTCTGGTCGAAGGCGCCGGACGCTACACGCTGGCCACCGGCCGGACGATCTTCGAGGGCTGGAAGTCCTTGGGCCGCTGGACCACCTGGTACTTCGGTCCCTACATCATCCTCTGGGGCTTCGTTTACGGCGCCACCGCGATGAGCTCGGCGGCGATGCCGCTGGCGGCCCTCTTCCCCGCGGTGGACCTGAAAATATGGGCCGTGCTGATGGGCCTTGCCGGCTTTGCCATGGTCTGGTTCGGCCGCTACTCCTTCTTCGAGAAGGTCACCGCGGTCCTCGTGGGCATCATGTTCGTCACCGTCGTCGGCTTGGCGATTATCGCGGTGCCGAACGTTCCGGAAATGCTCAAGGGCCTGGTGCCGATGATCCCATCCGGCGGCGTGGTCTATACCCTCGCCCTGGCCGGCGGCGTCGGCGGCACCATCACCCTGGCCGCCTATGGCTACTGGTTGCGTGAAAAGGGCTGGAACACCCCGAAGTGGATGCGCGTGATGCGCATCGACAACTCGATGGCCTACGTGATGACCGGCATCTTCGTGCTCGCCATGCTCGTGGTCGGCGCCGAGGTCGTTCGCTCGGCCGGCGTATCGATCTCCGCTGGCGACCGCGGCCTGCTGGACCTGGGCGAAGTGCTGAACGAGCGCTACGGCACCTTCGTCGGCACCGGATTCCTGGTGGGCTTCTGGGCCGCCTCGTTCTCCTCGATCATTGGCGTGTGGAACGGCGTTTCGCTGATGTTCGCCGACTTCTGGGGCCACATGCGCAAGAAGCCCGCCGGTCACAAGGACACGCTGACCGGCGGCAAGTACTTCAAGTTCTACGTCCTCTGGCTGACCTTCCCGCCAATGGTGCTGTTCCTCTTGGACAAGCCCATCGCGCTGATTCTCGCCTACGGCGTACTCGGCTCGCTGTTCATGCCGTTCCTGGCGATCACCCTGCTGGGCCTGCTCAACGGCAAGCGCATCCCCAAGGGATGGGCGAACCGCTGGCACACAAACATCGCACTGGGAATTACCGCGCTGCTGTTCATCTCGCTGGGCCTCCAGCAGCTCTGGAAGAACATCGCTCCGCTCTTTGGCGGTTAGCCAATCTCCATCTAGGCCACCGGCCCGAGTTCCGCACTCGGGCCGGTGGCCTTTTTCATGCGCCAACCCGGCAACTGCGGTTAGGCTTCAAGTACGAAGCTAGGAGGATCCATATGGGCCAGAGTCCACACCCAGCGGTGGCACGAATTGAACGCATTGGCATCCTGGGTGCCGGCCGCGCGGGCACCGCGTTGGCTCGTGCGGCCGCGTCGGCCGGCATCGCGGTCAATATCGCCTCCTCGCGGCCCGTGAGCCAGATGAAATACCATCTGGCCCAGTACGCTCCGCAGGCCCAGGCGGTGCCGGCCCAAGACATCGGTGCGGGTGTCGACCTCGTCGTCCTCATGGTCCCCCAGGAGGACCTGGATGAGGTGGCGCGGGACAGCCTGGCGGATCTGGTGCTGCTGGATGCGACAAACCGGTGGCAGGACGAGCCGTTGCCAGACTGGCTCGAACTCAGCCTGCGGGCCGGGCTATCCAGTTCCGAGGCCATTGCCGCGCATTTCCCGGAGTCCCGGATCGTCAAGGCGCTGAACCACATCAGCCACTGGGATTTGGACTCGGACGGATCGGCCAAAGCCGGCCAGCGGCGTGCGCTCGCGCTCGCCACCGATGATCCCGAAGGTGCTGGGCTCGCCGCGGCTTTGATCAGCGCACTGGGGTACGAACCGGTTCGCTTGGCGGATCTTGCCGCCGGCCGCTGGATGGAACCGGAGGGCGAGATCTTCAATCAGGTACTCGGCGCCGAGCAGCTACGGGCGATTGTGCAGGCCTAAGCTGCATCCGGCAGAACAAACTGCACTTTCGCTAAGGGGTGGCGCAAATCCTTCGCCGAACCCCAGAAATCGGCCGTTTTGCTGTGACGCTCAACACTGATTCGGTGAAAATTAATGCGAAACCACTGATCAAACACGAGTTTCCCGCATGATTCCGCGGAATTTGGAGCCCTGGCGGCCAATCCTGCCCGATTGGCAAACGTCGCCGGACGGTGGTAAAGTTTTACTTCGTTGCCAGCGATAACAACGCAGACAACGCATAACCTGCGCGGGTGGCGGAATAGGTAGACGCGCTAGCTTGAGGTGCTAGTCCTCGCAAGGGGGTAGGGGTTCAAGTCCCCTTTCGCGCACAGGTGAAATCCCCGGTTGACTTCGGTCAACCGGGGATTTTTTATAACTACTACCGTCGGCAATCTGAGGGTTAAGTCCCAACTAGGCGATCACCGAGGATTCATCTCAGCTCCGGCTCAGTTATTCAGGCGAAAACCCGCTCGTCTTAGTTGGATTAGCATCCCGGCGCCGGTAGAATAGTAGACACCAACACTTGCAGGAGCGCACATGTCTACACTTGAAATGCGATCTGGTTGGGTGGAAGAAGCCACTCACAGCGTTTACCTTGAAGGTTTGACCGTCAGCTCGGAATATGCTGAAGAATCAAAAAATTACGTTGCGGGTGATATCACTGCAGATGAGCTAGTGAGAATTACCCGGGAACGATATGGCCTCAAGTAGTAGTATCGAGGATCCATATTTGACCAGCCCCGATGGAGTTCTGAGGAACTTAGTCGGGGCCGACTCGTATCAAGCGCTCGCTGAGGCTGAAGCCGACCTATTCCACGCACGTGTCGTTCAACTTCGCGACCATGAACTAGTGGAACAAACTCGTGATGCCTGGGAAATAAGAGGCCTCCACAGGCATCTATTTCAAGATGTTTACGATTGGGCCGGCGAGTACCGGACCATCAATATGCGGCGGGGTTCAGGGCAATTTTTTGCGCCCAGTTCTCACATTCCCTTTCTTATCGACAATGTCATGTCCGAGCTGGCGAATCGCAACCATCTCAAAGACTTGGAGAAAGAAGAATTCATTGATTCACTTGCGAAATTCTACGACGAGCTCAACCACATTCACCCGTTCCGTGAAGGAAATGGCAGAATGCAACGAACTTACTGGTCGAGAATAGCGTTTTCCGCCGGTTGGTATTTGGTTTGGCAGCCTATACAAGGTAACGAATTGAACGAGACAAGTAGAATCGCAAGGGAAGATCTGAATCTAGAGCCTTTGCGTCGGGCTCTGGATAAATGTGTCACGGCCGTACCCCCGGTTTTAAGAACCTGAATTGTTCCACGTACCGTTGCACGGTGATTCATTTACCGCACCTGCTACTTTCATTGGCCCTGAGTCCCCGACTTCGGTCTGCCCGTCGATGCGTGGGATCAGGTGAGCTAGCGGTTGCCAGCTGTCCAAGTAGGTCTTGCTTGACTTCGCTGACTCCTCGGGAGGGCGACCACTGATCTACTCCGAGCACCGCAACGTCCGTGACCGTCGTGTAAGTTGTTTTAGCCATGGTGCAAGTATGGGAAACCCTGCTAGGCGTCTAGGAAGTCCAGGTAGCCCTCGAATAACTTTTTGCGGACTTCCGGCACGTTCGATTCACCGATAAGGTTCAGTTCGTCTGCGTGGTCATGGGCTCGGTGCGGGAAATAGCCGGCAGCGTCGCGTTCACGTTTCGAAATTAGCTGCATAAATGCCACGGACGTCCACTTCAACAATCGCGGCTGGTCCCAAACATTCCGGTTCAGCACAAAAAGCCTTGTTACATTTGGTTCACGAGAGTTTTCATTTTCCACTGAAACCACTGCGGCAGGATGGCTCCAATCGCGCTGCAATAGTTCAGTTGCAAACCCTAAGAATTCACCGCGCTTATTTAGTGAATTCGCCCCTTGATTCAGCTGCCCGCTAGGGCCATACCTTGGTCATGGAGATTGAAGTTCGGTACGTACACGCCGACGACGTCTATGCGGTCAGCGTTCCCGAGGTTGAAGGCGCTTTGACTCAGGCAAAAACCTGGGAGGAAGTGCCGCATATGGCACGTTCGGTGGTGGCCGACCTGACCGGCGTCGACATTGCGAGCGTGACCGTGGCAAGTGTTATCGAAATGGATGACGGCGACTAGCCTCCACGTTGGCCCCGAAGTATGCACCACCCTTGGCATGGCCAGCCCAGTTGCTATGGCATGCCCGGCGCTGCCTAAACCATCAGCGCTTCGATATCGCGATCGAATTCGTACGGGGCATTCGCTTCAACTGACCGGACATACCGACCCTTGAATGCTCACCGAACCCAAGGTCCACTCTCCAGAACTCGCTAAGTGGGCATGCAGTTGAGTGAAAAGTTGCCGGAATCGACTCATCGCCCTGCTTTATCGAGTCGACGGGTAGCAGCCCTATACGCGTGGGTGTTCTGCTTGCGCCACTTCCCCGTCCCCGATCTGCTGCACGGCGAGCCTGCCTGAGCCAACGCAAGGCGGCTATTGGTAATATCGACTCGACCCTCAATTGTCCTACGGTCATATTCTCGATCCGGCTGGAGCCTCTTTTCATGCGCATCGCCATGCTCTCCCTGCACACCTCCCCCATGCAGCAGCCCGGGTCCGGAGACGCCGGAGGCATGAACGTCTACATCCAGAATCTCTCCTATGCCCTCGGTGCGTTGGGGCACGAGGTGCATATGCTCACCCGCACCGCCGAGCCAAGCAGCAGCGCCGAAGTAACCCCGGGCGTGTGGATGCATCAGGTGCAGGTCGCCGCCGGCCAGGCGCTGAGCAAGGACGAACTGCCGGGTATCATCGATCCGGCCGCCGCACGGATCGCCGAGCATTTGAGCGAGCTGAAGATCGACATCGTGCACGCGCACTATTGGCTTTCGGGCCTGGTCGGGCGGCAGCTTGCCGCGGCGTGGCGGGTGCCGCTGGTGCTCACCATGCACACCTCGGCGGCGGCCAAGGAGTTCGAGTCCGGACTACCCGAGCCGGAGCTGCGCAAGGAGTCCGAGCGGACCTTGCTGGCCCAGGCCGACCGGGTGATCGCCAATACCCCCGTCGAGGCCGCCCAGCTCGAGCGCTTCTACCGGCTCGAACGCGAGCGGCTCGACGTGGTGCTCCCGGGGGTCGACCACCGCATTTTCCACCCGGAGCAGGACAAGCTTGCCCGCCCCCTGGGCGAGGATGACCTGCATCTGGTTTATGCCGGGCGCATGCAGCGGCTGAAGGGCGCGCATCTGCTCATCGAGGCGCTGGGCATTGCCCAGCGCAGCGCACCCGAGCTGCGCATTACCGCCTCGCTCTTCGGCGCGCTGTCCGGCGGCGGGGACTACGACCTGCCAGCCCTGGGCCGCCGCGAAGGCGTCGCCGAGCGCTTGAGCTTCTTCGGTCCGCTGCAGCCGGCCGAACTGGCAGCGGTTTTCGCCAACGCCGATGTGGTGGCCGTGCCCTCGCTTTCGGAGACCTTCGGGCTGGTCGCCGCCGAGGCGCAGGCCTGCGGCACTCCGGTGCTGGCCAATCGGGTCGGCGGATTGGGCTACGCGGTGGACGATGGGGTTTCGGGCTGGCTGATTCCCGAACCCTCGGCACAACTGTGGGCGCAGCAGCTGATCGAGCTGGCCCGCAATCCGGCGCGGGTGACCCGGGCCGGGCATGCGGCCCTGGAGCATTCGGGCGAATTCACCTGGGAGCGGGCCGCGGTGTCCACGCTGGCCAGTTACCGCATGTCCTGCCAATGCCGTTCCTAAGCGGTTCAGCGCCGCGGCTCGCCGGTGGACGCGGTGATCACCATGTCCTCGAGCTTGGGCAGCGCCGCGGCTAAACGGAGCTCGGCCTCGGCGGTGATCCCTTGGATCTGCGAGAGTGGCGCGTCGGCGACGAGGATCGTTGAGCTGCCCTGCAGCCGGTGCCCCACCCAGCGCAATTGCAGCCGCGATACTTCCAGCACCCCGGGAGCGCCCGCCAGCGCGGTCTGCGCGCGGGAAACCAGTTCGGGCTCGATCCCGTCCATCAGCCGCCGGCCGATGCTTTTGACCGTCCCGGCGAGCAGCACGATGATCGCCGCGGATATCAGCAGGCCGATGATCGGATCGGCCAGCGGGAAGCCGAGCATCACGCCCACCGCGCCGAAGACCACGGCCAGGGAGGTGAAGCCGTCGGTGCGCGCATGCACCCCGTCGGCCACCAGCGCGGCCGAGCCGATCTTCTGCCCGACCCGGATCCGGTAGACCGCCACTAGCTCGTTGCCGGCAAAGCCGATCACCCCGGCGGCGAGCACCCACCACAGGTTCTGCAGCGGCTGCGGGTTGACAAGCCGCTCGATTGAATGCCAGGCGGCGAGCACCGCGGAGAGCGCGATGACCAGCACGATGAACAGCCCGGCCAGGTCCTCGGCCCGTCCGTAGCCGTAGGTATAGCGTTTGCCCGCCGCCTTGCGGCCCAGGATGAACGCGATCCACAGCGGCACGGCGGTCAGCGCATCGGAGAAGTTGTGGATGGTGTCTGCCAGCAGCGCCACGGACCCGCTGAAGACCACCACGATCACCTGCAGCACCGTGGTGGCCAGCAGGATCACCATGCTCAGCTTCAGCGCGCGGATGCCCTCCCGGTTGGCCTCCATGGCGTCGTCGATGGAATCGGCGGCATCGTGGCTATGCGGCATGAACAGCTCGATCAGCCACCCCTTGAATCCGGTGCGGTGCGTGTGCACGTGGTCAGCGGTGGTGTTCACGGTGTGCCTCGCTCGCCGCGGTGGTGCGCGGGCACGCCGCCCAGGGCATGTTCGGCCTGGTAGATCGCGTCGGCCACCAGCTTCCTGGCATGCTCGTTCTCCAGCCGGTACAGCACCTTGGTGCCGTCCTGGCGGGTGGAAACCATCCGGGCCAGCCGCATCTTGGCCAGATGCTGGGAGACCGCGGCCGGGGATTTGCCCACGATGCCGGCCAGCGCGCCCACGGCCATTTCGCCTTCGCGCAGGGCCAGGATGATCCGTACCCGGGTGGCGTCGGCGAGCATGGAGAAGACCTCTACCGCGAGTTCCACATACTGGCTGTCCACCTGCAGCGCACAAACTCTCTTATCTGCATTCATACGCACATTATGGCATTGCAGGCCTTCCCCCGCTAGAGCCCGCCGCCACCGGGCGCTAAACCTCGCGGGCCAGCCGAAGCTCGAAGTGCGGTTTGCCCTTGCGCGGATTCCAGCCCTGCACCGCGAACCCCGTTGCGCTGGGCACAAAGGCCAAATCCACCGCGGCCGGCAGCACCACCGGCGTCCGGAATTCGATCTCCCACTCGTAGTTCCCGCTGGCGGGCTCGATCGCGGCCAGTGCGCGGGCGGCCAGATAGACGCCGTGCGCGATCGCCCCGGGCATGCCCAAGGCCCTGGCGCTCAGCGCGCTGAGGTGAATCGGGTTGTAGTCCCCCGCCACCGCGGCCCAGCGCCGTCCGGTGCCGCCGTCCAGTTTCCAGGCGGCGGTGCGTTGCGGCGGCACAAAGCGCTCATGGGCCTTAGCCGGCGTGTCTCCGCCCAGCGTCACGCCCTTGGCCAGAAAGGTGCTGCGCAGCGTGAGCCGGGTTTCCCCGGCGACCACGATCTTCACCACCAGATCGCAGCAGGCCCCCTTGGCGTGCGCCACCAGGTTTTCGGCATTCACCTCGACGTCGAAGACCTCCTCCTGGCCCAGCGGCTCGGTGACCGAGACCTGGTTGCCCAGGTGGATCATGCCCAGCAGCGGCAGCGGGAAGTCGCCGCGCAGCATCAGCGACATCGCCAGCGGGAAGGCCAGCGAGTGCACGTACAGGCTCGGAAGCTTGCCGTTGGCCGGCGCGCTCACCGCTTGGCGGTAGGCGGCCAGTTTCGCTTGATCCGCTCGGGCACCTTGGAAGATCAGCGTCACCTCGGGCAGCACCGGATTTTTCGGCTTGCGCGTGAGGGTTTTCACCGCCCGGGCATAGACCGCGGCCATAGTCGGGATTTCGGTGACTAGCTCGGCGCCCATCTAGGCACCCACCAGCGACTGGCCGCAGACGCGCAAGGTCGAACCGTTCAGCCCGGCCGCCGCGTCGGAGCCGAGGAAGGCGATGGCCTCGGCCACGTCCACCGGCAATCCGCCCTGCATCAGCGAGGGCAGCACCAAGCGCGCCACCGTGCGGGTGCCCAGCGGGATCTTCGCGGTCATCTCGGTTTCGATGAACCCGGGGGCCACCGCGGCGATCGAGCCGCCGTGCTCGGCGAACAGCCCCGCGCTGGCGCGCACCATGCCGATCACCCCGGCCTTGCTCGCCGCATAGTTCGTCTGCCCGCGGTTGCCGGCGATCCCGGAGGTGGAAGCCAGCGAGACCACGCGCAGACCCGGCAGCTTCGCGGCGAGGAAGACCTCGTTCATGCGCAGCTGGGCGGAGATGTTCACCGCGATCACCGAGTCCCAGCGCCCGGCGTCCATATTCGCCAGCAGCTTGTCCCGGGTGATGCCGGCATTGTGCACCACCAGATCCAGCTCGCCGTGGCGGGACAGGGCGTGATCCAGGATCCGCGCCCCGGCGTCCGTGGCGGTGACATCCAGCTGCAAGGTGGTGCCGCCGACCTCATTGGCCACCTTGGCCAGCGCATCCCCGGCGGCCGGCATATCCACCAGCACCACCTGCGCCCCATCGCGGGCCAGCGTGCGGGCGATGTCCGCGCCGATGCCGCGGGCGGCGCCGGTGACCACCGCCACCTTGCCGCGCAGCGGGGCACGGAAATCTGCCGGAAGCTCCCCGTACTCGGTGCGCACGCGAAGGAATTGGCCGTCCACATAGGCGCTGCGCCCGGAGAAGAAGAAGCGCAGGGCGCCCAGCGCACTCGGGCTGTCCAGCTGGGTTTCGTTTTCCAGCACGATGCCGTTGGCCGTGGCCCCGGCGCGCATTTCGCGTCCAAGCGAACGGATGAGACCATCGATGCCCTGGCGCACCGCGGCCACCGCGGGAGCATTCTCGGCCAGCGCGGGACGGGAGAAGGAGACCAGGCGCGCCCCGGGGACCAGCTGGCGCAGCGCGGCGCCGGTACTCAGCATCAGCTCCGAGAGCTGTTCGGGGTCGGTGAGCTCATCGAGCAGCAGCACGATCCCGCCGAGTTTGCTCTGCCCCGCGTCGTGCCGGCGTACGTCCAGCCCCCAGGAGACCAGGGTGTCGCACAGCTGTTGGGCGCGTGCGGAGGCGCCGAGCACCAGCACCGGGCCGGGCAGCAGCGCGGTGTCCGGGGTGTAGCGGCGCAGCCGCGGCGGACGGGGCAGCCCGAGCAGCTTGGCCAGCTTCTTGGTCATTCCGCTATTAACTAGTTCCAGGTACTTATCTGCCATTTAGCTTCGTGCCTCCAAGATTGCCACTACGCCCTGTCCCCCGGCGGCGCACACCGAAATCAGTGCGCGCCCCGAACCCTTTTCATGCAGCATTTTCGCGGTGCTGGCGATCAGCCGCCCGCCGGTGGCGGCGAACGGGTGCCCGGCGGCCAGCGAGGAGCCGTTGACGTTCAGCTTAGCCCGGTCAATGGAGCCCAGCGGCGCATCCAGCCCGAGCTTTTCGCGGCAGAACTCCTCCGACTCCCAGGCCTTCAGCGTGGCGAGCACGGTGCCGGCGAAGGCCTCGTGGATCTCGACGAAGTCGAAGTCACCCAGGGTGAGGCTATTGCGCGCCAGCAGCCGGGCGGTGGCGTAGGCCGGGGCCATCAGCAGCCCCTCGGCGCCGTGCACGAAGTCCACCGCGGCGGCCTCGAAGTCCACGAAGTTCGCCAGCATCGGCAGGTCGTTGGCCGCCGCGAACTCTTCACTGCCCAGCAGGACCGCGGAGGCCCCGTCGGTCAGCGGGGTGGAGTTCGCCGCGGTCATCGTCGCCTCCTCGCCCAGGTTCTTGCCGAAGGCCGGCTTGAGCTTGGCCAGCTTTTCCATGCTCGAGTCGGGCCGCAGGTTATTGTCCCTGGCCAGGCCGTTGAAGGCGGTGAGCAGGTCGTCGAAGAAGCCGCGCTCGTAGGCGGCGGCCAGATTCTGGTGGCTGGCCAGCGCCAGCTCGTCCTGTTCCGCCCGGGTGACGCCCCAGGCGTGGGTGGTGATCGCCTGGTGCTCGCCCATGGACAGCCCGGTGCGCGGCTCGCCGGTGCCCGGCGCCGAAGGGGCCAGATGCGCCGGGCGCAGCTTGGACAGGGCGGTCAGCTTGGCCTTGGTGCTGCGCGCGCGGGAGAGTTCCAGCAGCACTGCGCGCAGCCCCTCCGAGACGACGATCGGCGCGTCACTGGTAGTGTCCACCCCGCCGCCGATGGCCGAGTCGAGCTGGCCGAGCTTGATCTTGTTGGCCAGCGAGCCGATGGCCTCCATGCCGGTGGCGCAGGCCATCTGCACGTCGTAGGCCGGGGTGGCGGCGTCCAGCGAGCTGCCGAGCACCGACTCGCGGACCAGGTTGAAGTCCTTGGAGTGCTTGAGCACCGCGCCGCCGGCCACGGCGCCCAGGCGCGCACCCTGCAGGCCGAAGCGGGCCACCAGCCCTTCCAGTGCGGCGGTGAACATGTCCTGGTTCGAGACGTTGACGTAGGCGGTGTTCGAACGGGCGAAGGGAATGCGGTTGCCACCGATGATGACTGCATTGCGCACTGGCTGGTCGGCCATGAAGGAACTCCTGGAGGTTGTGAGAAGTATTACTGTAACCAAGAGTACATGATACTCTGGGTTACGTGAACAAGATCACCCCAGATATCGACTCGGCTACCGACGGGCGTTCGGCCCGCTGGCAGGCGCACCGCAGCCAGCGCCACGAGGAGCTGCTCAAGCTCGCCCGCAAGGCGGTGCACAAGCTCGGCCCGCAGGTCTCCATGGAGGAGATCGCGGCGCACGCCAAAACCTCCAAGCCGGTGTACTACCGCTACTTCGGTGACAAGGAGGGCCTGCGCCAGGCGCTGGGCGCCGTGGTCATCTCCGACTTCCGCGACTCCATCATCGCCGCCGGGCTCGCCGAGGGCGACGAGGCCGGGGCGCTGCGCGCAATGGTCACCGCCTACTTGGAATTGGCCAAGGGCAGCCCGAACCTGTACTTCTTCGTCACCGCGCAGACCCCGGATGTGCTCACCGCCCCGGACCGCGCGGCCACCGGCTCCACCGGGGTGCTGAATGCCTTCTTCGACGAAGTCACCTCGCTGATGAACGAACGGCTCAGCGCGCACTTCGCCGCGCACACGCTCACCCCCTCCAACGCCACCGCGCTCTGGCCGCGCGCGGCGCTGGGCATGATCCGCTCCGCCGGGGAGCTCTGGCTGCGCCAGCCCGACGCCCCGGGCAAGCCGAGCCTGAATGAACTAGCCGAGGCGCTGAGCAGCTGGCTCACCCACGGCATCTCCACCAACTCCCGCTCCTAGCATCCGAAAGGCCCCACTTATGACCAGCATCAATGTCCAAGCCCTCGCCGAACAGCTGCTCGGCCCCTACGCCGAGATCCGTAAGGCCTCCCGGGCCCGCGCCGCGGACCCGAAGCTGCAGCGCGACCCCGCCTGGTCCATGGACGAGCACCGCGAGCAGGTGCTCGGCCAGCTGAAGATCCTCGTCGAGCAGAAGGCCGTGCAGCGTGCCTTCCCGAAGGAATTCGGCGGGCAGGATGACCACGGCGGATCCATCGCCGCCTTCGAGGAACTCGTCGCCGCGGACCCCTCGCTGCAGATCAAGGCCGGGGTGCAGTGGGGGTTGTTCGCCGGAGCCATCATGCATCTGGGCACCGCCGAGCACCACGCCAAATGGCTGCCCGGTGCGATGAACCTCCAGGTACCCGGCGCCTTCGCGATGACCGAGATCGGCCACGGCTCGGACGTCGCCGCGGTGGCCACCACCGCCACCTATGATCCGGCCAGCGAAGAGTTCATCATCCACACCCCCTTCGCAGCGGCCTGGAAGGAATTTCTGGGCAACGCCGCACTGCACGGCACCGCCGCCACCGTATTCGCCCAGCTGATCACCAACGGCGTCAACCACGGGGTGCACTGCTTCTACGTGCCGATCCGCGACGCCAACGGCGAGTTCCTGGCAGGCATCGGCGGCGAGGACGACGGGCTCAAGGGCGGGCTGAACGGCATCGACAACGGCCGGCTGCACTTCACCCAGGTGCGCATCCCGCGCAGCAACCTGCTCAACCGCTACGGTGACGTCGCCGCCGACGGCAGCTACAGCTCCCCGATCTCCTCCCCGGGCCGGCGCTTCTTCACGATGCTCGGCACCCTGGTCCAGGGCCGTGTCTCGCTGGACGGCGCGGCCACCGGCGCGTCGAAGATGGCCCTGCAGATCGCGGTGACCTACGGCAACCAGCGCCGCCAGTTCAACAGCGTCTCGGACACCGAGGAGACCACGCTGCTGGACTACCAGCGCCACCAGCGCCGGCTGCTGCCCCGGCTGGCGCGCACCTATGCGGCCAGCTTCGCCCACGACGAGCTGCTGGACAAGTTCGATGCGGTCTTCTCCGGCCGCGAGGACACCGACGAGGACCGCCAGGACCTGGAAACCCTGGCCGCGGCGCTCAAGTCGCTGAGCACCTGGGATGCGCTGGACACCATCCAGGAGGCCCGCGAGGCCTGCGGCGGCGCCGGCTTCATCGCCAAGAACCGCTTCACCCAGCTGCGCGCGGACCTGGACGTCTACGTGACCTTCGAGGGCGATAACAACGTGCTGCTGCAGCTGGTGGGCAAGCGTCTGCTCACCGACTACGCCGCGGAATTCCGCAAGCTCGATACCGGGGCGATGGCCCGCTACGTGGCCAAGCAGGTGGGCACCACCGCGCTGCACCGCTCGGGGCTGCGCAGCGTCGGCCAGGCCTTCGTGGACATCTCCGACGAGCGCAAGAGCGCGAACTTCTTCAAGGATCCGGAGAACCAGCGCGAACTGCTCACCGACCGGATCAATGCGAAGGTGGCCGAGGTGGCCACCGCGTTGCGCGCCGCCGGCAAGGACAAGCTCAAGGCCGCCAACGCCTTCAACGAGAACCAGGAATTGCTCATCGCCGCCGCCCGCGCGCACGGCGAGCTGCTGCGCTGGGAGGCCTTCACCGCCGCGCTGGAGAAGATCTCCGACGAGCCGACCCGCGAGGTGCTCACCTGGCTGCGCGATGTCTTCGCGCTGAGCGTGATCGAAGACGATCTGGGCTGGTTCCTGGGGCACGGGCGGCTGTCCATGCAGCGCGCGCGCACCCTGCCGGGCTACATCAACCGGTTGCTCGCGCGCCTGCGCCCGCACGCCCAGGAGCTGGTCGACGCCTTCGGCTACACCCAGGAGCACCTGCGCGCGGAGATCTCCAGCGGCATCGAAGCCGAACGCCAGGATGAGGCGATGGCGTACTTCGCCAAGCTGCGCGCCAGCGACCAGGCCCCGGTCAGCGAGAAGTCGCTGAAGAAGGCCAAGGCCTAGTTGCTCGAGCAGGCCCGCCGGCGGAATGCTCCGCCGGCGGGCCTGCGGCGTTTAAATCGGCTGCGCGAGCGCGACCAGGATCCCCTCGGGCCCGCGCACGTAGGCCATCTGCCAGCTGCCCTGGTATTCGCCGATGCCGCCGACCAGCTCATAGCCCTCGGCCTGCAGCCCGGCGACCATGCCGCGCAGGTCCTCCACCTCAAAGGCGACGTTGCGGATGCCCAGTTCGTTGGCCATCGCCTCCGGCAACCCGGGCCCGTGGTCGGGCCGCTCGAAGCTGGACAGCTCGATCCCCGTGGCACCATCCTCGGCCAGCAGCATCACCACGTCGGTGCGCGATCCGGGGATCCCGCAGACGGTTTCCAGAAACTCGCCCTCCATCCCGTCCACGCGCCCGGCGACGTGCATCCCCAGGCTCACGAAGAATTCGGTCACCGCATCCAGATCGGCGACGGTGATTCCCACATGGTCGAACTTCTTGATCCGTGGCATGGCGCTGTCCCTTCGGGTTTCGTGTGGCGCAAGTCCACATGCTACGCCCGCCCGGCGCCGGGCACCACAGCTGCTCAGGTTTTCTGCTTACAAAGAGGTCATAGCCGCCCGATAATCGACGCGGTCGACTCAAGCGAGGCGAACCCGCCGCCCGATAAGTTGGTGGCGCTCACCTGCGTGAGCTGTTCGGCGCTAATCTCCAAGCCATCGTCCCCTGCGAGATCGAAGGTATGGCAGGCATCGATGGCCACCTGCGTGTTGAAGCCCAGGTTTCCGGCCATCCGCGCCGTGGTCTCCACGCACATATTGGTTTGTATGCCGCACAGGACGATGTGGCTGATGTTCTGCCCGCTGAGCCAGCTTGCCAGGTCCGGGGTTCCGCAGAACGAAGAATTCACGGTTTTAGTGATCTTGACGCTCGGAATGACATTTGCCAGGAAGGGCTTCAGCTTCGACGTCGCGTGCTGCGGGTGGAAAGTTGAATCGATGAGCTTGGAAATGTGGGTGACGATGACGATCGGCAAACCGCGCTCTTGCCAGCAAGCGAGCAGCCGCTGCATATTCTATTCGGCCTCGGGGTTGTTTCGCCTCCCCCAGTGCTCGGCGCAGTCGAAAGTTTGCTGCACGTCGATCATGATCAGTGCGGGATTTGCCGATGGCGCGAATTGGTCGATGTTGATTTCATTCATGGTTGCTACTTTTCCGCCGGAACGGCGCAGATCATGAGCGGCAGTTTTGACACTGTTCGATGATTTACCGCCAAATAATTGTGGAATGCTCACCGTAGCCCTTTTGCTAATGCCAGGATCCAGGCTTTTTGACGTTGCCATCGTCGCCGAGACCTGGGCAACCGAACGAATCTCGTCGCCGCCCTTGGATCTGGAGCTTCGTCGATGCTCCGCTGAATCGGGGCTCGTAGAGCTGACCGACGGGGCTAGGTGCGCTGCGGATGGCTCCCTCGCGTGGGCAGCCAATGCGGACGTTTTGCTGATCCCCGGGTTAGCCAATCCCGACAGCATTCCAGATACCAAATACCTGCGAGCCATCAGCGCAGCGCACCAACGCGGGGCGATCGTCGCTTCGCTCTGCTCGGGCGCCTTCGTCCTGGCGCAGACCGGACTGCTGGATGGACAGAGCGCAACCACGCACTGGGCCTTGACCGATGAATTCGCCCAACGATTTCCGCAAGTCGACGTGGACCCATCGGCGCTCTTCGTCGGCAGCAATCGCCTCTGGACCTCGGCCGGCGTGGCAGCGGGAATCGATTTAAGCATCCACTTGATCCGCCAGTTGTGCGGCGGAAAGATCGCCACAACGGTTTCTCGTTCCATGGTGATGGCCCCGCACCGCGCCGGAGGCCAGGCGCAATTTGTCCGCACCCCGGTAGCCCTCAAGGATGCCGATGGGCAGGCGCTTCACGCCGTGCGCAGCCTGCTGCAAGAAGATCCAAGCCAATCCCGTACGGTCGCTGACTATGCCAGGCACGCCTGCATGACCGAACGGACCTTTCTTCGACGCTTCGCGGCCGAAACGGGAACGACACCGCAGCAATGGGTGATGCGGTGGCGCGTCGAGGAGGCCAGCGCGTTGCTGGAGGAAAGCACCAACTCGATTGCCGAGATCGCGCGGGCGGTCGGCTATGCGACACCGGTTTCTTTCCGCCAGAGATTCCGGGCGATCAAGGGAGTGGCCCCGGCTGAATACCGCAAGGCTTTCCAGCAGCGGGGCTAGCGCGGAGCCCCCGATTGCCACCGGTCTGCCCGCGGAAAATCGCGGCTTTCTTGCACCAATTCCGCGCAACGCGCGCAGTGTGACGCTCGATCAGAGCCTTTGAAATAGGCCAGGGCCCGCCTAGTTGCTGCTCTTCGCCGCCTCCAGCGCCCGGTAGGCATTGATCAGCGCGGCGGTTTCGATTGCAGTTTTAAGGTCGGGCATGGAGATGACGTGCTGCTGGTGGTAGCCCATATCGATCAGCACCGCGGGACCATCGCCGGTGATGAACCCCCTGTCATAAATATCCGACCGGTAACCCCAGCCACCATAGTCCAACGCCTTGATGTCTTTAATATGGACGCCTTTGATGCCGCCATAGTCCAGCTTCATGACCTTCCAAAAGCCGGAGGCCACGAACCGGGTTCCCGCCGCGTCCACCACAAAGGTCCCGGCGAAAAAGATCCAGCAGATGGCTCCCGCAATCACCGAGGAAAAAACGAGATAGAACTGATCCATATACCAGCCGACAAGCACCGCCAGCAGCGCAATCGTCACCAGTAGATAGCGCAGCGGTGCCACCCGCAACGGGATTTCGTGGACTACGCGGTGCGCGGCGCGGTCCTCCTGGGTTCGCGATGCCGCGGAAGCCGGATCATTGGCTAGTTCATCCGCCCGAACGGCTTCCAGGCTTTGTTCGCGCACGATCTCCTTGGGACGGTAGGCCATAACGGTTGCAAATCCAGCCAGAACGGAAACGACAATAGCTCCGGCAATGACCGGACTGGACAGCGCAGCATGTTCTGTGGTCGGGCGATCAAGCTGCCCGGCCACGAGTGCGAGAAACAGGCCGGTAACCATGGTGCTCAAGGCGACGCCGAAGCCCAATCCGATGCGTGCAAGCATAAGTGAATGCGCACGGAGCAAGATCGCCGACCAGCATATGGCAACGCCAATAAACACCGTCAGCAGCATGGTCGAAATGGCCACGTTGGCAAGAGTGGCAAACTCGTCAACCTCACCCCTGCCGTTCCAGTGAACGGCAAGTTTTGCAGGCAATCGGCTTTGCACGCTGTACATCCACCCGCAGGCGCTCAACGCCAGGACTAGCAACCCGACGATGCTTCCGATAGCCCAATTCCTGCTGTACGTCTTCTTCTGTTCCGCCACGGCGCCCTTTCGCCTACCAGACCCTAAAGCCCATTCATTAGAATGAACACTACCAAGTGAAATTGGAGTCATCAAAGAACCTGCAGGATATTTTCCGAACAACGCGATGGCCTAAATACGCATACCGAAGGGGTCGCGGCAACGAATCCATCGCTTGCGACCCTGATGGCAACCTGCTCTAACTCGGCAATACTCTGAGCAGTAAAAGCGGGACGCCATTTTTTGCTTCGCATAAATACTTGATCGAGCCCCATGTGGACTTCCACGAAACCCTTTCCTGCGCCAAAGGCTTAGAGCGCCAGCACGCTCCCCCGTCTCGCAGAGCGGAAGGCTTCAATTACCCCCTACGCTCCAACGGAAAAGTTGCGCCCCTCTTCTTCTTGACCTGCCAGTCGCCGTCCAAAAAATTATTTAATTTCACGCTTATCCACAGTTGGTGAACACCGCCCCAAACCCTCCACACCACCCCTATACAGTGGAAATATGTTCGAAGAACACACCGAAGCCAACAAAGACTTCGAAACCCAGCCCCCACCCAGGCCACCCACCCCCGGCGTCCTGGACCAACCCATGCCCTTCATCGAGGACCTCAACATCCGCCTAGCCACCATCCTGGAACACGGCAACCAAGCCACCCTCACCCAAACCATCGACGACCTCGAACGGCTCAAAGCCAGCTGCAGCGCAGCCCAAGCCAAACTCGCCTA
>NZ_NRGV01000024.1:0-7559 GCF_002332385.1 Glutamicibacter sp. BW80 | reverse complement strand
TCAACCCTGACAGACAGGGAAGGACGCAGATAATGCCTCAGCGTCTGCGAAGAAGCTTTTCCCCAAGTCACTGCATAATGGTAGGGGAGATGCTTACCGTCATTGTTACTGGAATGCTCTGATGACAATTAGCATTGGTGAAAACGGTGCAATGAAGATTGCTTCGAATCATGAAGCGGTTCGTAATGGGCCAGCACGTGAGAAGAAGATGGATCTGGCCAATAACAAAACTGGTCGATCGGTCGGTAAGGCTCAGAAAACAGCGTCTAAGAGCAGTACTAAGTGCAAATCC
Source organism: Glutamicibacter sp. BW80 (assembly GCF_002332385.1). Taxonomy (NCBI): domain Bacteria; kingdom Bacillati; phylum Actinomycetota; class Actinomycetes; order Micrococcales; family Micrococcaceae; genus Glutamicibacter; species Glutamicibacter sp. BW80. The sequence continues at coordinate 7,267 of NZ_NRGV01000024.1, read as the reverse complement.
CTGGCCAACCAGAACAAGCTGGTCACCCTCTAACAATTTCTGAGTGTGAGAATGAATTTTACAAAACGACTTTCGTTGAAGATTGTTCCCCTAATTGCTTTCGGTGTTCTTGCTTCCGGATGCGCGGCTGGTGGAACATATGAGGAAACTCTGACGTCCGAGGCTAAAAGTGGCGAAAATTTGACGCTACCGCAGGAGAATTCCCCGGTAGACAGCTGGGAACACGTTGCAGTGCTATGCCCGTACTCGACGCCACCTGCGAATCTTCCTGCCGCAATGAAGACTGCCACGGAGCAAATCAATACTGATACCGACGATAGTCAACAATGGTTGGTATTTGGCAAGGGAAGCGATGCAGAATCAATTGCATTGAGTCGTGCAAAGATTGATTTCTGCTCTTCAGCGACAGATAACTCTAACGTTTATCCGGCAGATCAGCAGTGGTCTGTTCAGGAAGGCGACGAAGGGGTTCTAGTGCTTTCGATCGATACTACTTCGAAAGTTTCATCCTGAGTTTTTACGTCGTGATCTAAAAGTCGGCTACCAACGAGCAGATGCTCGTCGGTAGCCGACTTTTGTCTTGTTCTAAAGAATATATTTCTTGACGTTTTCGTAGTACCCCTGTGAAAGTTTCACATCTTCCCCATATGGCTTCTGAGAGAAGTGCACTAGTTCCAATAATCCTGCGGGGATGCCGGAGCCGGTGACGATAGCTCGGCCTCGCGGCAATGCACCGAGGTCGGAGACTTCCAGGATGGATTCGCGTTGCATTGAACTGGACACTGAGCGCCCGTTGCGGCCATTGGTGCTGGATGAGCGTTTGAGCACGTCGCGGGCACCGACGAGCTTTTCCAGATACGGCAGGAACTTATCGTCCGAGAGTCCCGAGCCGGCTACGCGGATATTGGACGCGCCCCACAGTTTATCCATGCCGTCTTGCCCATAAGCTTCGACGCCCTGTTTGTATGACTGGAAGAACGTGGAGACCACGATGCCGCGTGAGCCGTAGTGGGAATACACGTCGGGCAGTTCGCGCCAGCGCACCACGTTTGCGGCCTCATCGAGCACTGCTATCAGCGGGGTTTTTAACCGTCCACCTGTCATGGCAGCGGCCGTTTTTTCGGCGGCATCCATGACAGCCATGACCAACGCTGCGGTGATTGCTCGCGCGGTGCCTGCACCTTCTTTGGAGACCAGATACAGGGTGTCGGTGCCGGTAGCTAATTTGCGGTGGTCAAATTCAGGGCGTGAGAAGTTCCCATTCGAGCGAATCCAGGGGGTAACTTCTTCGTAGGAGAGCACTGTGATCCATGGGCGCATCGTGCCATACACGCCGTCACGCTGCTTAGGGGTCAAGCCTTGAATCTGCCAGAGTGCGGAAGAAAAGTCTTGATAACCGTGCTCGTCCAGCAGGTCACGAGCTGTTTTGTCCTCGGGGTCTTGCGCCCAGGCGAACACATCGGTGATGGGACGTTTCGCAATGGCCGCAGCAAACAAGAAATGGGAGAGTAGCCGTTTACCGTCAGATTCAAAGTACGCATCGGATTTCGCGCCGGCTGAAGTCTCTGAAGCAATGAACACATCGGCCAGTTTCACTGCCGATTTCATATCTGTCACGAAGGACAGAGGGTTCCACCACCAGGAAGGTTCTTCGCCGATGATGCCTTGCACGTCGTGGACCCAGACGGTGCCTACCCGGGCGCGGGGGCCACGGGTCATATCCACGATGTCTCGCTTGTTTGAAGTTGCCAGCACCGGGCCACCGGTTTCGAGGATCTGTGGCACGCACACGCAGGAGGTTTTACCGGCGCGTGGACCCATCAGCCAGATTTGCACCCACTCATAGGAGCTAAACAAAGGTTTATGGTTGTTGACCAGTCTGGCCAGGGGTACGCCGATCCCAGCTTTCTGTGCGCCGAGACGTTCAGAGTCTTGGCGTGCTGCCGGTTCTTCCAGGGCTTTGAAATCTTTTGCGTGGCCCATTTCTTTAGCTAGGTGATCTACGCGGGAGCTGGTGCCTCGGCTGCGCCGCCAGACCAGCACCAGCATGAGGATCACGGCAATCAGCAGCAGCATGCCGATGGCAAAGACGGTGATTTGCAGCCCGCCGATCGGCAGGTAGCCTCGGCCTTGATCCATGAGGATCTGCACTGGATTATTTGAGGTGTTTTCAACCTTGGGATCTAGGATCGCTCCGAACGTCCACAACACCACCCCGAGGATGAGCAGCGCAAGAGCGCCGCCGCCAATCATCCACAGTGCATCGTCGTTTGCTGGCTGGTTTTTGCGTCCTGAACGTGGATCTGTGCCGATCATTTGTTCACCATCTCCCACGCCCGGTTGGTATCTGAAATCTGGAATTCAAGGTCTGTCAGGTGAGTGACAAACGGGGTGCCAGGATTCTTACCGACTTTCAAGATGAAATGGCCGGCCCCTGGACGGCGGGAAGCTTTATTAGTCTTCGGATCAACGACCGCTTCACCAGTCCAATCAGTCATCAACGATTTTTCCTTCGAAGACAACGCGAACACTTCTTCAAGGTTGCCCATCTCCGACGGTGCCAGTCCTCCGAGGAACACCATTGCGGAGCGTTCCACGAACCCCCAAGCAGTGGCCGTCAGGTGCTCTTTGGACAGGCGCAGGTCGTTCATGGTGTGGGTGATCATGACTTGGCCGATGCCGCGCCCACGGTTCAACCGGGTGATGGTGTCAATGAAGTGCACCATGTCATCGCTGGCGCGCAGGATGCGCCACAGCTCATCCATGACCAGGAAGTAGGTGCGGCGTTTGCGCTTGCCCGCAGCGGCCAGATGCTGTTCGGCTGAGACGGTGGCTGAGCCGAGATTCCAGCACAGTGACTGGACGGCTGCGACCAAGACACTGTCGTTTTCGTTCACGCCTGAAATGTCGAACACGACCGGCACACCGGGGGTAATGTGCGCGTCGGATGGTTTGGCGAACATATCGCCGTAGGCACCGGACGGGCCGAGGTTGATTAGTGCATCCAGCAGGGCTTGGAGGCGTTGATCGTATTCGTGGTCATCATCGTAGGCCAGGACGTTTTGGCGCAGCACTTCGGGACGTGAACGCATGAAATCCACCAGATCCCCGATCAGCGGAGCCTCTTGCAGATGGGGGTCCAGCTCGTTGATCGCTACCGAAAGGCAGGTGGATTCGTGAGGCTGTAAGGGGCGGCCGAGCATCATGGAGGTGATGCCTTCCATGAGGGAGCGGCGGCGGCTGATCATCTCTTGGATAGCAATGTCGCGGGCCTTGTCATCGTCAATCTCGTTCAGGCTGGCCACCAGCGGTCCGAGATCCAAGGGATTGAGGTGCCCTTGGCCGGGGGAGAACGTAATGACTTGCCCTCCCAATGCGCGGATGTGTGGAACGTAGTCCGGGCGGGAGTCGGCCAGGATCATCGGCACCACGCCCCACGCGGTGAGCACTGCCAGCAGCCGGTGCACCAGAGAGGTCTTACCCAGTCCGGGTTGAGCGAGGATGAACGCGGAAGGGTTGGAAATAATGCCGTTGAGGAACCACGAGACTGGATCGCCAGTGACCAGCGTATTGCGCAGCAGGTGGCGGCCTAACGGTGCGCCGATGGTGGGTAATCCAGCGCCGTTGATGAACGGCCAGAACCCACACACCTGAACACAAGAGCCTTGGACCTCCACAGGGTTTTCGATGTAGTTCACCGGCCCGCCGCCGCGCCGGTTCCAGCCCGCGTCTCCTGGCAGGTGACGGGACTTCGCACCTTCGGCCAGGAGACGGGAAAGAAACCCTGGCTCTTTCGGCTTTTTTGGGGCAGCTTTTTTCGCAGCTCGTTCAAGCCTGGACACGTCGCGCTTGGATAGTTTCAAGCTCGACACTGGCCCTTCTTCGTCTAGGGGGCGAAGAGGATTTTTCAAAGGAGACATTAGAACCACGTCTTAATCTCGTCGGGGATCATCATGTGATCAGGCACGACCATGCCCAGCGGCAGACCAGCTTGGAAGGTCACCGCCTGGTTAGCCAGGGCTTCACGCACACGAAGTTTGGCGTGGGAGACCATGCCGGGAACGGTACGGTCAAACTTTTTCAGTTCCTCAGCCTCACGAACGCTAATGGTTACGATCAGGCCGAAGCGTGTCAGGCCGGAGCCTAAGGCTTCTTCCTGCGCTGTTTTCTGTGCTGCGGCCAGCCGCTGACGTGCACGGACTGAGACGCGCTGCTGGGAGCCGGAGAACATGGCATCTTTCTGCTCGTTCTCCACCACAGTGGACGTCTGGTCAGCCGGGATTGGACGGTAGAGCAGGGTCACGCGCTTACGCAACGCGCCCTCACTTGGTGCGGTGAGCCGTGAAAGTGAGTTGGACATGAAAGCGCCGCGTGGGCCTTCATACATCGTCCACGACTTCGACACCGCCCGGTCATGCCGGTAATGGTCGAACGCGTCCAGTGCGAAGGAAGGGCCAGCATCCTCCCACGCTAGTCCGGTGCCGCCGTTGGCTTGGGCTTCTTCCACTGCCGCTGCGGTGGTCGGGTCATAGGCTATGCGGGTGAAGTCAATAATGTCTTGCGCACTGCATGGGCGGACTGCACCGGCCCCGGTGTTCGCCAGGCCGGAAATGATGCCGGGAAGCTTGTTGCCAATCTCCTCAGCCATTTCTTCCATGCCGCGATCCCCGGCTTTGCCGTCAACCCGGCGACCATCAAAGGTCAGCGTAATTCTTGCGACCACTTCGGGTGAGCTGGAATGATCTGTTTGAGCGATGCGCTGCACGACTTGTTTAGCGAAGTCCGGGGCATCGTCCCGGTGGTTATCGGCCAGCAGCCTCTGCAAGCGCAGCCCTGAATCCAGAGATGATTCAATGGTCACTGACGCGCCGCGGATTCCTTCGTCCAGACCGCGTTGGGTGAGCCAGCTGGCCCAATGCGCTACCTGGTTATCCACGTCCGTCTGGTCGATGAGGCTATCGCCGTTGGGGAAGCATTCAAGAACAACCGAATAATTATGGTGCCCCCGCGAGGAGAGGCGGATGAGGCCGAAGGGGTTGCCGTAGGAATCAGCAGTTTCGGTCAGCTGGGATTTGGCCATCAGGCCCGGCAGGCGTACTTGGCCGTCAGGGGTGAATCCGGCAGGGCCTGCGAGGTACACGTGCTTTTTTGATGCGACTTTTTGACGCTGAGCTAGACGCAGCATGAGTCTCCCATAGATGGATCGGCCTTGCTTCTTGGTCACGAGCAACAGCACTGAGGCAAGGATTGTGGATAAGGCGATGATGACAGCGGCAAGAACCCAGCCGCGAGCAGCCATAACGATGACCAGCAACACGATGGGCACGAGCATGAGGCTTTGGCCCATTGACAGACCTAGGAGTCCTGAGCGGCGTGGAACGGTGAGGTTGCCGAAGGTGTTTGGTTCGATTCGTACTTCGGAAGATGCCATGATTATTCGCCGTCCTCATCTACGAGCTTGCTCGGATTCGAGCCTTGGGCAAGATCCTTCATATCGCCCATCTTCTGCATCGCTTCGGTGACCTTATTTGCGGGTTTTGCCCCGGAAGGCCCGCCGTTCGGTGTTGTTCCTTGTCCGTCCGATGAGCCTTCTGGAGATGATCCTGAGGATTGAGAAGAATTGGCTGACTCGTTTGAGTTAGCACCTGACTGCGCGTTATCGCCGCTAGCCGGTGCCGAGCTGTCGCCCGACCCGGACGAAGGAGAAGAACCCGTTTCAGAAGATGATGATGATTCTGAACCTGATGGTGTTGCCCCCACGCTTGATGCACTGGAACTAGAGCCGGAAGAATCGGAGCCACCACCTGCAGGTGCGCTCGATGAGGAACCAGAGTCAGCCGAAGAAGAACCTGAGGAACTGCCGCCACCGCTGACGGCTTCCGACGCACCAGAACCGCCACCAGCCGAGCTGCCACCAGCAGCCGCGCTCGCTTCTCCACCGCTGGCAGTACTACCTGATGTTGCCGCGGTTTCCGCGCCTTTACCCGCAGCCGTAGATGCGGCCGTAGTTGAACCATTCGGTATTGCTGCGGCTGCGCCACTGCCCGCAGCGGCCGCACCTCCAGTACCCGCCAGAACCGCTGCGCCAGCAGCTAACGTGACACCAGCACCAAGGGCTGCACCACCAGAGAAGGCACCAGCACCGACCCCAGCTGCAGGAACGATGAATTTAATCAAAGCTGGCAACGCCAACGCCGCCAAAAGCAAAATCAGCACTGCAATCAGGGTTGACTGCATCGCAGCAGCGACAGAAGCTTCTTCGCCCTCAGTTTGACCGCCAGTGACGAGCATGCGGAAACCGAGGGCATAGATCCCAGCAGCCACCGGCTTGAACAACAGCAAAGCAACTAGCCAACCATTGGCTTTGCGCCACGCTTGTCGGCCTTGTTCTGTACCGCTGGCAGCAGCTAAAGCCACAATGAATGCCGAGAGGATCAAGAACATTACGTCTCGGAAATACATGAACAGCAAATTGATGATCGCACCGAGCAGCAACAAAATGAACAGCAAGAAGGCGGTGCCAGGACTAGCAAGCAACGCAGAACTCGCTGTGAGCATTTGAGTGAGATCTATTTCCCCACCCGTGGAGCGCTGCACAATCCATTTCGAGAACTCATCGGACGCGGTAAGCAGTACTCCGATGCCTACCGCGTAGGCCGTGGTGGCAAGAATCAAATTCACAATTGGTGTTGCCAGCCCGATGAGGCTACTTTTCACGTCCTGGGACATGACGAGCTTAATGAGACCCACAAGGAATCCGAGGATGGCGAATCCAGCGACGTACCAGGACATATCTTCCCGAAGTCCAATTACGGCAGCGTTTTGTACGTCTGGGCTGGGTGTGTCTAACCAAAAAGTAGAAACTTGGGCCACCGGAAATTTTCAAGTCAAGTGAGACCACTAAGTCTTAGACCAGCATCTTTTCTCCTTCTTCCTGCTTGATCGGTTCGTTAATCCAAGCCACTTCAGGCAGCAACATTTTCTTCGGTAATCGGTTCTTTCCAAACCGCTCAGGATGCTCCGCCCATGCTTTCTCCAACGCCGTTAGGCGTTGGTCATCCACGTGCCCAGTCATCCCGAAATGCACGTCGGCAGGAGTATGAAACCCCAGTCCTGAATGGCGATGCTCAGTGTTATAAGCATGAACAAACCGGTCCATAAAATCCCTGGCGTGCTCCAACGAACCAAACCTTTCTGGGAAAGCCGGCATATACTTCAAAGTCTTAAACCACGACTCTGAGTTATCCCGAATTCGGGATAACTCAGA
>NZ_NRGV01000023.1:0-10339 GCF_002332385.1 Glutamicibacter sp. BW80 | reverse complement strand
TCTATTGGCGCGATCTCTAAATCTTTCGCATAGTGTCGCGCAGCTCATCTAGGATCATTTCCATGACAACTGATGAGGGACAACACGTTTTCATTTCATACGTCCGTGAAGACAAAGAGCGTGTTGATCGGCTATGTGAAATGCTTAAGGCCGCACAGATACCTTTCTGGCGTGACCTAAAAAATCTTGAACCTGGGGACGACTGGAAACTCAAGATCAAGGAAGCCATTCGCAAAAACTCCTTGGTTTTCCTTGCGTGCTTTTCTGACAACTCGCGAAACCGCCCAAGAAACAACATGAACGAAGAACTGCATTTGGCAGTCGAAGAGTTCAGAAAGATGCCTCCAGGTGAAACATGGATCATCCCCATACGTTTCGATGACGGTAGCGTCCCAGATTGGGAAATTAGCTCTAACCGATCATTGAACGACATAAACCGGGTGGACCTTTTCGGAAATTCTTACCCTGAGCAAGCCGTTGCGCTGACGAACAAGATTAATAAGCTCATGGGCGCGAACGACAATGCAGCTACTACTCGTGCATTTGTGGAGGAGTCTCAATCCCAAGAACGCCCTGAACTCCTGCGAATCCTGACTAAAGAGATGATCGTTAATCCAGCAAAGCAGATTGAGCTAGATGATCTGATTACCCAGGAAGTACGAAGTGCGCTTGAGATCCTGAACGATAAAGGTCGACATAGCTCACAGGTAGGCTCCGGAACAAACGAAGATCAGATTAGGAACCTTGTTAAGCTAGCGAACGAAGACTGGGAAGCAGTGCGCCCATTTTGCTATTCCCTAGCAGTCGCCGCTCGGTGGGGAACCCGGGATTCCCTCTCTCCCTGGGTCGCAGGCATTAAGAGCATTGTCTCTGCTGCACACAAACACCATGATGGATACGAGGCCATAAACAATATTCGACATATAGCAGCAGTGGCAGTACTCGCTGTCGCAGCTCTGGCATGTTCCGCGCATTCCAAATGGGAAAACTTTAAAATTCTCTTGGCTGACCCTAGCGTGCCAGAAAACTATCATGTTGGAAGCAGCATAGGGGTACTTGACGCCACAGGCTATTGGAAACCATTTGATACTAGTTCTCTACTACCCACAATTTTTATGTATGCCGAAACCACTGGCGACGACCCGATAGAGATATTAAGAAAGTACGACGACAGGAAGATTGGCAAGCTATACACGCCTATCCCGGACTGGCTTCATTCTGTGATGAAACCTATTTTCAAATGGTCGGAAGAAGAACATACGCAGAACTATCATCGATCTGAAATCATGCTAGGCGTTGTCGGCCAAGACATAGCTATTCAAGATGCCCTAATGAATGGGCACAACCTTGAATATGCGCGTTCCAATTGGTTTGGTCGTTGTACGTGGGTGCTACGTCATGCCTCAAAATCACCCATAGAGCAGATGAAATCTGAGTTGCTACGGGACGGATCATCATGGGCTCCCCTACAAGCGGGGCTTTTCGGCGGAAACATGGATAGAGCATCGAAAGCGATTGACTCTTACAACAACGACTACCATCAACTCAGCAGAAGCAGGGCCTTTTGATTAGGGAGGGTCCAGGGCCTACGGTGCTGGAGCCTCCCTAATAGTATTTAGTTCATACCTTCATTTAAATCCTCGGGCAGGGTTTGCACTGGCCATTCTGCTGGCACGTCCTCGCGCACGGGCGGGTCATAATCCCAGAACGGTCCATCCGGTGAAGTCAGCTCCCCCATTAACGGGTAAAAGTAATCACGCATGTACGAGGCCATACCGGTGGCCCCGTCCCACCGCATTTTCTCGAAGCTCAACCACAATGCCGTAATCAGCGTGATCGCTTCCTCATAACGCCACCACTCGGGGTCCCATCTGAACTCCCCCTTGTTTAGCCGCCGTCGAAAATTCGGCAATCCCCACTGTGTCAGCCATTCTTCTTCCGTCTCAAAAGCTAACGGCTGCTCGGACTCCTCCGCAGCCGATGCCTCCGGCTCTTCGGTGGTCTCTAGGTTTTCATCGTTGATAAAGCTCATCGACTCACCTCCGCACCCTGACCGCGCTTGCGCCCTTGGCCATGACCCCGCTGATTTGCTGGACGTGAAGCATTCCCGAACCGCACCGCCTCGCCAGGTTTCGTCGGAAAGCCCTGACCAGCCCTAGCGCGAGCCAGCACAGCAGCAGCCGTCTTAGCCCTAGGGCCCACATCATCAGGATGCACAGTGGTTCCGGTGGCGTGCTTTGTTTCCGACTGTCCCAAACTTAGAGTGTTATTAGCTTCGCGGCCCTCAGCAACATCGCGGCCACGTTCATCAAGCTGAATCTCGCCCTCAGCTTGTTCAGCCTTAGCTAAGTGCCCTTCGGCAGATTCTTCATGAGCTTGGGCTTGATCTTCCTTCACCTCGACCGGCGCCGTTGCCTCTGGCTCGTCCTGGCCCCGTTCAGCTGCCGATTCCTGGTTCAGCCGTGCGCTGGCTTGATAGTCGTCAATGGCGTTCCTTAACGACTTATGGCGTTCTTCGACCGACTGCGGGTGATTCTTGTAAATGTCCTCTACGTTGATCCCCATCTCGTTGCGCAGCCGGTCAGACCCGGCCATAAAAGCCTTTGATGCGTTGGGGTGGCGGGCGGCAAGTTCAGAGGCCACGGTCATGCGATCAGCAATTTGCTGGGAGGACATTTTCCCGAAATCCGGTGAAGCCATCTCTTTCTTCAACACTCCGGCTACCTGCTGCTGCAACCGGTGTGTTTCAGTCGCCGGGCCTTGGTTCGCAGCCCGCCGGTCGCTAGATTCTTTGGCTTGCATCGCTGCACCCAAACTCATGCGCAGCACACGGCCGAACTCCATCGAAATATCTGATTCTTCGTCGTTTTCCATGCCCCTGCACTCTCCCTTGTCGGTTCGGTTACCGGCCTAAGCCCTGATCCCGATCTTTCTTGGTCATTCGCTGGCCCACCGGCGCTGCCGCATGAACCGATGTACGGTTCTCAGCATCGCGCACAATCTTCTCGGCCATAGCAACCACCTCTTGCGCTGCCTGGGTCAACCGTGGACGCTCAGTTGCCATGCGCCCGCGCAACATCGTTTGCGACAAACGGTTCGCCTGACGCAGCACGGCCATCCAGCCTTGCTCCGCAGAACGCGAACTGAAACGCGAGGCCAAACGCGCAGCATAGGTACGGTTGCCCATATTCTGACCAGCCCTGGCCATGTGCGTGCTCAACACTGCCAAGCTTCCCGGCTTATTGCCTTCCAGCTCCAAAGACAACCGTGCGTAAACATTCGCCAATGTATCGGGTCCAAGCTGGCCAGCATTCAACTTCGAGGTGGTGGACTGCGCCAGATCAAACGCCCGGTAGCCCGAAGCACGCTGCAACCGTGCGCTACTGTGCCGGCCAGCTAAGAACTGCTCTGCCTCAGCCACACCGGCCCCATCGAAACGAGCCTTGATGGAAGGCCAGCTAAGGCTACGATCCAACTTCGACGGCGCGTACCACACCGCCTGATCCTCCCCCGTTTTCGTACCCAAAGACACCTTGTACCCGGTGACCTTAGAAGTTGAATCCTTAGCGAAACGGGGAGCAACCTGCACACCCATCTGCGGCAATTGACGCACAAACTCATGAGCCGTAGTGGAGGTCGCTAACGCTGAGCGCATACGGCGGGAAAGCTCCATACGATCAGACACCGCATAACTCTCACGAGTCGCGCGTTCACGCTCAGCTGGCTTCTCCCCAGACAACCCCTGCTGCTGCGTGGCAGAGGATTCCAAGGACTGCAAGGCATACTCTGCTTCCAGCTCACGGCACGCAAGCTGGGCACGGTGAAAATCATTATGCGTGCTGGCTTTAGTGCCATCTTCACGAACCATTTGCACTACCAAGTGAATATGGTCATTACCGTTCTTCGAGGCACCATGATGCACCGCAGCCCAACGCGAAGACTTCGCCCCATCCAGGTCAACAAAACCCATCTTCTGCATAAAGGATTCGGCGATGTTCTTCCACTGCGCATCCGACACAGAACCTTCGGATTCAGCAAGTGATAACGAGCAATGCCACACGTGCGAATCCTTAGACCCCACACGAATTTTCTTGCCGTTCTCATCAGCGAGAAAGGCACCGGAATCCTCATCCTTCGCATACACCGGCTTAGTTACTTCCGTACCAAAAGCCTTACGCGGCGCATCCAGAATCTCCGCAATGTCGAATGCTTCGTACTTCGACAACTCCGTACCCGGTGCGTAGCTAAAAGTGACACGATCATCGCCAGCAATCAACCGCTGATTCTCATGCTCATTCGCACGACCCGGACCAACCAGGTAGTTCATCAACCCAGCCATCCGACCGCCACTGGTCACGTTCGGAATCATCAGGACACGTCCTTGAAAGACAAGGAGGAAATCGCTTCATCGAGGTTCTTCATCGAGCCGCTGATGTGCTCAATTAACGCACCGAGCGCAGCATCAACTTCACCGGTCGCATTCGCCGCACGGGCAATCTGGTTCAAGTTATTGCCGACCGCCGCCACGCTGCGCTGCACCATGAACAACGCGGTAATTAACTCACGCCGCTCTGCAGCTGTTTCGCCGCGAGACTGCGCAAGAGTTGATTCAACCAGAAGCCTCGGCACCGAAACATCAATTTCCTTGGCCATGACTTGCAACGCCAAGTCTTGTTCAACGGTCAGTTTCACAACGCGCCGAACAGACCGACCACCGGTCGCATTCGGCTGACGCTTGCGCGAATCCAAACGAGTCATGCAAACCAACCTCCTGCCCAGTGCAACGCCAAATGACCTAACAGGTCAATTGTCCCACCGGGCGGATCGAAGATCAAGACCGCAAACCACTTAGTGCACCTAAGTGTATAGCTTGCTCCGCTTCCCAGCGGCGCACTCATCCTTACGAAGGTGCAACAAGCGTTGGTTTTGAACTATGTCCGCGATACGGTGGAAATATCGAACATGGGTCGTTTCATTGCCTCAGAAACTGCCCAAACTTACTGAAAGGTCCATACCATGAGCGACGCAGCAAACAAGATCCTCGAACAACTCCAAGCACAAAACGACCTGCGCATGGAAGCAGCCAACGACATCGCCCAAGCCGTCGCCGCACTCGTCGAAGCAGAACAACACCTAGAGCAAGTCAAAGCCGGCGTAAAGCAATCATTCGCCGCAGCGCTCAAAAAAGGATGGACACAAGCCGAACTAAACAAGATCGGCTCTCCTACTCGTCGCCGTCCCCGCAAAAAAACTAACGGAACTAGCACCTCGGACGAGAGCTGAGCACGACAAAGACCAATGGGCCGGTACTCACCTTTCAGTGAGTACCGGCCCATTATTTACACCTGGTGACGTGTGTAGCCTCCTGCCCACCTGTGCACAGCAAAAGCCCTATCCGCTGCGCTGCTTTTCCTGCACACACGGGGACAGCAGGAACCAAACGACCACCCGCACACAACCCAAAAGCTGCGGTACCTGAGTTCACTCACGACGTCTGATCTTGGGCCATGAACGGCCTCTGAATACCTATAAGATTCACCGCCATCCATCACCACCTTGATAGAGAGTTTCACATGAGACGTTTCCAAGTTCTTTTCCTGTGGCTGTTTTTTTCAGTCCTGATTCTTCTCTTGCTACTCGTGCTCTTCCCGGTTATGCAGAGAGTAGATTGGAAGTTAGGAGGCGACGTTTGGTCAGCGCTTACAGCCGCCGGAACGGTAGGTGCGACCGTTGTTGCTGTTGTTCTTTCTTATCAATCATGGGTCCGTGAAAAAAACTCAACGGCTCGGCTAGTCACCGCGTGGATTGCAGACTCCTACGCTCCTCGACCTGATGGAGACGCCTACATTCGGACGGTTAAGTTACATATAGCTAACGAATCCAATGAGCCCGTTTTTGATGGAACACCCAACATTCAACTGCTCGACACCGGCGCTTCTTTAGGACCGCTCTCGGTCTCATCACCTCTAAGCGTTATTCCGCCCCGGAGAGAACTAGTTTTCGACATTTCCATCCCACTTCTAGCTCACACCAACAGCTGGCAGCCCGCGGTATCCCTTAGCTTCATTGACCCCCGAGGTAAGCGTTGGAAAAGGGAATCTAATGGCAATCTCACGAATGTCACAAGGAAAAAATCCCGCTGGAGCACGTCCGCTCAATCATTCAACGAAGACGAGCTCGGAGACATTTCCCCCCTCAATCCTATGGTTTGCGCGTTTGGCTTTCTGAACGCTCTTAGAGACCCTCAGCGCACCAATGATTCAATGAAGCCATTCTTAGCTTCATTAGCCGCTGGCTGGGATTCGGTGAAATGGGATGATCTAAACGATGAACTCGAAAATTATCAACCGACTTCGATGGTCAGTTACCCCGCTTCCCGAATCGCCAGAATCAAACTCTCTGGGGACACCACTCTTGAAGGTAAGCGAGTGGAGGGAGACGGGGGTGGCTTGCAACTTAAAACCTATTTATTCCTCACGCTGACACTTGATCCAAACAACGGATGGGGCGTCTTCGGCGTTGGTGGCACAGTTCAACCGAATCAAATCTTTTTTGATGGTTCTCTTAACGAGCCCGTACTTCCCTACAGCGCCGATTAGGATGATTATCGATCTACATTTACGAAATACTACCCACCTTGGAGCAACAAGCATGTCCGGATGCTGAAGACCGCGCTGCACCTCTGGACTACCACCCCCAGACGAAAGCTAATAAGGGCAAGCGTTCTCGTTTAATAGGACTCAAACTGCTCAAATACCGAGAGCGGCCCACTATCCAAACAACGTCTAGATACTGGGCCGCTCTACTAGGCCTCTCGCGCTTCCTTACGAAGCGTGCAATAAGTACTCGCCCAAAGCTCGACGAATAATCTCACTGGGCTTTACATGATCATGTGTTGCTTTCTCAATCAATTTTTTCTCTAGGTCAAGTGGCAGTCGTACAGATCTTGCAGGCGAGGTTCCTGTGCCGCTCATTGAAGGCTTACCTACCGCCCGGCGTACAGCTTCTTCCGACCCCAGGGCCGCTGCAAGCAAATCCATTCCTGCGCCTGGCTGTTTCGCCTTGGTGATCCGAGCATTCGGCGAGAGCTCAGCGGTCTCTGCCCATAATGCTAGCTCTTCAAAGCGAGACGCCTCTGCCGAGATGCCACGGTTAGTGCGATCTCCCCGGTCTTCTTCTTTCTTCATCACTCGTCAGTCCTTTCTTTAGCAATCTTCAAAATCTTTGTTCTGACTTCCATTACATGGAAGACAAAGATTTCATTAGGCGGAGTTAGGACCGCCATAACTTCCAATTGCGTGGAACCATCCCGGGTTGGACCGATAAACAGATCTGGCCTACCTGTGGATCCGACACGAGGTTCGTCAAACTCCTCCACCCGATAGTCATAGTTCAAAATCGCATTCATTGCGTCAGCGCGATCTATGCCGTGCTTATCTGCACTGTCAGAGAAATTCAACGCCATATCAATATTGTCGCACAATACTTATGTATTGCAACCCTGTAAGCCTGGTCATATCCACGGGGGCCGTTAAATGGGCAAAGTCTTGACGAAGACCTGCCTTACGCCAATACGGTCGTTTCCGACACTGAACGATCAAAATGAGAACGCACTCAAGAATTCTTTTGATCATCTCGAGTTGAGAACAAAAAAATCCTAGTCAAAAAACTACATGCTATGCAATAATAATATTTCTGTCGAAAAAATTCGGCAATTCGTTCTATAAAGTTTCAGTTAGGTTCATTGCATGAAGATGAAACCGCTTCCTGTCGTTTCGTTGTGCGCGTTAGCACTGGTGGCACCCCTTTCAGTCGCACCTGCAAACGCTGCTTCGACCGTCCTGCCTCAGCCCATTGACACAGCCTCTTCAGTGACTGGCAATACGGAAGAAATTTTTCCGGCAGCACCAGAAGTAAAACTTTCCACCTCGGAAGGTCTTGGTTTAGACGAGTCTGGAATTTCCTTAAAGTCCAAGCAGCTCTTAGCTACCAACGAGACGCGAGCGCTCTCTGAGAGTGCTATGCAGGCACTCGAAGCAGTAACACCAGCGGCCGATGAGGTTAACAAGGGCTTCACTTTGGTCCAAAAAAACGCTAATTCGCCGGTAGCTAACCTTACGATCGAGACCGCAACTGATTCGGACCTAATCCTTCAAAGTGATGATACGGTCTTCATCCAAGGTGCGAACGAAACTCAGCAGTATGGAGTTATAGAAAAGCCTGTAGGCATTGACGCCACGGGTAAAGAAGTCGAACTGGCGACTACTGTAACTGGTTCTAAGGTTTCGTACACGGTCGCAGATCCAGAAAAAACCGAATTTCCAGTCGCTACTGCAGCAGCTTGGAGCTACACGGTTGCTTACACTTGGAAGGACGTAGGATGGCCTGCCTACGTTTCGTTCAAAAAAGCCGCTGCCGCGCTTAAAAAATGCTTCAACTGCAGCTTCCCTTTGAGCGGGGCGCCAAAAGCGTTCCCTGTGAAGGGTCAAAAAATTAACCTTAGCGTCATGGGGTTTAAGGCACCAGTACAAGTTACCAAGGCATCGAAATCACCAGTCACATGGACTTTCAAGA
This sequence comes from Glutamicibacter sp. BW80, assembly GCF_002332385.1. Taxonomy (NCBI): domain Bacteria; kingdom Bacillati; phylum Actinomycetota; class Actinomycetes; order Micrococcales; family Micrococcaceae; genus Glutamicibacter; species Glutamicibacter sp. BW80. The sequence goes on along the minus strand of NZ_NRGV01000023.1, from coordinate 1,765 downwards.
CATTGCCAGGGCATTTTGATGGTGCCGGATCAACGATCCAGTTCAACCTCTTTAGTGGACGCAACAATGAATTTGCTCTAGGTGTGACGGCCAAGGTGACGAATTCCAAGATCCCTCAATGGCTGAACAAAAATGCTTCGCAGAAAACTTGGAAGACTTTTGCCTACAGGATTGCTCGAGAAGCGAATAAGTAGGCAAGCGGAGCGGTATAAGATCGCATAAATAACGCCTCATGAGGTGGCGGGGCTGCAGAGTCAGACTCGCCGCCTCCACTTGGCCGATAAATGCGTTGCCTAATGTCTGCGAATTGCTAACGCGTCGAGTAGATTGATCTTGACTCCTGTTCAAGACAGAGTCGTATGACAATGATATCAATGGGTACACGGACCCCTAGCAGAGGCTGCGATGCGCGAGACTGAACTAAAGATTTCCCGAGTAATTATTAATTCATTACTCTTCTCAACTTTGATCCCATTGCTAATTGTGATCGCTTCTCTGCTTGACCCTGAGTACAATTCAATATCCCAAGCATTTTTGGGATATATAGTATTTTATGCACCTTTCTCACTCCTTGGATCCGTTGCCTTGACGGCAGTTTCCGTCATAGTCTTCATGTCGGGGTTGAAGCGGTGGAGGAATTCGATCAGCGCTCTTGCATCTTTTGTAGCTGTATCTATAGTTGGCCTGCTTACGGCGCTTGCGGTTGGTCAATTTCAAGAGTTGGATATCCTGAGCGTTGTCATTGCAGGGACTTGTTTAGGATCTTTAGCTGGCCCTATTGGAGCTTTAACGCACAAAGATTCCAACGTAATGTGACGTTGCGTCAGAGTTCCATATGTAATCGTTCGGACGGTCTTTTCGTGGTTACACCGCAGCTCAGGTGTGCGGTAAGAGAAAGCTGAAATGCTGGAAATCAGAATCAGCGGTTCTACGCCCACTGCCTGCATTTTCCTTGGTGACCAGTCTTTGTTGTGACACTTTCCGTAATGGTGGGTGCGGTTGCCAGGACCGCCATTGCCATGGCAATAACGCTCAGGCCGGCCCAACCAGCTCCCCTGAGGCGCTCTCAGACAATGGCCACAGCCAGGACCGCTGTTATGGCCGGTTCACTTAGGCCATCATTCCTCCTCAGAATAGTTTCAGCGCCCACCGTGTGTGGTGCGCTGAAACTAGAGGAACATAAGATGTGGGGCAGAAGTACCCTGTTTGCGGAATTCGAGTACTCGATACACCAGATACACCAGATACACCAGATACACGGATTTTAAGTACCGATAACGGCTATCTGACAGTCCTTAGAATATTGAAAGTTTCATTGGGTGAACGATACGTATAAATTCAATTTACCCTCTCCAACTGCGCCCTCTCGGCGGTTGAAATCCAACACATGCCTCGATGGCTAAGGATTTTTCCTGACTGACGCTACTACTACTAGCTTTTAGTGGTAAATAAGCTGCCACTCTAAATGGTTGGTTGACGCCGTCCCGGTTTTGGGATGTATGGGTTTTAGAGAATCAGTTAGTTATCGCATAGCTACTGGATTGCTCAAAGGGACCCAACCAGTGTCAAGAAGATCAATCGTGCGAGAACTATTCTCAACGTGCGTTGACAGGGCCCTCAGCCAAAAGAAAACATCTTCAGGCTCACAGCTGGATTCGAAACCAGGTGAAAACAACTCTTTGAGAACTGGTTGCAGTTAAGATATAAAAACCCTAAAGTCATCTGGTTATTCTTATGAACCTTACTTGAACCGTCCCTGATTTGA
>NZ_NRGV01000022.1:0-1017 GCF_002332385.1 Glutamicibacter sp. BW80 | reverse complement strand
CCGGTTGATTGATGAGCCCATCACAGGAACCGAGCGAAGCTAAAGCTGTGAGCCAGGCGCAGCACGCCGGTCCAGCACGAGTACGAAGCATCGAAATGGGGTAGACGGCGCCGGGCAACTGGTGGACCTGATCCGCAAGCACTAGGAAGACGACATACCGAAGTCGACGGTTTTGTCGATCATGAAAGAGCTGGGGATCGAGGCAAACCGATGAGTGCCTTCAAGAACACGACGGTGCGTGATCACCAGACGGGTTGTTAGCGGCCATGAAAAACTGCCCATAGGCGGCCAAATAATTGCCCACCGACGGACAGCAGAAATGCCCGCCAGCGGCCAGCAAAAACGCCCATCCGTGGCCATCACTTCTGCCCACTGATTATCAAAGTCCACCTCTTTATCAGCGCCCACGCCACCAAACGTGACGCGGGCCCCTTCTTGGGGTTTGATGACGATGTCTAGTCACATCAAAACCAAACCAAGAAGAGGCCCTATATGAAGTCTGACGGAGTAATCATGGAAATTCTCGCAGCTTACGACTCAACAGGATCGTTTCGTTCCGCCGGTGACCTCGCCGGCTGTTCGCACCACACAGTCAAGAAATACGTTGCAGCCCGCGACGCGGGCACCCCGATCCCAACAACCACGCCGCGGTCAAAAAACACCGACGACTACCTGAAATACATCGATCGGTACGTCGAGGAGACCAAAGGCAAAATACGCGTGGACAAAGTCCATGAGCGGATCCAACGGGTCGGCTACACCGGCTCAGAACGCTCCACCCGGCGTGCGGTGAATCTGGCAAAGCGGTCCTGGCGTGCGGTGAACCAACGAGTTCATGCTCCATGGGTCACCGAGCCGGGGCGTTGGCTCCAATACGATTTCGGCGACGGGCCGATCATTGACGGCTTCAAGACAGTGCTGTTCGTTGCCTGGCTGGCCTGGTCACGATTCCGGATCGTCATCCCCTTGCGGGATAAAAGCATGCCCACGGTATTCGCCAGGGTTCTGGACATGCTC
>NZ_NRGV01000021.1:0-2141 GCF_002332385.1 Glutamicibacter sp. BW80 | reverse complement strand
CCGAGGTGACCGTGCACACAAGAATAATTCGGAATTAATTTCAGTTTTGGATCCGCTCCAGTACGCCATTGACCAGGTGGTCGCAGACCGGCTAGAGCCGCTGGGCGGAACTAGAGCTGAATCGCATGTTTATGCTTTCCTGGATCAACGGGATGGGTAGGTGGCGTCGGCAGCTTTGAGAGCATTCATCGCTATACCTCTTACATTCGCGCCCTACCGCCTACACACATCGCCAATCTGTCGATCAGCTCACACATCAATGGCTCGATTCGAATCTTGTTGCTCCTGATACCACTGCTACGCTTCGATTCACCGAGCCGCTGCAATGCTTCTAGGTCCTTTTAGGCCGAGCTGGGCTGCTTGCCGGCCATCTCCATTGCCCGGCCAATGCCACAACTCTCCGTGCCTTCGAAGGTGCAGAATTTCATCTCGGCCCTACCCTGAACTACGGGAGTGCTCCAGCCCTTTTCTCCCGGCAAAGGCGCCACCGATTGATAGCCCTCCACAACAGGAAGGGACGCTGTCGCCTCCGGTTTCTACCCAATTTCCATGCGTCGAAACCGTAGTTCGCGTTGGGTCCCGCGGAGGGGCGATCCTTCAAACGGGAGCTCACTTAGATCAATAAGACTTGCTGCTTTTAGCGCCAGCTGATTCGCCGACTGAGCCGCTCTATCGGTGAGTCCCATCGTCCGCGCCAATTCTTGCCAGTGCTTCCTCTTGAGATTCTTGACCTTGCCAGCGACAGTCAATGCCATGGTGTCATCGCCGTAAACCAGCGTGCAGGGTATGTCGTAGATCGGCGCTATTGAAAATCTTCCATGCGTATCAGCCAGCATAGAAACGTTCTTTCCGTGCAGGTCTCCGTTGCCTGTCAACCACGCAAACAGAAATTGAAGATATAAATTGCGCTTAGCCAGTATCGGCGCCTGGCAATGCGAAGCAAGAGCCTCTGAAATCTGCTCGGCACTGACTGAATACTTTAACGCTGGAGGCAAATCGAGAACCTGCAGTCCATCTTCCTGCGCATACCGTGCCACTACCGTGCTATCCGCAGAAATCTGCCGGTCAAAGCGCTCGACGAGCAACCCTTCGACATTACAGGTGTCGAAAACAAGCTGACTCTTGGCCACTGGTAACTTCAGAGCTCGAGCCCCCCGAAGATGCAGCGCTTCATTGGCAACCAAATGCGCATGATCTCGCGGATTCAGTTTAAGTAGATACGCCCCGCCATCCAGGGCCAAAGGCGTGGTGAGCATTGTGGCACTGATTTTTTCCTGCACGCCGGGAATTGAATGCCGGTCAAGGCCTCTCGCCAGCATCGCGAAGTCTAGTTCTTTCGAATCAGCAATCGCAGCCACTGCAGGAGGTGGAATCAGTTCGGTACCTGCCGGAGCTACTCGAACATTGCCTGGAGTATCGCCACCCACAATCATCAATAGAGTTAGCTCATCCGACAAACTAGTCTTTGCTGCATCTTTCAGTACCGTAAGCCGATGCCCCTCTGGTAATAGCCCAGAGAAAAATGCCGGCAATCCACCACCCGGACCTACATAAGGAACTGGGGAAGAGGGCAATGCGGATGCGATTCCACGTTCACCAGACTCTATGTAGTCATCGGTGTACGAAAACTCGATTCCTCCGTCGCGCAGACGCGTCAAGTGCCCAGCGAGCACCGACCCCTGATAGACATCGGCTCGCTGCACTCGCTTGAGGTTTTGGATCTCCTGGTTCATTTCTCCACCACAATTTTCAGTCCTAGAACTGCGACCGCCGACAGCACGGCCGTGATAGAGGGGTTTCCGACACCAGTTTCAATTGCACGCAAAGTGCGCTCAGAGATATCCGCCAGCTCTGCTAGCTGCTCTTGAGTCAGCCCGTTCTCTTTTCTTGACTGCTGTATAGCGAAGCCTATTTCTGACAGAGAATTCACGACGTACTCCAGTCCGGCAAAATATCGCCGATTTTTACGCTTGTCCTAACCATAATGCCTCATTAGGATATTTACGGCAAGATACTGCCGAACCACTGCCCAATCCGACTCTTTGTGTCCGTCACGCAGAGCAACGGCGGCATCATGCCGGTAACTACCACTGGGCCAGCCCCAGCCAACCCGTTAAAGCGCAAAAAGGGGCTCCACCCCA
>NZ_NRGV01000020.1:0-24312 GCF_002332385.1 Glutamicibacter sp. BW80 | reverse complement strand
CACCAGCGAGAATGAACAACACCGCTGAAGTTGTTCTGCCCAAAGCGACAGGCACAGGTCTCTAGTCGACGGACCTTTACGCACTCTCGAGCGTGCGCGAGAACTGTGCCGAACTATGCGGTATCTAGCTCTTCAAAGCGCCCTTTGGGAAGCGCTAAGACATAAACGGTGGCAGATGCGATGAAAACGAGCACGAACGACAATAATCCGATACCAGCACTTTGGGTGTTGGAACCATTGGGTTCTTGCCCTAAGGTGCTCATGACTGAACCAAGCCCAACGCCAAGCACCGCATAGGCGAATGATTCCGTGCTCACGACGATCGATTTCTCAATCTGATACCAGTGTCCGGACACGAAGAATCCCCTCGCGGTGACTCCTCCAACGATGAATGCCACCGTGGCGATGATGCAGCAGGTCACGAACATGCGCAGTGCCGATCCGTAGCCAACTCCGTCGGGACCGACATGTATTGCCACATGGTCCGGGATCCACGGGCTGGCCACCCAATAGGCCAGCAGCGTCAAGGCGATCGACAAGGCAGGGGCGAGAATGAATAAACATCGAGTTCCAGCAGGGCACGCGATATGAGATTTGGGCGTATCCACTAGGCTTTTAGTCATTTTCATCTCCCATCGGTATCGAATAAACTTCCTACTATGATCAGCAGCAACATCTTTTAGCCTACCGGAATGAGAAAGACCATGCTAGCGCCAATGCTTATTTCATTATTTTTGACGCTGGTATTTATTGGGACTTTCTGCTGGGAACGCCAAGATCGGAAGCGAACTCATTCGAAAGAGAACAAGTTTTTTAGCAACTGGGCCTTAGTCGCATTCTGGATCGCTCTGTTCTTCACGGTCGTATTTGCACTGGACCTCTTCACAAGCCTGGCAAACTAGCTGTTCAATTAGTTGAACCATTGGTACGCTCGGCGACTGCTTGGCAATCACGAAGGGGCAGGTAATTTGGCATTTGACCAAAAATCGAAGACTTCAAAACAGACGATTATCTAATCTGAAAGTCGTGCGCAGGCACTACTGACTAGAGATCTCGCAGTTTAGCCATCGCATCCGCTTTGGCTGGTCGTTCTCGTGGCCAGCTTATTAAATACTCAGAGGCAGTGATTTCACATCAACAACAGGAACGCGCTGACGCCCGTGAGCTACGTAGTCATTCGCGATAGGCATCGAGTTCTCCTGCAGCGCAGGCAGGGCTCCGGTTATCTAGACAATTACTGGTCAAATGCTGCCGCAGGTCACGTCGAAGCGGGTGAGTCGGCCATCCAAGCGGCCGTTCGTGAGGCAAAGGAGGAACTCGGGATCGAACTGGATGCCATGCAACTCAAGCCGCTAACCACTATCCACCGGCCGCAGTGCGGCAACGAAACCTCGGGTGGTCGCATCGATTTCTTCTTTGAATGCACCGCTTGGACCGGTGCGCCCCAAATCATGGAGCCGCACAAGGCGTCGGCACTTACTTGGTTCGACCTTGGACAGCTGCCTGGCAAAGTCGTTCCACACGAGCGGTACATCCTCGAACGGCTAGGCAACGGCCTTCCGGCCATAATTGCGGCCAATTCCCTCATGGCGCAGTAACTCACGATGGGCTGCAAGCGAAGGTTGGACACCTTCCAGGGGAGGTAATCGAGGAGATCTGCATCGCCAAGGTGCGCCCGAGTGGTGGGTCGGCCCGCGCCCACGGCTCCAAGCAATCCCTGAGCCACCCCGCGGCGATAGGGCTAATTCTCTGGCTGCGCGAGGTGTTTGGCCGGAAGCAGGTTCTGTTATGGGCTCAGCGCCGCGTCGAACCATCCGGTGATGCTCGCCGGGTGGGTGATCGCGGTGCCGACCACAACGCAGAATGCTCCGGCATCGAGCGCGGCACGGGCTTGGGCCGGGGTGTGGATGCGCCCTTCGGCGACCAGCGGCCGTTCGAGCCCCGCGGCGGCAATGGAGGCGAGGAGCTCCAAGTCCGGGCCCTCGGTTTTGGCCCGTTCTCCGGTGTACCCGGCCAGCGTGGTGCCGATCAGATCGGCTCCGTCCGCGGCGGCCGCCAGCGCGTCGTCGAGCGAACCGCAGTCGGCCATCACCAGCGCACCGGTTTGTTCGTGCACCGCGGTGATGGTTTGCCTCAGGGACTTGCCATCGGGACGAGCCCGGCGCGTGCCGTCCAGCGCCACGATGTGCGCTCCGGCCTGGGCCACGGCGAGGGCATGGTGGATTGTCGGGGTGATGAACACGCCCTCATGGCCATCCTTGAACAAGCCGATCACCGGCACCTCGACCGCCGAACGGGTGAATTGGATATCCGCTATTCCCTGCACGCGGACGGCGGCCGCCCCACCGATCACCGCGGAGGCGGCGACTTGCGCCATGGTCTGCGGGTTGCGCATGGGTTCGCCCGGATAGGCCTGCGCCGAGACGATCAATCGTCCGCGCAGGGCTTCTAGCTGCGGTTCGCTGAGCAACATGGTTCTAATTCCTCTCGTTGGCCGGCCAGAATAAGCTGGCCGCCCCGTAAAATGCTGCGTCGTTGCCCAGTTGGGCGGGCACGATTGCGGTGTGCGCCAGCGGGTCAATGGCCGAGGCGGCATATCCGGCACGCAGTGCCTGCCACCAAAGATCACCGGCGCCAGCCATCCCACCGGAGACGATGATCAGCTCCGGGTCCAGCACATTGCCCAGCGAGGCCAGCGCCATGCCGGCGGCCAGGGCCCCGGTATGCAGCGCACGGCGGGCGAGCTCATCGCCCTGTCCGGCGCGAGCCGTCAGCTCTCGGGTGTCCAAGACTCCTTCATCTCCGCCGAGGCGGAGATAATGCCGGTGGATTGCCGGACCGGAGGCGATGGCTTCGACATGTCCGGTGCGGCCGCAGGAGCAGGGCAGCCCGGTCGCCAGCGGCGAGTCGATGTGCCCCATATGCCCTGCGACATGGTGCGCGCCGGAGAGCAATTGGCCGTTGACCAGGTGTGCTCCGCCGATGCCGGTGCCGACCGCGAAGAGCAAGACCTGCTTCGCCGCGCGTCCGGCACCGGCGCGGGCCTCACCCAGTCCGTGGGCGTGCACGTCGTTGACCGCGCGGACCGGCAGCCCGGTGCGGGCCAGCAGTTCGGTGCGCAAATCCGTTCCGGCCCACCCGGCGATGGTATCGGTGGCGGAGGTGACCTGCGCGTTCGCCGGGTCGATGACTCCCGCCGCGCCCAGGCCGAGGCCCAGAATTTGCTCGTGCGTCTTTCCGCGCAGTTGCCCCACGAGTCCGGCCATCGCGTCGAGCACCGCCAGCGCTCCAGCGCTCGCTGGGGTAGGCACCTGCCCGGTGGCGATGATCTGCCGGCGGGAATCCAGCACGGCGCCGGCGATTTTGGTGCCGCCCACATCCAGGGCGAGCACCGCGCCGGCGCCGAAGCGGTGTTCGCTCATGCCTAGCTGGCCGCCGCGGTGAGCAGTCCGGTTTCGTTCAGGATGGTGCGGATGGCGGTGGCCTCCTGCGCGTTCAGCGCTTCCATCGGCACGCTCATGGTGTTCGCCGCGATCACGCCGAGCTCGACCAGCGCGGTCTTGAAGGCGCCCAAGCCTGCGGCTCCGCCGGAGACACGGGCCGAATCCGGGGTGTAGACGATGTTGAACAGGGCCGCGAGGCGGTCCTGCTCGGCGGCGGCTCCGGCCCAGTCGCCGGCCACTGCCAACTCGAACAGGCGGCGGTAGCCGGCCGGGTCCACGTTGCCCAGTCCCGGCACGACGCCGTGGGCGCCGCCGAGCAGCGCGCCGTCCACGACGACCTCGTGGCCGGTGAAGACCGAGAAGCCTTCGATCTCGCGGGTGGCCAGCAGCAGCTGGCGGAAGGACACGTCATCGCCCGAGGAATCCTTCACGCCCACGATCACCCCGTCGTTGGCCAGGCGGATTGCCACCTCCAGCGGCAGCTTGTGATGGGTGCGCACCGGCACGTCGTAGGCGAAGATGTCCACGTTCAGCGCGGCCTTGATCCCGCGGAAGTGCGCCTCGATCTCCGCGGCGTTGCTCAACGCGTAGAAGGGGGTGGTGACCACCAGCGCGTCGGCGCCGAGGTCCAGCAACCGCGCCCCTTCCTCGATGGTGCGCACGGTGGTCTGCTCGCTGGCGCCGGCCAGGATCGGCACGCGTCCGGAGTTGGCGGCCACGATGGCGCGCATCACCTGCTCGCGTTCGGCGTTGGACAGGTAGGGCACCTCGCCCGAGGAACCGAGCACGAACAGCCCGGAGACTCCCCCGGCGATCAGGTGCTCGACCACGCGCTGCAGGGATGGGATGTCGAGCTGGCCGTCGGCCGAGCGGGGGGTGACTACCGGTGGGATGACGCCGCTGTACTTCGGGTTATTAACAAATGCCACGTAACTGATCCTTCTGCTTGGGGCCCAATTCTTCGGGCCCTGAAATTGTGGGTGCCTAGAGCTGGAGCAGCGAGGGAGCTGCGCCCAGCAGGGTGCGGGTGTATTCGTTGGTCGGCGCGTCGAAAACCTGTGCGGCGGTGCCTTCCTCGACCAGCTCGCCGGAGTTCATCACGCAGATGCGGTCCGAAACGTAGCGCACGGTCTGGATATCGTGGGAGATGAACACCATGCCCAGGTTCAGCTGCGCCTTCAGGTCGGTGAGCAGGTTGAGCACCTGGGCGCGCACCGAGACGTCCAGCGCGCTGGTGGGCTCGTCCGCGACGATCACCTCCGGCTCCAGGGCCAGCGCCCGGGCGATGGCCACGCGCTGGCGCTGCCCGCCGGAGACCTGGCTGGGCAGGGCGGTGGCGGCCGAGGCCGGCAAGCCGACCACGGAGAGCAGCTCCAGGGCGCGGGCGGTGCGCGAGGCGGCGTTGCCGATGCCGTGCACGCGCAACGGGTCGGTGAGCGTGTCCATAATGCTCATGCGCGGGTTCAGCGCGGTGGCCGGGTCCTGGAAGACCACCCCGACGGCCCGGCCGAAGGCCTTGCGCCCGGCGGCGATGCGCTTGCCCACCGGCTTTCCGGCGAAGTGCACCTGCCCGCTGGTGGGTTCCTGCAGGCCGACCAGCACCGAGGCGAGGGTTGACTTGCCGCAGCCCGATTCGCCGACGATGCCCACCGTTTCGCCCCGGGCCACGGAGAAGTCCACCCCGTTGACCGCCTTGATCAGCCGCGGGGAGAACAGCTTGCCGCCGCGGATCTTGTGGTGCACGTGGATGCCGCGCAGCTCGATCACAGGTGCGTTGTCGGTGCTCATCGGTTGACTCCTGCGTTCTCGTGGCTTGCCCAGCGGTGCTCGGGATTCCCGGTGACCGGCACGAAGCTGGTGGCATGATGCGGGTCCGCGTCCGGGCGCTGGCTGCGTTCGGCGAAGCGGTCCCCGGGCACGAAGTCATACGGGCTGGGCACGGTACCCGGAATCTGGTGCAGGCGCTCGGCCTGCGATTCGATGGAGAGCACCGCGCCGAGCAGGCCACGGGTGTATTCGTGCTGCGGATTGGCCAGCACCGAGCGGATCGGGCCGGCCTCGATGACCTGTCCGGCGTACATCACGGTGACGCGGTGGGCCAGCGAGGCCACCAGCGCCAGGTCGTGGCTGACGAAGACCATCGCGAAGCCCAGCTGCTCGCGCAGCTCGTTGAGCAGGTCCACCACCTGCTTCTGCACGGTGACGTCCAGTGCGGTGGTCGGCTCGTCGCAGACCACCAGCTTCGGGCGGCGCGAGAGGGCCATGGCGATCAGCACGCGTTGGCGCTGCCCGCCGGAGAGCTCATGCGGGTAGGAGCGCATGGTGCGCCGCGGATCGAGTTTCACCAGCGCCAGCAGCTCTTCGGGGCTCTTGCGCCCGCCGCGGCGGGTGAGCTGGCGCAGCTGCTCGCCGATGAGCATCGATGGGTTCAGGCTGGAGAGCGCGTCCTGGTAGACCATCGCGATCGATTCTCCGCGCAATCCCTTGTAGACCTTGTCGTCTCCGGCCAGGGTGCCGCCGTCGGCGGTGGCCGGCAGCAGTTCCTTGCCTTCGAAGGTGATCGATCCGGACAGCTGCGCGCCGGGGCCGAGCAGGCCCATGATCGCCAGCGAGGTGATCGACTTGCCGCAGCCGGACTCGCCGACCAGCGCCATGGTTTCCCCTTCGCGCACGGTGAAGGACACGTCCTGCACGATCTGCGTCGCACCGTAGCGGTCCGGGAAGCGGATCGAGAGGTTCTTGACCTCCAGGATGGTGCGCGGATCCGGCTCATCCAAGACGAGCCGGTCGGTGCGCTGGGATTCGGTGCGTGCCAGCAGGTCCAGTTCGCGGCGAAGCCGTTCGTGGGCGTGCTCGTCGGTGGCAGCCTTGGCCACGGCCGAGCGCTCTGCGCTCTTCGCGCGCGGCTTGCCCGCGCCCTTCACGTTGACCAGCGCGTCGGTCATGCCCTCGGCGAGGATATTCAGCGCCAGCACGGTGAGCAGGATGGTCAAGCCGGCGAAGGTGGTGGCCCACCAGGCGCCGTTGAGCACCAGGGTGCGGCCATAGGAGATCACATTGCCCCAGCTCGGGGCCGGGTCCTGGATGCCCGCACCGAGGAAGGAGAGCGAGGCTTCGAGAATGATCGCGTCGGCGACCATCACGGTGGCGAAGACCATCACCGGGGCGGCGCAGTTGCGCAGCACATGGGTGCCGAGGATGAAGAAGCGTCCGGCGCCGATCACGCGTTCGGCGCGCACATAGTCCTCGCCCCATTGGGCCAGCACATTGGCGCGGACCACGCGGGCGATCTGCGGGGTGTAGATGATCGCGATCGACAGGATGATCACCGGCAGCGAGTTGCCCAGCGAGGCCAGCAGCGCGGCGGCCAGGGCGATGCCCGGGAAGGCCATCAGCATGTCCATGATGCGCATGATCGTCTCGTTGGCCCACTTGCTGCTGGTGGCGGCCAGGGCGCCGAGCAGCCCGCCGAGCACCAGGGCCAGCGCCACCGAGCCGAGGCCCACCAGCAGTGAGGCCTGCGCGCCGTGCAGCAGCCGGGAGAGGATATCGCGGCCCAGGCGGTCGGTGCCGAAGAGGTGTTCGGCCCCCGGGGCTTGGGCCGGGGTGCCGGTGGCTAGCGGATCGTGCGGGGCGAGCACCGGGGCCAGCAGCGCGAGCAGGCCCACCAGGACCAGGAAAGCCAAGGAGATCTTGGAGCCTAGGGTCAGCGCGCGGAAGCGGCTGCCGCCCGCGCTGAGGCGTTGCACCAGATTGTTGCGTGGGGCCATGATGGTCATCGCTACACCGTCCTAATACGTGGGTTGATCAGCAGGTACAACAGGTCGACGGCGATGTTCACCAGCACGAAGGTCATCGCGATGGTCAGCACCACGCCCTGGACCAGGTTCGTGTCCTGATTGGTGATGCCGTTCATGATCAGCTGTCCCATGCCGGGCAGCGAGAAGATCATTTCGATGACCACCGCGCCGCCGAGCAGGTAGCCGATGCGCAGCCCCAGCACGGTCACCGGGGTGACCAGTGCGTTGCGCAGCACGTTGCGGCTGACCACCTCGTTGCGGGGCACGCCGTTGCCGATGGCGGTGCGCACGTAGTCGCGGTCCAGCTCCTCGACCATGGAGGTGCGCACCACGCGGGTCAGCGAGGCGGAGACAGGGATGGCCAGGGCCAGCGCGGGCAGGGCCATATGGCTCAGCCAGGAGCCGAAGCCGCCGCCAGCCGGGGCGGCGCCGCCGGAGGGGAAGAGCGGGTTCGCGCCCAGGGCGAACCACTGGATGAGCAGGATGCCCAGCCAGAAGGACGGGGTGGCGATCGCGGCGATGGAGAAGATGCGCACCAGCTGGTCCGGCCACTTGTCGCGGTAGAGCGCGCCGAGCACACCGAAGACCAGCGAGATCACCACGGCGATGACCACCCCGAGGAAGGTCAGCTGCAAGGTCAGCGGGAAGGCGCCCTGGATCATGGTGCTCACCGACTGGGCCGGCGGCGTGGTGCTGCCGAAGTCCAGCCGGATCAGCCGGGCGAGAAAGGCGAAGTACTGGATGAAGATCGGATCGTTGAGTCCGCGCTCTTCCCGGTAGGCTTCCTTGGCGGCCGCCGAGGCACCTTCGCCCAGGGCGCTGGTTGCCTCGTCGCCGGGGGCGAGTTTGAGGATGATGAAGACCAGCAGCGAGATGCCCAGAATCATCACGGGCAGTGCCGCGAGGCGGCGTAGCAGCAGGTTGAGGAAATTTCCCACGCAAGGACTCCGTTGGGTTGGGAAGTGAATGTGGCTCGTCTCTGGCCGGGCTCCGCCCGCAAAGGCGGTGCCCGGCCAGGCGGTGCGGCTAGGCCTTAGGCGATACGCCGACGAAGGACACCCCGGTGGTCGGCAGCGGCGCGAAGCCCTCGACCGCATCGGGGTTCCAGGCGGTGGGCAGCTGGCGGTGCAGCACCGGGTAGAGCGGCACCTCGGCGGCGATCAGGTTGATGGCCTTGCCCCACGCTTCCTTCGCCTTGGCCGCATCTTCGGCCTTGACCGCCTGGTCGAGCAGCGTCTGCAGCTCCTTGTATTCCTTGGTTCCGCTCCAGCGGAAGCGGGACTTAGGCCAGACATCTCCGCGGTAGAACCAGGACAGCAACAGGTCCAGGTCGTTGCCGAACACCGATGGGTCGCCCGGGGCGGCGACCACGGTGAACTTCCCGGAGTCCACATTGTCTGCGTACAGGGCACCGGACTGCAGATTCTGCATGGTCACCGAGACGCCCGGGATCTTGTTCCAGGATTCGAGGATCAGCGGGGCGATGTCCTTCACCCAGGAGGTGTCGGTGGTCTTCAGCTCGAAGCTCAGGTTGCCCACTCCGGCTTCCTTCAGCAACGCTTCGGCCTTGGCCGGATCGTAGTTGTAGACGGTGTCCGCCTTGAGGTACTCCGGGTGGGTGTCCTGCACATAGGAGGTCGCGGCCTTGGCATTGCCCAGCAGCGCGGTCTGGATGATGGATTCGGTGTCCAGCCCGTAGTGCAGGGCCTGGCGGACCTTGGCATCGTCGAAGGGTTTCTCGGCGCAGTTGAACATCAAGAAGAGCAGGCCGAAGGACTGCACCGATTCCACGCTGGCCTTCGCCTTCAGGCGCTCCATATCCAGGTAGGGCACGTCTTCGATGGCCTGGACGCGGCCCGATTCCATGGCGGTTACGCGCGCGGCCGCATCGGAGAGCAGGAACCAGGTCATCTTTTCGGCCGTGGCCGTCTGGCTGCCGTTGTAGCCGGTGTGCTTGGCGAATTCGATCTTGTCGTCCTTGGTGGCGGAGACGAACTTATAGGGGCCGGAGCCGATCGGGGTGGCGTCGAAGGCCAGCTGGTCCTTGGAGGCGATGGCCTTCGGGACAACCTTGACCACCGAGATCCGGGTGGGGAACAGCGGGAAGGCGTAGTTCAGGGTGAAGGAAACGGTGTTCGCATCCTTGGCCTTGACCGACTTGATGAACGGAATGAACTGCGCGAACAGCGAGGCGTTCTTGGCATCCAGCACGCGTTCGAAGGAGTACACCACATCCTCGACGGTAACCGGCTTGTCATCGTGGAATGTTGCGTCCTGGCGCAGCGCCACTTCCCAGGTGGTGTCGTCAACCTGGACCGGCTGCGCGGCGGCCAGCGCCAGATACGGTTCGCGGGTGGCCGGGTGCAGATCGACCAGGCCCTCGAAAATGTGCATGTTCGCCGCGTAGGGCGTGGCCCCCGAGGAGGTCATCGGGTCAAAGCCGGTGGACAGAGCGTAGGAAATGCCGGCGGTGAGCAGGCCTGCGGTGGCAGCTGACCCGGATCCGGCGGACCCTTCGGTGCTGCTGCCCGATGAGCACGCGGCAAGGCTGGCGGAGAATGCCGCGGCCGCGCCGACCATGCCGGTAATCTTCAAAAAGTCTCGACGAGCATAGGGCTTGTTTGCCACTTCATTAAGTGCCATCGATGCCACCTCCAAGGAAATAATGTCAGTTCATCGGACGTAGGATGTCCGATCTATAGCCTAGACTGTAATGGTAATCACTAGCGGTGGTCAACTAGCTCACAGCCGCGAATTGGAAAATTGGAGAAGTTCATGACGATTAATGGGCCACGCCGCACCGATGCAAAGTCACGCCTGCGGGCGCTGACCTCCGATATCACCGCGTTGATCCTGGAACGGAACTTGCTTCCCGGAGACCCGTTGCCTACCGAACAGGACTTGATGGCCGAACTGGGCGTGGGGCGCAATTCGCTGCGCGAAGCGGTGAAGGTGCTCCAGGCGCTGGGCATCATCGACACCCGGCACGGATTCGGCATGTTCGTCGCCGAGAATACGCTCAGCGCGCTGCACGATTCGCTCTCCTTCCGCGGGCAGATGTCGCTGCGCCACCGCGGCCACGAGGCCGGCGAGCTGGTGGATGTGCGCCAGGCCCTGGAGACCGGGCTGATCGGCCAGGCCATCGGCGCGGTGACCGAGGAGCATCTGCTTGCGCTGGAAGCCGCCGTGGTGCGCATGGAGCATTCGGCGGTCGAAGGCGACATGTTCACCGACGCGGACCGCGACTTCCATCGGATCCTCTTCGAGCCGCTGAACAACACCCTGCTCAGCAATCTGCTCGGCGTGTTCTGGGAGGTCTACCATTCGATCCACGACGTGATCGGCCAGGCCGAGCCGGACAAGCCGACGCTGCTGGAGACCGCGGCGGCCCACCGCGCGATTCTCGAGGCGGTTCGCGCCAAGGACATCGAGCAGGCACGCCTGCTGCTGGCCGAGCATTTCCAGGGAATCCGCCAACTGCTAGCCCGAATGCACGCCGCGGCAGAATAACTGCCACCCCTCGGGGCATTATCAAACATTTATTTCACAGCTAAGCTGTAAGGGTGGACACATTAGAACGCTATGCACCCAATGAGAACCTGCGACGCGACGAGGCAGCTTGGCGCGCCGCCAACATCGGCTGGCACTTCGCAGAAGTCGAGCTTGATCTGCGCAACGCCACCGACGCGGCGGAGACCTCCTTCGCCGCGGTGACGACGCTGAATTTCTCGGCGGCCTCCCCCGAAACCTTCATCGACTACATACACGAGTCGATCCAGAGCATTGTGCTCAACGGGTCCGAAATCCCGGTGGCCGATGCGGTGCTCGACGCGCGCATCTATCTGCGCGGATTGCGCACCGACGCGCCGAATACCGTGCGGATCGCCGGACGCTCGAGCTATTCCCGCTCCGGCGAGGGCTTGCACCGCTTCGTGGATCCGCAAGACGGGCAGACCTATCTCTACACGCAGTTCGAGCCCTCCGAGGCGCGCCGCGTCTTCGCCTGCTTCGAGCAGCCGGATCTGAAGACCAGCTACCGCTTCACCCTCACCGGCCCGGAAGGCTGGCATCTGGCCAGCAACCAGCAGGTCCTCGACGAGGTCAACAACGGCGACGGCAGCAAAACCGTATCCTGCGCGCCGACCGCTCCGATCTCCAGCTACATCACCGCGGTGCTCGCCGGCCCCTACCATGTGGTGCGCGGAACGCACCTGCAGAAACTGGCCGACGGCGAAGAGCTGAGCATCGAGATGGCGGCCACCTGCCGCGCCTCGCTGGCCGAGCACTTCGACGGCGAAGAGATCCTGAAGCTGACCAGCCAGGGCCTGGAGTACTTCCACGAACTATTCGACTTCCCCTACCCCTGGGGCAAATACGATTCGGCCTTCGTCCCCGAATACAATCTGGGCGCCATGGAAAACCCCGGACTGGTGACCTTCACCGAACGCTATGTCTTCACCTCGCAGGCCACCGAGGCCCAGCATGAGCAGCGCGCCAACACCCTGATGCATGAGATGGCGCACATGTGGTTCGGCGACCTGGTCACCATGAAGTGGTGGGATGATCTGTGGCTGAAGGAATCCTTCGCGGACTACATCGGCACCCTGGCCAATGACGAGGCCACCGACTTCACCACCGCCTGGACCACCTTCGCCGCCCGCCGCAAGGCCTGGGCCTATGTGGCGGACCAGATGCCGACCACCCACCCGATCGTGGCGGATATTCCGGATCTGCTGGCCGCGGACCAGAACTTCGACGGCATCACCTACGCCAAGGGCGCCTCGGTGCTCAAGCAGCTGGCCGCCTTCGTCGGAGCCGAGGCCTTCCGCGATGCGGCGCGCGCCTACTTCCGGCAGCACGCGTACGCCAATACCTCGCTGGAAGACTTCCTGCAGGCCCTGGAAAAGGCCAGCGGGCGCGATATGCGCGGTTGGGCCGATGCCTGGCTGAAGACCAGCGGGGTGCCGAAGCTCGCGGCGCACTACACGGTGGACGAATCGGGCCTGATCACCGCGGCGCAATTGGAGCAGCGCGGGATCGATCCGATCAGCGGCGAGCAGATCATCCGCCCCCACGTGCTGAGCGTGGCCGCCTACACGCTGCGCGCCGGCATCCTGGAGCGCACCGAATCCCAGCGCGTGGAACTGCTCGGCGCCAGCGTCGAGCTGGATTTCCTGGTCGGCCAGCGCGCCCCGGACCTGCTGCTGCCCAACGACGGTGATGAAACCTATGCGCTGATCGAATTCGATGAGCGCTCGCTGCGGACCCTGCTGGAGCATCTGGGGGCGCTGCGCGATTCCTTGCCGCGCGCCACCTGCTGGGCCTCGCTCTGGGATGCGGTCCGCCAGGGGAAACTCGATGGGCAAAGCTATGTGGCGGCGATTTTGGAGCACGCCCACACCATCGAGGACTCGGGGGTGTTCTCGGTGCTGCTGGACCAGCTGGCCACCTCGATCTCCAAGTATGTCGCCCCGGAACTTCGCGCGGCACTGCGCGAGCAGGCGGCTCGGGTGCTCACCGGCTGGCTCGCTGATTTCGCCTCCGGCAGCGACCAGCAAACCACCACCGCGCGCATGCTCGCCCGTCTGGCGCGCTCCGGAGTGGCGCCGGAGATCATCGACGCCTTCCTCGCCGAGGAACCGAATCCCTACCGGGTCACCGTCGATGAGCAGCTGCGCTGGGCCAGCTATATTGCCCTCGCGGCCTCGGGCCGGATGGACTCCGCCGCTCAGGCGCGGATGCATGAGGCGGCGAAGGCCAACCCGACCAGCGTCGCGCAGAATTCCGTGCGCACCGCGTTGGCCGCCCGCCCGGATGCCGCGGTCAAGGAAGCCGCCTTCGACACGGTGCTGATGGGCCACGATGACAACGGCCCGCTGTCCAATGACGCGCTCTCGGCGATCGCCCAGGGGTTTGCCATGGGATCTCCCAGCCTCCTGGCCGACTGCCAACGGCGCTACTGGGCAGCCATCCTGCCGGTCTTCGAAACGATGAGCATGGAATTCGCCACGCGCGTGATCGAGGGGCTCTATCCGGGCATCCAGGATCTGACCGGAGACCCGGCGCAGAACCCGACGCTGCTTGCGGCCAACGCCTGGCTAGAGGCCAATCAGACCGCGCCGGCGGCCCTGCAGCGCATCCTGATCGAAGAACGTGCGGAGCTCCAGCGCAGCCTGCAGGCGCAGTCCTTCAGCCGGATCAGCCGCTAGGCTGCCCCGGCGCTAGGGAACGCGAGCCGTCCAGGCCTCGGTGTCGAATTTCGATTCGGCCAGGTCCTGGGCGGCTTTTCGCGTCTGCTCATCGAGTTGCGCCCGGGTGGCGCCGGTGCGCTTAAACATCGATTTAAGATGAATCACTCGGGCACTTATCGATAGATAGCTAGGATATCCAATGTAGCCGCAGGACCAGATAAATATTGGCTTTCCTGGCCTTCTTGCGGTTTGGTACGTTCCATCGCGCGTCGCTTTTCGCGCGAAACAAGATTCATTCCAGGGAATGATACATACGGCTTAAACTGGCCTTCTCCGAGAATCTTCGAAATCTTTCCGACTATGATCGCCCGATCATCAAAATCATCTACATCCGCATGTATACAATCGCTCTTGATTTTTCCAGAGACTTTCCAGTCGGTTTCAGAATCGTCGCCGACAATTATAAGATTTGACCCCATTGAGTTGACGATACTTTGAACGCCGGATAGTTCTTTCTGTCCCGGAATACCTCCAAAGTCAAAATTGAAACTTTCAGCCAATGGTCGAATCGCTTCTATTGTTGAAATTGCAGCTGCCAATTCGCCTCCCGACGAGAGCACATTGCTTATCTCTGGAATGTAAACATCGCATTCCCAGGAAACCATTGCTCCAACTGCTACCTGTGTAAAGTCTGACGTTGGATCCATAACTTCCAGCCAAGTAGAAACATCATTTTGATCCTCCACAATTTGGACAAGTCGTTCAAATTTCGATTCTGCAGTGTCCGAAAGCGTCAGTGAAACTTCGTTACCAGAATTCCTTTCGTGTTCTACACCTAATTGCTTGATTCCCGCTCTGCCTTGCGTAGCTTTGCCATCTTTTTGGCGGACAACATGTTCTACAGTGCGGCCACCCTCATATGCGCTTAAGTACTGATCCAACGCAGTTTCATCGAGGTATAAAAATCGCTTTAACATAATTCGGATGCTACGCGACAATACCGACGTTATAGTTCGTCCGAGCGCGGCCACCATTCTCGGAGTGCACAAACAACCTGACCTTGCGGTCACTAGCCATTGGTTATGTTGGAAGATACTAGGGAACGCGAGCCGTCCAGCCCTCGGTGTCGAATTTCGATTCGGCCAGGTCCTGGGCGGCTTTTCGCGTCTGCTCATCGAGCTGCGCCCGGGTGGCGCCGGTGCGCTTGGCGAAGGTGTCCATCATCGTCGAAATCAGCTGCGAGCGGTTCTGACTGGTCTGCGACTTGAGCGGATCCACGCGCTTGACCGCCGAGGTGATGCCCTTGTCGGAGATCTTTTCACGGCCGATGCGCAGCACCTGGACCATCTTCTGCGCATCGATGTCATAGCTCATGGTCACATGGTGCAGCAGCGCCCCGTTGGCCAGGCGTTTTTGCGCCGCGCCGCCGATCTTCCCGCTGGGCGTGGCGATGTCGTTCAGCGGCTTGTAGTGCGCCTTGATGCCCACTGATTCCAGGGCCTGCATCACCCAGTCATCGAGGAATGGGTAGGAGTCTGCGAAGCTCATGCCGTCCACCAGCGAATCCGGGGCGTACAGCGAATAGGTGATGCAGTTGCCCGCCTCCATGAACATCGCGCCGCCGCCGGAAATACGGCGAACCACCTTAATGCCGTGGTGCTTGGCCTGTTCCATGTCCACCTCGTTGCGCAGGGACTGGAAGGAGCCGATCACCACCGCGGATTCATCCCAATCCCAGAAACGGATGGTGGGTTTGCGCTCCCCCTTGGCGATTTGCCGGGTGAGCACCTCATCCAGGGCTACTTGTTCGGCAACTGGGATGATTTGCGGACCGAGGATTTCCCACTGGTGGTCTTCCCATTTGGTCGCGTGGCCCAGGCTCCGGCGTACCGCACGGGCCACTGCGTCGGCGTCGAAGCCGAACATTACCGCGCCTTCGCGCAGATTCGCGTTGACCGCATCGCGGATGGTGCCGTGGCTGGCTTCGGTGGGCAGCCCCTCCAGTGCTGCGTTGAGGTCTTCGAGGGCTTCGTCCGGCTCCAGGAAGAAGTCGCCATTCACCGAGGCGTTGGCGATCACCCCGTTGACGCTTTCGAGATCTACCACGACCAGCTTGCCGCCGACTACCTTGTATTCGCCATGATGCTTCATGGGACGATTCTATCGTCTCAGGTTGGCGGGGAGTTAAAGAGCAAACGGCGCGAGGGGCGACGAATTGCTCCTTGCCGGCGGTTGCGCACTGCGGCTATTGACCGGCTAGCGCTCCAGCGGAGTCTCCGCCTCCAAGCGGCCGAGCTTGTCCGGGTTCCGCATGGCGAAGATCCGTGCGACCCTGCCTTCCTCCACCAGGCTTATGAGTGAGGGACCGCCTGCTTCATCGTCGATGCGGATGCCCAGGCCCCCGTTGAGCCAGAGAAGCGCGATCTTCGGGTTTTGCGCGGCCTCCGGGAAGAGCCGCAGCAGATTGGCCACCTTCTTGGCACCGTACACCGGCACCCGAACGGCCTGGGCGACGCCGCCGCCGTCGGCGATGAGTATGACGTCGGGGGCCAGCACGTCCATCAGGCCCTGCACATCCCCGGTGGTGACCGCCGCCAGGAAGCTTTCCACGACTTCCCGCTGCTCGCCGCGATCCACGCGCATGCGGGGGGCGCCGGGCGGCCACATGAGAGCGTGCGCGGCTGGCGATCTGGCGCACGGCGGCCGCCGACTTGCCCACGGACTCGGCAATTTCCGCGTAGGGCACGTCGAAGACTTCGCGCAGCACGAATACCGCACGCTCCACGGGGGCGAGCGATTCGAGGATGGTGAGCATGGCGATCGAGACGCTTTCGGCCAGCTCCACGTCCTCGGCGACATCCGGCACGGTGAGCAGGGGCTCGGGCAGCCATTGCCCGACGTAGTCCTCCCGCCGCCTGGACAGCGTGCGCAGGCGGTTGAGCGCCTGGCGGCTGACGGTGCGCACGAGGTAGGCCCGCGGGTCGCGGACGGCCGTGCGGACGCCGGGGTCCAATTCGGCCCAACGGAGCCAGGCATCCTGCACCACGTCCTCGGCATCCGCCGCGGAGCCGAGCATCTCGTAGGCGACGGTGAAGAGCAGGCCGCGGTGCACGAGGAACGGATCCTGCAGGTCAGCGGCGCCGAGGTTGCTCATGCCGCCTATGCTACTCCGCGGCCGCCGCGCTCCGCGAGCGGTTTCAGCCCGCAGGAATCGGCGAATCCCTCGGATTCGATGCCGAGGGCGACGTTGCTGCGGGTGGTGAGGTTGGCGAAGCCGATGACGCTGGTCAGTTCGACTAGCGCCGGCGCGCCCAATTGCTCGAGCAGCCGTGCCGAGAGTTCGTCGGTCACCGAGACGGGCGTGGCGCTCATGGCCTCTGCATACTCCAGGACGTCGCGCTCCGTCGGAGTGAAGACCTCGGACTCGCGCCAGCACGGGATCTGCCGGGCCTTGTCCAGGTCCAGGCCGTGGTTGTGCGCCATGAAGTAGTTGTAGTCCAGGCACCACGTGCAGCCGATGAAAGAGGCCACGGCCATATGGGCGTAAGACTTCAGCGACTCATCGCAGCTGTCCCACTTCTGCACCTTCTGCCCGATGCCCATGGATGCCTTGAGCACGGGCTTGTTGTGCCACATCACGCCCAGGGATTCCGGGACTTTGCCGAACATCTTCGCGCTGAATTTCTTGATGAGTGCACCGTAGAGACCGGTGATTTCTGTGGCCGGGATCCTGCTGGTCATGACTCCTCCTGCGGGTCGGTTCTGGGTCCTATGACATGAAGACACCGCCCGCGCCGGATCTGTGACACCTCGGCTGCGCAGGCCAATCGACCGGCGGTGTGCTGCCGGTTAAAAAGCAAACGGCGCGATTCCAGTCAAACTGGAATCGCGCCGTTTTAAGCTTGCGAGGGGCGAAGAATTACTTCTTGCCGCCGAAGCCCTTGAAGCGGGCGTTGAAGCGCTCGACACGGCCAGCGGTGTCCATGATGCGCTGCTTACCGGTGTAGAACGGGTGCGATGCAGCCGAAATTTCGACGTCGATCACTGGGTAGGTGTTGCCATCTGCCCACTCGATGGTCTTGTCCGACGAACGGGTCGAACGGGTCAGGAACTGCTCGCCGGAAGCCAGGTCGTTGAAGACAACTGGACCGTACTGTGGATGAATATCAGCCTTCATAGCTATACACCTTTTGGTTTATGGCCACTGGATTTTGCCAGCAGCTACTTGCTCGGAAAATTAGCCTGCGACCTCGACCAGGGTCGATACACAGACATTCCATCCTATCCCACAAAACCAAGTTCTGCGAAACTCAATTGCGTGGCGCGGAGCACAGGTGCCAGAAGGCAATGGCGCTGGCCGCGCCGACGTTCAGCGAGGAGACTTCGCGGCGCATCGGGATCATCACCGCCTGGTCAACCAAGGCCAGGGTCTGCTCTGCCACTCCCCTGCCTTCGTTGCCCAGGATCATCGCAAATTTCTTTCCTTCGGTCATCTCGACCTCGTTGAGCGCCACCGCGTCCTCGGTCAGTTCCATGGCCAGCATCGTGTAGCCATGGTCCTTGAGGATCGCGATATCCTCTGGCCAGGAGTTCAGCCGCACCCAGGGCAGGTCGAAGACGGTGCCCATGGACACGCGCGCGCTGCGCCGATACCAGGGGTCTACGCACTTCGGGGTGATCAGCACCGCGTCGACGCCCAGTCCGGAGGCCGAGCGCAGGATCGCGCCGAGATTGGTGTGGTCGGCGATGTCTTCGAGGATCGCGATCCGCGAGCTGGCGGTGAGCACCTGGCCCAGGTCCAGCGGTGCCGGACGGTTCATCGAAGCCATCGCGCCGCGGTGCAGGTGGAAGCCGACCAGGTCCTGCAGCTGCCGGTCGTTGCCGATGAAGATCGGCACCTCGGGGAAGCGTTCGAACTCTTCGGCCAGCTGGTCCAGGTGCTTTTCGGCCAGCAGGAAGCTGCGCGGCACGTGGCCGGCGTTGATGGCGCGGGTGACCACCGTGGTGCTTTCGGCGATGTACAGGCCGTTTTCCACGTCGGTGCGCATGCGCAGGTGGGCTTCGGAGAGGCGCAGGTATTCGTCCAAACGCGCATCATCATGCAGATCTTCGACCCGCAGGATGCGTTCGGGGTTGGTGATCTCAGGCACCGGCTACCAGCTTGTAGAGCATATTCGCCAAGGCGACGACGCCGAGGATGACGATGACCAGGCGCAGCCATCCCGGGGAGAGCTTGCGTCCCACCTTCGCGCCGATGAACCCGCCGATCAGCGAGCCGACGGCGATCAGCAGGACGATCAGCCAGTGGATGCGTTCCGGTGCGATCAGCAGGTAAATCCCGGCGGCGACCAGGTTCACGAGCAGCGAAAGGATCACCTTGATGGCGTTGGACTGCTGCAGGGAAGCCTGCAGGAAGACGCCGAAGACCGCCATGAGCAGCACGCCCTGGGCGGCGGTGAAGTATCCGCCGTAGACGCCGATGACAAAGACCAGCACGTAGAGGATCAGCGGGATCTTCGCGCGGTCCGCGTCGTCCGGGTCGCTTCCGCCGCGCTGCGCTTGCCGGGTTTTGGCCCAGGCGGCGAGCTTCGGCTGGTAGATGACCAGCACCAAGGCGCAGAGCAGCAGCACCGGGGCGACCACACCGAACACCGATTCGGGCAGGTTCAGCAGCAGCAGCGAACCGATCAGTCCGCCGATCAGGGAGACCGGCACCAGTTTCAGCAGGGTCTTCTTCACGCTGGCCGCTTCGCGGCGGTAGCCCCAGGCGCCGGAGAAGCCGCCGGCGATCAGGCCCATGGCGTTGGAGACGACCGCGTTGACCGGGGTGATTCCCAATGCGACCAGGATGGGGAAGGTCACCAGCGTGCCCGACCCCACCACCGTGTTGATGGTTCCCGCCCACAGTCCGCCGAGCAGGATTAACGCTTCACGCCAAAATTCGATCACAGTTCAGCGCGTCCTTAGCCTTGGCGGCGCGCGACGGCGGAGTAGCGGCCGGCGTCTTCGCGCATGCTCAGCTCCATCCCGTAGGTTGCCTTGAGGTTTTCCTCGGTCAGGGTGGAGGCGATATCGCCCGAGGCAACCACTTCGCCGTCCTTGAGCATCAAGATGTGGGTGAAGCCAGGCGGTATTTCCTCGAGGTGGTGGGTCACCAGCACCAAGGCCGGGGAGTCTTCATCGGCGGCCAGCTCGGTGAGCTTGGTCACCAGTTCTTCGCGCCCGGCGAGATCCAGGCCTGCGGCTGGTTCATCGAGAATCAGCAGTTCCGGGTCGGTCATCAGCGCACGGGCGATGAGTACGCGCTTGCGCTCGCCTTCGGATAGCTTGCCGAATGGCTGGTTCATGAAGGTGGACATGCCCCACTGGTGGAGCATGGAGAAGGCACGGCGCTCGTCGAGACGTTCGTACTTCTCGCGCCAGCGCCCGGTCATCCCGTAGGCGGCGGTGAGAACCACGTTCAGCGCGGTCTCGTTGCCAGGAATGGCGTTGGCGACCAGTGCCGAGCTCAAACCGATCAACGGCCGCAATTCGAAGACGTCGACCTTGCCCAGGGTTTCGCCCAAAATGCCCGCGGTGCCGCGGGTGGGGTGCAGACGGGTGGCTGCAATGTTCATCAGGGTCGACTTGCCGGCGCCGTTGGGGCCCAGCACGATCCACCGCTGGCCTTCTGTGACTTCCCAGGACACGTCTTTGAGCAGGTTTTTACCCCCGCGCATCACGCTGACATCGTTGAAAGTTAGCACTTCGCTCATGGTTTTTAAGCCTAGACTTTCGTTCTCTGATTCACTAATTGAAAACACCGTGGTTGATGTGGAATAAGACTCCACGCGCCCGTGGTGGACCGGCCGAGCGCCGAATAGCAGTCTAGCCGTGGCGGGTACCCCGCTTGTCAAGGAAGCGGATAACCGGCAGAATTCCCGCTGAGTGCGCGGCGAGAAGCGAACCCGGCAACGGATCGCTCGCGCCCATCAGGCCTGCTGGCAGATTGGCCATCCGAAACTCATTGAACCAACGTGTACAAGTGCATTGGCTCTACCGCCAGCGGAAAGGAACCGACCGTCATGTTTGGTCGTACTTGGCTCCAGAGACGAAAATAGTTTCATGGCTTCAACTTTGACCCTCGTCTCCCGCCCGGCACTACCCCGCGAAACTTTCGATTCGCTCATCGACCATGTGGGCAAGGCCCTGCCCCTCGCCGCCGACGCCGCCTTGAGCGTGCAGCATTCAGCCGAGCGCATGGTGGCAAGGGTGCGCATCGAGAATGCTGATTCGACCGCATTGCGAATCGCGGCGCAAGAGGCCTTTGACGCCTACGTCGCAACCGGTGCGCTTGCGGCTGCGGACGCCTGCGTGACCGTGGTGGATTCCGCGCTGACCGATGCGCCGCGCATGCTGCTGCTGATGGATGTCGATTCAACCCTGATCAAGCAGGAAGTCATCGAATTGCTTGCGGCCCATGCCGGGCGCGAGGAGGAGGTCGCCGCGGTCACCGAAGCTGCGATGCGCGGGGAATTGGACTTCGCCCAATCGCTGGTTCAGCGTGTGGCCACACTCAAAGACCTGCCGGAAACCGTCTTGAGCGAAGTCATTGCGCGCGTGGTCTACTCCGACGGCGCACGCGAACTGGTGCAGCGCTTCCATGCAGCCGGGCACCTGGTCGGCGTGGTCTCCGGCGGATTCCAACAGATCCTGGACCCCTTGGCGGCAAAGCTCAAGCTGGACCACGCGCTGGCAAATACCCTGGGCATCACCGCGGGCCTGCTCGACGGCACCGTGCATGGCCAGATCGTGGATCGCGCCATGAAGGAAAAGATGCTGCGCGCCTGGGCGGCCGAACACGGCATCGGCATGGAGGCAACCATCGCCGCCGGGGACGGTGCCAACGATTTGGACATGGTCAACGCCGCAGGACTGGGTGTAGCCTTCAACGCGAAGCCGGCGCTGCGGGAGCAAGCGGGCGCGCGCATCGATTTTGGCCGCCTGGATGTGATCGCCGACCTAGTATTGGATGACCTGGCGGCCTGAAATCCAACAACTCGATAACAATTCAGGCGATTGCTCACACAACACCGCGTGTCGGTTGCTCCACCCGTTAGTATTTCTTTTGGTGCATTGCTGTACTTGGAAGTAATAATTCACGTACCGTGCCCGACCCCAATCGCTTTTCGAAAGAGCTAACAGACAAGTGCAGACTCCCTCCCCGGACAGTTCATCCTCACCCTCCGCTCGCAACGGTTCCAAGGGCAAGGCCAAGAGCAAGGCCAAGCCCTGGATCATTACCGGTTCGTGCGTGGTGGCTGCGGCGGCGCTCTATTTCGGCGGTGCAGCCTTCGTGAGCGCCCAGATCCCGGCTAATACGAGCATCGCCGGGGTGAACATCGGTTCGATGAGCCAGGACGAAGCACGAGCTGCCCTGAGTGAATCCGTGGCGCCCTTGGCGGCTGAGCCCTTCGAGGTCCTGGTAAATGCCCAGAGCTACAAAATTGATCCGGCCAAGGCGGGGCTGACGCTCAACATCGATGACACGGTCGCCGACCTGACCGGATACGAAGCAAACCCGGCCGATCTGCTCGATCGCTTAACCGGAAAATACACCGCCACCGCGAGCATCGACGTAGCCAACGACAAGCTCAACACCGAACTTCAGGCGCTGGCCAAGAAGGCAAACGCCGAGGTCGCCGAGGGAGATATCACCTTCGCCGAGGGCAAGGCAACGCTCGTCGCGCCCGTTGTTGGCGTCGTGTTGAAGCAAGATGAGGCCGCCAGCTTGCTGAGCGAAGAATGGCGCATCGGCGCAGCCGGGATTGAGCTGCCCAGCGAGGTCACCAAGCCGGAGATTTCCCCCGATGCCTTGCAGTCCTTCTATGACGACCAGGTGAAGTCCTTGCTCGCGGACAAGGTCACCCTGACCTCGGATGAAAAGAAGGTCGATATTTCGACCGCTTCGATCGCCGCCGCGGCCAGCTACACGCCGAAGGACGGCGCCCCGGCCATCACCCTGGACGACAAGAAGCTCTTTGCCGCGGCGACCAAGAATTCCGAGTTGAGCAGCACGGCCAAGAACGCGCGCATCACGCTGGCAAATGGCAAGCCCACCATCAAGGAATCGGTGACCGGCGTCGCGCTCGAGACCAAGGGCCTGGGCGCCAAGGTACTGGCCGCGACCGAAACCAAGGAGCGCACCGCAAAGGTGGTGCTGAGCGCTTCGGAAGCCGATTTCACCACCGAAGACGCCAAGAAGCTGGGCATCAAGGAAGAGATCGTCGAATTCTCGACCCCCTACCCGACCAATGACACGGTCCGCACCAAGAACCTGCGTGCGGGCTCGGCACGCATCAACGGAACCGTGATCGAGCCCGGGGAGAACTTCTCGCTGCTCAAGGCCCTGGGCCCAATCACCGTGGCCAACGGCTACTTCGGTTCCGGCGTGGTGGTCGACGGCTTCTCCAGTGAAGCGGTTGGCGGAGGCCTGTCGCAGATCTCCACCCAGTTGTACAACGTCGGCTTCCTTGCCGGCTACGACGACGTCACCCACAAGCCGCACTCCCGCTGGTTCGAACGCTACCCGGCGGGGCGCGAAGCCACCCTGTGGGAAGGCTCGGTCGACATGATCTGGAAGAACAACTCCCCCTATGGTGTGATGATCCAGGCCTGGGTATCCGGGGACCGGGTGCACACTCGGCTGTGGAGCACCGATTATTGGAAGGTCTCGCAGAAGAGCTCGGGCAAGTACAACCAGACGAACCCGGAGATCAAGTACAACACCGCCAAGGAATGTGTTTCCGAAAGCGGCGGGCAGAAGGGCTTCACCATCGACATCACGCGCAATCGCACGACGGTTGACGGTTCGAAAACCCTGCCACCGGATGTCAAGAGCTGGACCTACCAGCCATGGCACAAGGTGGTCTGCGGCGAGAAGCCGTAACCGCACAACTTCCCAGGGCGCCTTCTGATTATTCAGGAGGCGCCCTTTTGATCCATCCGGCAGGCGGGAACCAACCATGGGCACAGCATTGGCCGCAGAATTTCTTGGTTTATACGACGAGCAGCTTCGCACCGATGCAGAAACGCCGAGCGCGCTCAACGTGGCACGGCTCGGTCCACTGCGCCTGGTGAGCTTCGCGAAGGGCCGAGGGTTCATCACCTACCCGCACGTTGACCGGGCCAGCGGGATTGATCTTTCCAGCCTAGTTGGCGAGGCATTGACCCACTACGAACTAGCGCCCGAGATCACCCGGGTTGAGTGGAAGACGCGCGGCCACGATCATGCACCCGGACTGCACGACGAGTTGCTAGCCCATGGATTCGTTGCCGAAGAATCCGAGTCCATCATGATTGGGCCGGCAGCGGATCTCGCGGTGGACGTCGAGTTGCCGGCGGGCGTTCGGCTGCGCCAAGTTTCAACCGAGACAGAAGTGCGCGCGATGTGTGCGATGCAGGATGAGGCCTTCGGCGATCCGGTGTCGGAGCATCACGCCGAGGCGGTGTTGCAGCGCCTGGCCACCGATGACGGGATGGAACTCTGGGTTGCCGAAGCCAATGGGCAGATCGTCAGTGCCGGAAGGCTTGAACCCGTTCCCGGAACGCAATTTGCAGGCATCTGGGGCGGCGGAACCCTTGAGCAATGGCGCGGAAGAGGGATCTACCGTGCGCTGACGGCTGCCCGGGCCCGCTCCGCGCTGAAGTTGGGCAAAACGCTGATCCATAGCGACTCTACCGAGTACTCCCGTCCCATCCTCGAACGCTATGGTCTGCTGAAGGTCTCCGCAACCACCCCCTATCAGTGGACATGCTAACCTCAGCGGATTCTTCGCTGGCCAGCCACGACGGCATGCCCCCTCGATAGGATGCTTAAAAAGCCTGTTGCCCGCCCCC
>NZ_NRGV01000019.1:0-1211 GCF_002332385.1 Glutamicibacter sp. BW80 | reverse complement strand
CCAGGGCTACCGCAAAGTCCGGGTACTCAGCCCAAGCCACACGCTGACTAGGCGAAGTCATTAAACGTCATTAAATCGCGATACAGCAAAGGCCTCTGTTAATTCTGGAGTTGCGAAACAATAGAACCTAACAGAAGCCTTTACTCTTGCTATCATCCCTGATCAACCAGCTCCAACGCCAATTCCCTGGTGCCAGCCTCGCCACAGAACTTCACGACCCGCGCGCAGGCAGTCCACTGTTCACGGTATTGGCCGCCATCAAGGATCCGCGCCGCCGGCGCGGGGTCCGCCACCCGTTGCCCCTGGTTCTGACCCTCGCCATCGCCGCGTACCTGGCGAACCACCACAGCTACACCCAAATGCGTGAATACGCCGTTGACCTGTGGCAACGATATCCCGGGTGGGGTGAGAAGTTCGTGCACGGCCCACCATCGCAAGACACGTTCGAACGAGTCCTGGCTCTCATTGACGCCGACCAGCTCGATATGGCCAGCACCCGCTGGGTGACCGGCCAACTGAGCAAACAACCTCAGGTAGCACCCGATGGGCCGCGGGTGAAGCGGCACACCGACTTCACCACCATCAGTGCTGACGGGAAGGAATCACGCAGCGCCAAACACGGTACCGGGACCCGCAGTCACAACCTCGCCGCCGCGGACCACGCCACCGGCGTGGTGCTGGCCCAGGTTGCTGTCGGGGAGAAATCCAACGAGATCCCGTACCTGAAGAACCTGCTGCACACCATCAACGAGAATAAGCCCGGTTTCCTGCGCGGTGCGGTCCTCACGATCGACGCGCTACACACGCAGCGGGAAACCGCACGCCTGGTCCGCTCCTACGGGTGTGAGTACGTGATGACCGTGAAAGGCAACCAACGAACACTTCAAGCTGACTGTGCCGCGCTGGGCTGGGAGAAGATCCCGGTGACCGACAGGATCGAAGAGTGGGAGCACGGCAGGTATGTGCGCCGTGAGTTGAAGCTGGTGCAACCGGTCGGCGCGTTGAAGATTGCTTGGCCGTGGGCTGTGCAGGTCGGCCAGTTGACCCGCATCAGCCAGCGGACAGCTACCGGGAAGATCAGCAGGGAGACTGTTTACGTCGTGACGTCGCTGGCGCCAGACAAGGCCAATGCGTCAGTGCTCAACCGGATGCTGGTGAATCATTGGGGTATTGAGAACAAGGTTCACTGGGTTCGTGATGTGGGGTTCAAT
>NZ_NRGV01000018.1:0-7259 GCF_002332385.1 Glutamicibacter sp. BW80 | reverse complement strand
TAACGGCCACCGGGAATCCTGGTTATCGGATTTCGGCGGCTGTCAGAGACTTCATGAAAAATCTGGGCTAGTTGCCTGATGGAATCACCAGTGAACTGGCAACATAATTTTCAGACGGTTCAACAAGCCTCTCCAGAATGCGAAGGAAGTCAGTAACGCTTCTCGTTCAAAATTCCGGCTCATAGAAACATTCCATCCAGAAAATGCAGGCTCTTTCTCGATAACACTATGTTTGTCATGCAAAAGTCAGGTCCGATTCCGTATGAAACGGCTCCGGACCTGACCTCACTACAAGCTAGATCACTTTAGCTTTCTACGCGCTGAACCTTACCCACGAGGAAGACGTATGCCAGAATTCCTGCGGCAGCCACAACTGTCATGTAGATGAAAGCTGGACCAAAGTCTGTGGCTGACACCAGCAAACCAATCACAATTGGGGTGGCAATCGAAGACAAGTTACCGATGAAGTTAAACATGCCTCCGGTCAAACCGATCAGGTGCGATGGCGCCATGGCGGATACCAATGACCATGTAATCGATGCCAAACCATTTCCGAAGAAGGCAATGGACATAAACATGATGACCATTGCTGTGCTATCGGTAAAAATCGCGCCAATCATGCTCATCGAGAGCAGCAGGCCAACGATGATTGGCAGCTTACGCGAAGTGCCTAGGCTTGCGCCACGCTTGAGCATCAGATCCGAAAGCACGCCACTGATCAGGACGCCGACCAGCGCAGCAACAAAAGGAAGCGACGCCAAGAAGCCAGTCTTGATGTAGTCCATCTGACGGTACGTCACTAGGTATGTCGGGAACCAAGTGAGGAAGAACCAAAGGGTTGAGGTCAGACAGAACTGACCAATATAGATTCCCCACAATTTGCGACGTCCCAACACCAAAGCAAAGTCTGCCTTGCTCAGTTTTGGCTTGACCTCTTTGGTCTTGGCGCTGCCAAGGTCAACAAGTCCGCCACCTTCGCGGATATAATCCACTTCGGCAGCATTGACTCGCTTCGAATCGACCGGGTTGCGATAGACGAAGTACCAGACCAGGCCCCACACCACGCCTACTCCACCGGTAACTACGAAGACCCAGTGCCAAGTCAATGCGTGCTGCAACCACAGTAGAACTGGAGTCAGCAGTGCCAGTCCAATGAACTGGCCCGAGGTGTAGAAACCGATAGCCGATGCGCGTTCACGCTCTGGGAACCAGGCGGTCACTACCTTGTTGTTGATTGGGTAAGCCGGCGCTTCAAATCCGCCCACCGCCATGCGCAAGACAATCAGTGCGACAAAGCTGCCGGCCAAACCCATGAAGATGGTCGCTATGGACCACAGCACCAAACAAATTGGGTACAGCAGTCGTGGCTGAACTCGGTCGACTAGCCAACCGCCGGGTAACTGCATTGCAGCGTAGGTCCAGCCAAACGCGGAGAGCAACAGGCCCTGTTGTGCGGTATCTAAACCAAATTCGTCGGCAATGAGCGGGGCCGCCACCGAAAGGTTTGAACGATCCATGTAGTTGATAACCACGGTAAGGAACAACATGAGCGCTACGACGTAGCGCATTTTTGTGGCTTTGCCATTTCCCTTAGAGGCGGGAGCTGACAACGCTGTCGACTGTGACATATGGTTTACCATTCTGCGAAGGACCCATCTTTGTGACGCCAAATTGGATTGCGCCAGCGGTGTCCTTCCGCTGCGCGTTCAATGACGTATTCTTCGTTGACGTCAATGCCCAGACCCGGGCCTTCCGGGATGGCGACCATGCCATCTTCGTAGGCAAAGACCGACGGGTCATTGACGTAGTCAAGGAGGTCGTTGGACTCGTTGTAATGAATACCCAGAGACTGCTCTTGGATGAATGCGTTATAGGCACCGGCATCAATCTGCAGGTTTGCAGCCAAAGCGATTGGACCAAGTGGGCAGTGCAGCGCAACGGCAACGTCATAGGCTTCCGCCATGGACGCAATCTTTCGCGCTTCGGTGATGCCGCCGCAGTGCGAAGGGTCCGGCTGAATGATGTCCACAGCTCCGCTGGCCAAGACATCTTTGAAATCCCAACGGGAGAAGAGGCGCTCACCCAGAGCAATCGGCGTACTGGAGTTACGTAGCGGTTCCAGCATTGATCCGATATTTTCGCTGAGCACCGGTTCTTCGATGAACATCAGCTTGTACTGCTCAAGCTCACGCAGCAGTACCTTCGCCATGGGCTTGTGAACACGACCATGGAAATCGACACCGATACCCACGGTCTCACCAACAGCGTCCCGAACGGCTTGGACGTTCTCCAAGCAGCCTTGGACCTTATCCCACGTGTCTATGTACTGTAGTTCTTCTGTTCCGTTCATTTTGACGGCAGTAAATCCTCGGTCGACCGCGGATTTCGCAGCAGCTGCAGTATCCGAGGGACGGTCCCCACCAATCCACGAATACACCCGAATCTTGTCGCGGACCTTGCCACCGAGCAACTCGTACGCAGGAACACCGAGCGCTTTGCCTTTAATATCCCAGAGTGCCTGGTCGATTCCGGCGAGTGCGCTCATCATGATCCCGCCACCGCGGTAGAAACCACCGCGGTACATGACGGTCCACAGATCTTCAATGTTCCGAGGATCCTGACCGATGAGATAATCCGATAATTCATCCACAGCGGCCGCTACCGTTGCTGCTCGACCTTCCAAAACAGGTTCGCCCCAGCCGACGATTCCTTCGTCAGTTTCAATCTTCAAGAACAGCCAACGTGGCGGCACCATATAGGTGGTCAGTTTTGTGATTTTCATGCAGACTTCCTCATCTCATGGATCGTTCGGTAGGCGTCGACAAGCTTGTCTGCCCGTTTTTTTAGATCGTCTAAGCTTCGACCTGCTTTATAGAGGGAAGAACCAATACCAAATCCAGTAGCTCCTGCTTCGGCCCACTCAAACATGTTCTCTTCCGAGATACCGCCGACCGGGAGAAGCCGGATATTTTGGGGAATTACAGAAGTCCAAGCCTTGAACCCCGCTAACCCAACTTGCTCGGCTGGGAAAATCTTGACGTTTTTGGCACCTGCTTCAATCGCATCAAACGCATTGCTAGGCGTCGCAGCTCCCGGGAACGAATCCATACCTAGTGCTACGGTTTCTTTGATCACGTTGATGTTCGTGCTGGGAGAAACAATAATCTGCGAACCCGCTGCATGACAGGAGCGAACCTGTTCGACGGAGAGTACAGTACCTGCTCCTACGACGGCGTCGGCTGGCAGGGTACTGCGCAAAATTTCAATACTACGTAGTGGTTGCGGGGAATTCAGCGGCACCTCTAGCGCCCGGAAACCGCTCGCGTAAAGGCTTTCGCCCACGGCTTGTGCTTCCGCAGGGTTCATACCGCGCAAGATGGCAACAAGTCCGGATGGATGCAATGGAGCGAGGGTATCAATCACGACATTGTCCTTTCTGTTGGATCGTTTTTAAATTTCGAAATCTAAACTGATGAGGCCTGCAGCAACCCCACAGTGGAGGCCACCGACCAGAGGCCCCTTGCGGCCGTGCCCTGAAGTTCTCGAACTCGCTGGACATCAAATAACGCAAGAGCACGCGCATAGCGTTTGTTGAGCTCTTGGTTACCGCAAATTGTCAGTGCGGGAACTTCTCGGTCTTTCCATCGCTCAATAACCGAACGAATTTCAGATCCGATCATCAGACCTGACAAGTAATCGCTGACTTCAGTTCTCTCCAACCTCCCGGTGAGCACCAATGTGCGTGCGGAGAATGCCGTCAGCATGACGTCAACCGAACCGATAGATGACCGCGAGACTCGAACGCCACGATCAAACGCGTTCCAGTTCTCATCTGTCGCTGGATCCATCAGTTTAGACAAAATCGAATGCTTACTGAGTAATGCGAAAGTCTCACCGGTCATCGAAGTTGAAAAATCAATGATCGTTTGTCCCTTTACTCGCACCCACTTCGAATGAGTGCCTGGGAGTAAAAAGAGCTGTTCATCCTCTGAATCGCTTTGCTCAGTGTCAAGATCCAAAGCACCGAGTATTTGCGTCTCTTCGCCACGCATCACGTCCGGCAGTTCTTTTGAATCCAAGACCCCAGGGATGACATGCAAACGTTGTCCATGGCCAACCTCGACGGTGGCCAATTCAAGGTTCTGTGTGGATAGATCTGCAGGCGCCGGGCGATATGCTGCTTCGATCCATCCCTGTCGGCTCCCAACCATGCCGCAGGCAATGATTGGCGTTAAAGGAAGGGTTTCCGACCAATCACCACATAACTCTTCAAATGCAGCACCGAAGGCTACTTCGAGCACCAACGACTTCTCTTCGGCATTTCGGTTCACCTGCATGATCCCAAGGGGTTTGCTTCGTTCGGCCAGGATTTCACCGCCACGTCCCATTAGATAGGCGCGAGCAGATGTGGTCCCCCAGTCCAAAGCAATTAACTGGGCTTCGGCCATGTTTGTCATGTCTCCTGATTTGTTCTCGCGGGTCTTACTAGCTTGCTGGAATGTGCTCCCATTCACATGTGAATATTGTCCGACTCGTCCCAATAGTTCAAAGAGCGTTGCATATAGTGGGATGAAGTGAATTATTTTCCTACACGGGAGGAATCCCCAATGTCAGTAGAAGTTGAAGAAAGTGCTCCTGAACACCCGCCTGCCGGCACGCTGACACTTGCGCGTGGACTCGACATACTGAGAGCTGTCGGAAAGGGTGCGACCACCCTCAATGAAGTCGCAGCGTCTGCCAATATTGGAAAAAGTGCAGCTCAGAGAATGGTGAAGTTACTGGTCCAAAGAGGGTTTCTTCGCAGCAGCCACGGTACCGATTTCAGCCTGGGACCGGCTCTAATCGAGCTGGGCTTCCATGCGCTATATCAGAGTCCCGTTCCAGTGATAGCGAAACCGATCTTAGAAGAGCTCGCCCGCAAGTATCAAGACACCGTGCACCTTGCAGTCGAAGACGAAGCCCAGGTGCTTTACGTTGATAAAGTACCAGGAACCCGCGGTGCACAGATGCGATCTAGAGTAGGTCAACGTATGCCCCTGAGTCGCACTGGTATCGGCAAAGCGTTGCTACTTGACAGCCCAGAACGTTGGGAAAAAACTTTCGACTCAGAATCCCCTGTGCAACAGTCATCTACCCAGACGAAAGAGGGATTTCTTAGTCGCATGAAAATTTATGCCGAAGAAGGTACGGCGCTGGATTTGGAAGACAATGAGCCAGGCATCAGATGCGTGGCCGCACCGATTCGTGATGGTAGCGGAAAAGTCATCGCTGCAATAAGCATGTCTGCGACAAATCCCTACATGCCTGATGAACGAATGAAGGCATTGAAAGGAGTTATGGGTGCCACCGCCGCCCAAATTTCCCGAAAACTTGGATACTCAGGAACGACGTTCTGAGCTGAGATTCGTTTTGCGATTATTCGCTTCAAGGCCTTCGCTAATACGACATGAAGGGCTACTTCCACTCTGTGAAATTACGTCATTTAACGGCGTCTGACTGTGGGCTCCTACTCACACTCCATCCTCGAAGATTAATTGGTTCTTGGGCCGACAGACAGAAGCGAATTCCAGTATCGATTCAACGAACACTGTCGCTGTGCGGGTTCTTTTCTATCTCTTCTCCATGTAGCTCGTCGAGCGCTTCGAATACATTCCGGCATTCGGTCAGTGTCGGAGAGTGTACTCCACAGTTCCGTCGGTGCCCCAGCGTAATCTGCTAGTAAAGAACAAGGAGCTCACTGTGCCTACAACTGATAACAACGCGAAACGGGTCCAACTCGTCCTCAAACAACTGGCGGCCAGCCCCAATGGGCGCGCTAAGGCATACGGTCCTAATTCGCTCGCTTCTGAAGTGTTCGACCTGGTACCTGCAGAAGGCGTCGAAGCCGAGACAAAATCCGACGGAAAGTCCCGTGGCGAAACGGAGCTCATGTGGTCCTCCGTCGACCTGGTGAAGGCCGGCTGGATCGAAAAAGACGGCACCGGACTGTGGAGTATCACCGATTCAGGGCGGTGTGCTCTCGAAGAGCACGAAAGTGCCACGGAGCTAGTGGCGGAAGCGCGCCATCTCTATCAGGAATGGGACGCGCTGAGAAACGAAGATAAAGATGAGCAGCTTCGCACAATCATTGTTGCCACTAGCAAGGAGGAAGAAGCCGTTCGCAGTGCCGCCCAGCTTTTCGTGGATCGAGGACTGAAAAACGGTGAGTCCGCCTTCGCCCCAGGTCGTGAGGTTTGGTCGCGCGGCCCCGTTGACGAGTTACGTGCAGTCTTTGTGGATAAACCGGACTTCGGGTCGGGAGACTTCGTCAATAAGCTCAAAGGACAGATGGCTCTGGTCTCGGATGACGCGCGGCTGTTAATGGCCGAACTTGTCTGTTGGCAGCTCCTCCCGATGGGCTCGAAAACCATCGGCGAGAGAAAGAAAACCGAGCGTGTGCAAACGCTCCTAGGGTATATGGACCACCCTGTGCAGATACCTGTCGAAGTTTCCAAGGCGTTCAAATCTGGTAGCTTCAATCCCGGCACAGCAATGAACCAAAACCTTTATGATGCTCTTGTTCTTATCATCAGCTTGCTGAACGACTGGTGCAACAAGTCGAGCGAGGAGAAAGGGACACTACTTGAAAATGCTTGGGCCTGGCGTGGCTTAGTTCAAGGCTTGCCAGGAAAAAGTTTCCAACCCAACGGCATTCATTGGTCTACCTCGTTCACCCGCTCCAGATAACATCCGTCGTTTCTCTTGATTACAGGGAAGCCATCCGCGCGGCATTCATCGGCGAGATCGGCGAAAGCACCGGGGACCTCGACCATGATCTGCTCTCTATTGTGCTTCAACTTCAGGTCAAATCGGGTGAGGCAGTCAATTTCCATATACCTCCCTATGCCGAAGCATGGAAAGGCGGCCAAAATACGGAGCTAGTTGCTGATGATGAAGAGGAAAAGAACCTAGACCAGACAACGACCGCTCAAAACCGGGAACATAGTCAAGGAGCAACACGCTCGTTCCCTCCAGCCACACAAGCCCTAGCCGAGTCCGTATTCATGGACTCGACATGGCTCCAAAAGCAGTTGAACCTCATTGAACGCCGTCGTCAGATCATCCTTTTCGGCCCTCCTGGCACAGGTAAGACGTTTCTCGCCTTAAAACTCGCTGCGCATATCGCTGGCAATGACAGCTACACGGAGATCGTGCAGTTCCATCCAAGCTACTCTTACGAAGATTTCTTTCAGGGCTACCGTGAGCTGGTCAAGTTTCTG
>NZ_NRGV01000017.1:202878-242646 GCF_002332385.1 Glutamicibacter sp. BW80 | reverse complement strand
CGCGATGACAACCGCGGTGGTGGCTTCAAGCGTGACGACAACCGTGGCGGTGGTTTCAAGCGTGACGACAACCGCGAAGGCGGCTTCCGTGGCAGCCGTGACGATAACCGTGGTGGTTTCAAGCGCGACGACAATCGCGGTGGCTTCAAGCGTGACGATAACCGCGGTGGTGGCTTCAAGCGTGATGACAACCGCGAAGGCGGCTTCCGTGGCAGCCGTGACGATAACCGTGGTGGCTTCAAGCGTGACGATAACCGCGGTGGCGGCTTCAAGCGTGATGACAACCGCGAAGGCGGCTTCCGTGGCAGCCGTGACGATAACCGTGGCGGCTTCAAGCGTGATGACAACCGCGGTGGCGGCTTCAAGCGTGATGACAACCGCGAAGGCGGCTTCCGTGGCGGACGTGACGATAACCGTGGCGGCTTCAAGCGTGATGACAACCGCGAAGGCGGCTTCCGTGGCGGACGCGACGATAACCGTGGCGGCTTCAAGCGTGATGACAACCGCGGTGACTTCCGAAGCAAGGGCGACCGCCCCGATCGCGGAAGCCGCTTTGACGACCGGGGACCAGAGGCACCTCGCGCTCACAACCCGGGCGACCTGCGAATCTCGAACCGCCCCGACCGTGAGCAGTCGCCAGAAATCGACGAGGACGTTACCGGTAAAGAGCTGGATCGCGTTGCACGCGCCCAGCTTCGCTACCTCGAAGAGCGTTCGGCAAGCTGGGTTGCTAAGCACCTTGTAATGGCAGGGCGTCTGCTTGAAGAAGAACCAGAGCTGGCCTACGAGCACACACTGGCAGCTTCCCGTCGTGGCGGCCGTGTTGCGGTTGTCCGCGAAGCAGTTGGCATCGCTGCCTACCACGCAGGCAAATATGCTGACTCATTGCGTGAACTTCGCACTCACCGTCGGATCTCCGGTTCGGACTATAACCTGCCGTTGATTGCCGACTCGTTGCGAGGCCTGGGCCGTGCCGAAAAAGCTATTGAACTTGCTCACTCCGAGGAATGCGCGAATCTGGAAACCGCAGTGAAGGTCGAAATGCATATGGTTGCGGCCGGCTGCTTCGGTGACTTGGGACAACTGGATAAGGCCCTGTCGGAACTGGAGTCCTTGGAGCAGCT
This sequence comes from Glutamicibacter sp. BW80, assembly GCF_002332385.1. NCBI lineage: Bacteria > Bacillati > Actinomycetota > Actinomycetes > Micrococcales > Micrococcaceae > Glutamicibacter > Glutamicibacter sp. BW80. The sequence goes on along the minus strand of NZ_NRGV01000017.1, from coordinate 241,522 downwards.
AGACTTCAACCGTGCTTATTCCTTCAGCCCTCGTTTGTTCACCGCCTACGCTGATCTGCTTTCCGCAGCTGGACGTGGCGAAGAGTCAAAGCGCTGGTTTGCTCAGGTCGCTACTGCCGAGCGGGCCCTAGGCATCGAGGAAGAAACCGAATCCTTCATTGTGGATCTGGCTCCAGAGATGGACGAAGAGGATGAGCGTCCACGCGCCAAGGACGTTGTTGATGAAAACATCGTCGTCGTAGCTGATGAGGACGATGCTGTCGCAGAGGCCGACTCGGACGAAGCCGAGGAAGACGAAGTTGATGCCAAACTAGACGGCATTGACGAAGACGCCTCAGTTGCCGAGCAGACCGGCATCGATGAAGAAGACGCACTGGTCGAGGTTCAAGCCGAAGAGGCCGACGCCGAGATCGAGACCGAAACCGACTCCCAGAAGTAGGAACTAGTACCGAATGCTGATCTCCGGATTTGATTCTGTGCTTTCCGACCTCGATGGCGTCGTCTATGCGGGTCCCAATGGGATCCCCGACGCCGTCGAGTCGTTGAATGCACTAGCCGAAGTAAACGTCGCCCTGGCGTTCATCACCAATAATGCGGGGCGGTCGCCGATGTCGGTCGCGGCCCACCTGCGTCAGCTTGGTGTGAAAACCGGTGCTGAGCAGGTTTTCGGTTCTGCCGATGCCGGCGCCGAAATGCTGGCACGCGAATTGAACCCGGGCAGCAAGGTCCTAGTGGTCGGGTCCCCGTATCTGCGTGAATGCATTGCGGTGCGGGGACTGGAAGTCGTCGAATCGCACAAAGACGAACCGGTGGCGGTGATCCAAGGCTTCGATCCTAACGTCGCATGGAACGATCTAGCCGAGGCAAGCTATGCCATCAACAACGGCGCCCAGTGGGTTGCCACAAACACGGATCTCACGATTCCGCGCGCCGAGGGCATCGCCCCGGGTAACGGTTCGTTGGTCCACGCGGTAAAACTGGCCACCGGCGTGACCCCACGTGTGGCCGGCAAGCCTGAATCCTATCTATTCTCCCGCGCCGCGGACCGACTCGATTCTCGGCGCCCATTGGTAGTCGGTGATCGTCTGGACACCGATATTCTCGGTGGATATCGGGCGGGGTTCTCAACCGCGCTGGTGCTGACCGGCGTAGATTCCCCGCGTACGGCGCTCGGGGCACCAGTAGCCGAACGCCCAAACTACTTGATTTCAAGCCTCGCGGACCTCTACCGGCCGTATCCGACGATCAAGGTCCTCGGGTACGGGGTTCAAGTCGGCGAGTCCGTAGCTAAGGTGGAAGGCGAATCCATTGAGGTCAACGGGAACGAATCGGACCTGAATGCCTGGCGGGCCGCGTGTCACGCATGGTGGCTGGCTCATTCGCGGCAGCAAGAACATGTCAGCCCAGAAATCCAATTCACCGCCCGCGGATTGGATACCCTGCGACGAGCACAGAGGTGAACGACGTGAACATGGAAACCCCTGGGTCCAAGCCGGTAGTCCACATTGACGACCAGCGGGTAGACGCAACATTATCCTCGCTGGCGCAGCAGGATGTGATCGCGCACGCCGCAGTTTACGAGCAGCTGCTCGATTCCCTCCAAGCCGAACTCAATTCCACGGAGCTCCACGGATGAACCGACTAGATCAGGAACTTGTTTCTCGATCTCTGGCCCGTTCGCGCACCGAGGCCGCAAAGCTCATCGAGGCCCGCCGGGTGCTGCTCGATGGAGTGTGCGTCACCAAGGCTGCTAAAAAAATTCCGATCACGGCCAGGCTCGATGTGCTGGCCAGTATCGGCGAAGAATACGTTTCCCGAGCCGGGCACAAGCTTGCCGGAGCACTAGATGTGTTTACGACCGTCGACCCAATGTCTATGCGCTGTCTCGATGCCGGAGCTTCGACCGGCGGGTTCACCGATGTGCTATTGCGCCGCGGGGCTAAGCACGTAGTGGCAGCCGATGTTGGGCATGGCCAGCTCGTCGATCAGATCCGCCAAGACCGACGGGTTTCGGTTTTTGAAGGGCTTAACGTTCGTTATCTGAAACCCGAAGATATCGGGGGAGAAGTCGACCTTGTAGTGGCAGACTTGTCCTTCATCTCCTTGCGCTTGGTGATCGCTGCGCTTGCGGGAGCGACACGCGCGGGCGGTTCCTTGATGTTGATGGTCAAGCCGCAGTTTGAAGTTGGCCGAGACCACTTGAACCGCACCGGTGTGGTTTCATCTCCCGAACTACGCCGCAGCTCCATCGAAGGTGTTGTGAAATCCGCGCAGGAAGCCGGGCTGGAGCTTTGCGGAGTAGCCCGCAGCCCGCTGCCCGGACAAGACGGCAACGTTGAATTCTTCCTCTGGCTCGGAAAAGTTCCAACCGGTCATCAACAATCGGTCAGTGAAACCGAAATGTGGGACGCGGTTGACTACTCTTAGAAGTGACTTGCTTGTGCGGTGACATACTCAGCGCCAAGCGCATAGCTCGAACCAGAGAGGGGCAGCCTGCCTTGCGACGCATTCTAGTTTTCACCCACACCGGGCGCCAAGAAGCGATCGCCGCGGCCATCGAAACCTGTGGGTTGCTCGATGCGGCAGGTGTGATGCCGGTAATGCGTCAAAAGGATCACGAAGCAGTGCTCGATGCCAGCCACGGGCTGCAGGTTCCGATGGAGATCTTGGACCAGGACTGCACCATCGATGAGGTGGATCTGGGCGTAGTCCTTGGCGGCGACGGGTCGGTGCTGCGCGCCGCGGAACTGGTCCGCCAAGCGCCGTTGCCATTGGTCGGCGTGAATCTAGGGCATGTCGGTTTCCTTGCGGAGGCCGAGCGCTCCGAGCTGGCGAGCACCGTACGGGATCTCGTTTCAGGTGCATATTCCGTCGAAGAGCGGATGACCATCGAGGTTAAGGTGTGGTTGGACAATGTCTGCCTGGCCGAAACTTGGGCGCTGAATGAAGCCGCCGTTGAAAAAGCCAATCGTGAACGCATGATCGAAGTGGTAATCGAGGTAGACGGTCGACCGATCTCCACATTCGGCTGCGATGGCGTCGTGATGGCTACCCCCACCGGATCTACCGCCTATGCGTTCTCGGCTGGAGGCCCTGTAGTTTGGCCAGAGGTTGCCGCGCTGATTATGGTCCCGATTAGTGCGCATGCGCTGTTTGCCAAACCGCTGGTGGTTTCCCCGGACTCGGTTATGGCTGTGGAGACGCTCACTCGTTCAGAGGCCGGTGCGGTGCTGTGGTGCGACGGGCGTCGTACCATCGACCTGCCTCCGGGTGCACGCATCGAGGTTACGCGCAGCGAAATACCGGTACGCATGGCTCGTTTGAACACCACTCCTTTCTCCGAACGTCTGGTGAAGAAGTTTGAATTGCCCATTCAGGGTTGGCGTGGGCCTGCCGACGAGGACGATCGTCGTCCGGCGACCACCGCGCTGCAGGTGACCGGCCCGGGCTTTCAAAGCATTGAGCCGCACCACAAGGACGAACCAAGCATCCCCTTGATAGCACGTGACGAAACTAAGCAGTAGGAAACACGACCCGCAGCAACGATATTAGAACAAACTTACGATTGAGCAAGTACTATTAGGACGAGAAGTGGAACGCATGAACTAGAACGACCGGGAGCGGGCTATGATTCAGGAAATTTCGATCTCCAACCTTGGCGTGATCACTAAGGCGACCCTGCCACTGGGGCCGGGGTTGACGGTAGTCACCGGTGAAACGGGTGCGGGTAAGACCATGGTCATCACCGCCTTGTCACTATTGCTTGGACGGCGGGCCGATGCAGGAGCCGTGCGAAACGGCGCCAAGCATGCGCTGGCCGAAGCGGTCGTGCATCTGGAGCCCGACAATCACGTACTTGAATCCGCCACCCATGCCGGCGCGTTCGTGGACGAGGTGGGGGAGAAGAGCGAACTGATCCTCACTCGGTCGCTGTCCGCGCAGGGGCGCTCGAAGGCGACTGTCGGAGGGCGAAGCGCTCCGGTAGGTCTGCTGGCCGAATTGGGCCAAGAGCTTGTCGCGGTGCATGGCCAGTCCGATCAGATCCGTCTGAAGGAAGCCGGCGCGCAGCGCGACGCACTGGACCGTTTCGCTGGCTCGGCCCTTGCCCGCACGTTAAGCAGCTATCAGCGCACCTATCGGCAGTGGCGCGCCGCCAGCAAGGAACTCTCGGCGCTGAAGCAAGACTCGCGAGATCGGGTGCGCGAAGCCGAAAATCTACGACTGGCTCTCGACGAGATCGATTCGCTGGAGCCAATGCCGGGCGAAGACGAACAACTGCGCGAAACCGCAATCAAGCTGGGCAATGTCGAATCGCTGCGTAGCGCCAGCCAGCAGGCCCGCGCGATCGTCGACAGCGAAGATTTTGAGACCCCCGGGATCACCACCCTGGCCGAATCCGCTCGCGGTGTGCTCGCGCAGTCAAGCGGCGATGATCCTGCATTGGCTGCATTTGCCGATCGCGCCGCAGAATTGGGCATTCTCGCCTCTGAGCTCTCTAGCGATATGGCCAGCTATGTTTCGGACCTCGATGAAGAGGGGTCGGAGCGGCTGGCACTGATTGAATCCCGCCGCGCGGAACTGAATAAGCTGCTGCGCAAGTACGCACCAAGCATCGATGAGGTGCTTGCCTGGGCTGATGAGTCCCGACAGCGGCTGGAGCAGCTTGGTTCCGATGACTGCCGCATCGAGGAGCTCGAAAGCACGGTGGTCGAGCTGGAGCAGAAGGCTGCGTCGCTGGCTACCGAACTTTCCGAGTCTCGTCGTAAGGCGGCCGCAAAGCTCTCCAAGCGGGTCAGTGAGGAATTGACGGCGTTGGCCATGCCGGATGCGAGGCTCTTTGTTGAGATCAGTGAATTGCCTGAGCTTGGTGCCTACGGCCAAGACCAGATCGAGATGCTGCTTGCTCCGCACGCCGGCGCCTCGCCGCGGCCGCTGGGCAAGGGGGCCAGTGGAGGCGAACTCTCACGCGTCATGCTTGCCATCGAGGTAGTACTCGCCGCGGTCGACCCGGTGCCAACCTTCATCTTCGACGAAGTCGACTCGGGCGTGGGCGGCAAGGCGGCGGTAAGCATTGGTGAGAGGTTAGCCATGCTGGCCCGCCATGTGCAGGTCATTGTGGTCACACACCTGCCTCAGGTCGCCGCTTACGCAGATCGCCATATCCGGGTGATCAAGACCTCAAATGGAAAATCCACAGCCGGTGCAGGGTTTACCGCCAGCGATGTAATCACCTTGGACGAGTCCGAGCGTGTGCGCGAATTGGCGCGTATGTTGGCAGGTCAGGAGGATTCCGATACCGCGCAGGCGCATGCCGAAGAGCTGCTCGCCGACGCGCGAAAGATGGTCGACGCCCTGGTGACGAAGAGCGCACGATAGATTGCGGAAACGGACTTTGGCATCGCGGTTGCGTGTCGTAGAGTTGCAAAGTGGATGGTCGGTATTCGCGCAAGCGAGCAATGGTGATAGGATGAAATCCCGTGGTGCAGCGTAATTTAACTCGTGATTCTCGGTCGTCTGAAACGACAAAGCATATCTTCGTCACCGGCGGTGTGGCCTCCTCCCTGGGTAAGGGATTGACGGCATCCAGCCTTGGACATCTACTTCGAGCTCGTGGTCTCTCAGTGACCATGCAGAAGCTCGATCCGTACCTGAACGTCGATCCAGGTACAATGAACCCCTTCCAGCACGGTGAAGTCTTCGTTACCGACGATGGCGCAGAAACCGACCTGGACATTGGCCACTATGAGCGTTTCCTGGATGAAAACCTTCCAGGCAGCGCGAATGTGACCACCGGCCAGGTTTACTCAACCGTTCTGGAACGCGAACGTCGCGGCGAATACCTGGGCGATACCGTTCAGGTCATCCCGCATATCACCGATGAGATCAAACGCCGCATGCGTTTGGCCGCCACCGAACCCGGTGCCGGCAAGTCCGCCCCGGACGTGATCATCACCGAAATTGGTGGCACCGTCGGAGATATCGAATCCCAGCCATTCCTTGAAGCGGCCCGCCAGGTCCGCCAGGATATCGGCCGGAAGAACGCCTTCTTCGTGCATGTCTCCCTCGTTCCATACATCGGTCCAAGCCATGAGCTGAAGACCAAGCCAACTCAGCATTCGGTGGCAGCCCTGCGCTCCATCGGCATTCAGCCCGACGCTCTGGTGATCCGCTCGGACCGTGAAATCCCCGACGAGATGCGCGCCAAGCTCGGCCGTACCTGCGATGTGGAAACCGAAGCGGTCATTAGCTGCGCCGACGCGCCAAGCATCTACGAAGTTCCCAAGATCCTGCACTCCCAGGGCCTTGACGCCTATATCGTGCAGACCTTGGAGCTGAAGTTCCGCGACGTGGACTGGGAGGGCTGGGACCGCCTGCTGGACGTGGTGAACAACCCGAAGCATGAATTGACCATCGCCCTGGTGGGCAAGTACATCGATCTGCCAGATGCCTACCTGTCGGTTACCGAGGCGCTGAAGGCCGGTGGTTTCGCCAACGAAGCCAAGGTCAAGATTCGCTGGGTGCCATCGGATGATTGCGACACCGAAGACGGTGCACGCACGTCACTTGAGGGCGTCGAAGCGATCTGTGTCCCCGGTGGATTCGGCATTCGCGGTCTGGAAGGCAAGCTCGGAGCATTGCGCTTCGCTCGCGAAAACCAGATTCCGACCCTCGGCCTCTGCCTGGGGCTGCAGTCGATGGTGATCGAGTACGCCCGCAATATGGCCGACCTGCCAGGGGCTTCCTCGACCGAATTCGATCCAGAATCTTCCACCCCGGTCATCGCGACCATGGAAGAGCAGCTGAACATCGTTGACGGCAAGGGCGATCTTGGCGGCACCATGCGTCTGGGACTGTATGACGCAAAGCTCGCAGCAGGATCGGTTTTGGCCGAAACCTATGGCAAGACCGAGGTCGCAGAGCGACACCGTCACCGCTATGAGGTCAACAACGCCTACCGTGCGCAGCTCGAAGAAGCAGGTCTGGTCTTCTCCGGAACCTCCCCGGATGGCCAGCTTGTCGAGTTCGTGGAACTGCCTAAGGACGTACACCCGTACTACGTCTCCACGCAGGCCCACCCGGAACTCTCCAGCCGCCCAACTCGTCCGCACCCGCTGTTTGCAGGTCTGGTCGCCGCGGCGCTGGCCAAGCGCAACGCCTAAGCGAAACCCGGTTCTAAACCGTCTAAGGTAGTACCAGCAAGGTAATACCAATAGAAGGGCCCGTTCGCGTGGAACCACAACCGATAGCCGATGAACTTTCACCACGAGAGCTCATCGCCAGCGAAACCGTTTATGAAGGACGCATCTGGAATGTCGTCCACGACACGGTGCAGCTTTCGGATGATGGAACCCGCATCGAGCGAGACTACATCGTGCACCCTGGTGCCGTGTCGATTCTCGCCCTCGATGAGCGTGAACGGGTCCTTCTCGTTAACCAATACCGTCATCCGGTAGGCATGCGGCTATGGGAGCTTCCCGCTGGCCTGCTCGATGTGGCAGGCGAGCCGCCGCTGGACGGGGCGAAGCGCGAGCTCTGGGAAGAAGCGGATAGCACCGCGCAGACCTGGTCGGTGCTCACCGACGTGTTCCTCTCTCCGGGATCTTCCTCAGAGGCGTTGCGCATCTTCTTGGCGCGCGATGTGCAGTTGGTGCCGGCGGACCAACGCCATGCACGGACCGAAGAGGAAGCCGAAATCATCACCCGCTGGGTGCCCTTGGACGAGGCTGTTGCCGCAGTGCTCGCCGGGGAGATCCACAACCCCTCGGCGGTCGTCGGCCTGCTGGCAGCGCACGCGGCCCGAGCCACCGGTTATGCCTCGCTACGCGAGGCGAACAGCGCCTTCGAAGCGCACCCGGGGCTGCGCAGCAAAACCTCATCGTAGCGATGAGCAGTCCCGAGCGCGCCGCGGTACCAAGCCCGAAGTCCTCGAAGTTCGCTTCCGAGCTACGCCGCTACTTGCAGCATCTGGCCATCGAACGCGGACTGGCGAAGAATACGCTGGAGTCCTACCGGCGGGATCTGACCCGGTACCAAGAAGCGTTGGAAGCGCGCGGCATCACCGACCCGGCACGCCTCACCGAGAATGAGGTCAGCGGCTACCTGCAGCAGCTGGCCCGAGGGGATGCGGAACACCAGGCGCTGGGGGCGCGTTCGGTCGCCCGGCATACGGTGGCCATCCGGCAGCTGCATAAGTATTGGGAGCTGGAGGAAATCTGCTCCCCGAATCCGGCCCGCGAGGTGCAGCCTCCGGCCGTCGGCCAGTCGCTGCCCAAGGCGATCAGTATTTCTGCCGTCACCCAGATCCTCGACTCGATCGCTCTCGATACCCCCGCGGGGTTGCGCGATCGGGCGATTCTCGAATTCTTGTACTCCACCGGGGCGCGCATTTCCGAGGTCGTCGCCCTGGACGTCGATGACCTGCACTTCGCCGCCGACGCGGTGGTGCGGCTGTTCGGCAAGGGCTCCAAGGAACGCGTTGTTCCGGTGGGCGGATATGCGCAACGCGCGGTGAGCGACTATCTGGTGCGGGCACGTCCGGGGCTGGCCGCCAAAGGCAAGGGCACTCCCGCGTTGTTCTTGAATCAGCGCGGCGGGCGGCTCTCGCGCCAGTCGGTGTGGCTGATCCTGTCCAAAGCCGCCGAACGAGCCGGGATTCCAGGCGATGTTTCCCCGCACACGCTGCGCCACTCTTTCGCCACCCATCTGCTGGAGGGTGGTGCGGATGTGCGCGTGGTGCAGGAGCTGCTTGGCCATGCCTCGGTCACCACCACGCAGATCTACACGAAGGTCACCGTCGATTCACTGCGGGAGGCGTACCTCTTCGCGCACCCGCGTGTGAACTAGCGGTGCGGAGACCAGCGTGATGGTGACCCAGCCGCAACCCGTCGCGCTCTTGGCGCTGCTGCGCGAAGGCACCCGGGGCACCGAGCTGCTATTGGGACGCAAGCTGCGCGGCTTTGGGCAGGGGAACATCGTGCTGCCGGGAGGAAAGATCGATCCCGGGGAGTCTGCGCAGCACGCTGCGATGCGGGAGTTCCGCGAAGAGACCGGGGTTTGTGTGCAATCGGCAGATCTGACGTTCGCCGCCCGGGTGACCTTTACTTTTCCGGCGAATCCGCGCGCGAATATGGACTGTGCGGTCTTCACTGCGCGAATCGCCAGCGGGATGCCCGTGCCCAGCGAGGAACTTGAACCGTTGTGGTTCCCTGTCGGCGAACTGCCGGTGAGGCAGATGTGGGAGGATTCCCCGCTCTGGCTCCCGGCCTTGGCTGCAGGGGAGCGGTTCACCGCGAAGATCATTCTGGCGGCGGATAATCTGGCGGTGCAATCGATCGATTTCGAGCCCTGGGGCTAGCCTATTTTCGACGCGTCGGATGGAAACGTGGATTGGGGCAGCGGAGAACCGGATCCGCGCGGATCGTGGCTTTCGGCTTCGAAAATCAGAAGGTCGCCCGGCTGGCAATCCAGGACCTGGCACAGCGCTTCCAGTGTGCTGAAGCGCACCGCCTTGGCACGTCCATTCTTCAGGACCGCAAGATTGGCCGGGGTGATGCCGATCCGCTCGGCCAATTCGCCGACCGCCATTTTGCGTCGGGCAAGCATCACATCGATATCCACTCGGATGGCCACTAAATCACCCCGCCCAACTCGGTGCGTAGCAGGGCCGCTTGGGCTTCGGTGCTCGCCGCCTGCGACAGCAGGTGGCGCAGCACCAAGACGATCAGGGCAATGCCCGCTAGCAGGACACCGAATCCGCCGACCAGGAGCACTACGCCGGGAGCCACCGCCTCGCCCGGGGCCATGATCGTCCCGAGGATGAATGTCAGCACCGCCCCGGAGGCAATTGCAGTGATGATGATGTTGACGAATTTGAATGAGGCGTGGGTGAAGACCGTTCCGCGGCGCACCCGGGCGACCAGTTTCCAGACGCAGACGCAGCAGATCTGAACGATCAGCAGGGCCAGTACCGCGTAGCTGAACAATGAGATGCGCAGGTAGGCGAACTCTGCTGGACGGTCCGCCAGCTCCATGGCCGCCAGGGGGATCATGAAGCATTGGATGAAGAGCGAGCCGAGGACTACCAGCCCCAGCACGATTCGCAACGCCAAAGTGCTCAATTTACCCATGTGACACTCTCCAATTGTCGCTTAGCGATGTATACCTATCGAAAAACAATAGACTGAACGTGCCGGAAACGCAAGAGCGGGGTCGGACCCGTAGGTCCGACCCCGCCGAATGAACCGTAGCTGCCCTAGGTGTTTACAGGGCGCGCTGCTCCGGGCCGTTGTATGCGGACAGCGGTCGGATCAGCGCGTTGGAGGCGCGCTGTTCGAAGATGTGAGCGGTCCAGCCGGTGATTCGCGCCGCGATGAAGATCGGCGTGAACATTTCGGTGTCGAAGCCCATCAGGTGGTAGGTCGGGCCCGCCGGATAGTCGAGGTTCGGCTTGATCGCCTTCGCCTCGTCCATCGCGGATTCCAACCCGTCGTACAGGCCGAGCATTTCGGAGCGATCGTAGTGCTCGATCATCTTATCCAGCGCGGCCTTCATGGTCGGCACGCGCGAGTCGCCATGCTTGTAGACGCGGTGGCCGAAGCCCATGACCTTTTTCTTTTCGGCCAGGGCTTGCTCCATCCACGTCTTGGCGCGGGCTGCGGCATCCTTGCGCGACTCGTTCTTGTCGATTCCGATCTCGTCGAAGGTGTGCATCACCGCCTCGTTGGCGCCGCCGTGCAGCGGACCCTTCAGGGCGCCGATGGCGCCGGTGACCGCCGAGTGCAGATCCGCGAGCGTCGAGGTGATCACTCGTGCGGTGAAGGTGGAGGCGTTGAAGGAGTGCTCCGCGTAGAGCACCATCGACACGCGGAACGCGTCGACGACCGCCGGGGCGGCTTCCTCGCCGAAGGTCATCCACAAGAAGTTCGCCGAGTAGTCCAGGTCCTCGCGCGGAGGTACCACTTCCTGGCCGCGGCGGCGGCGCTGATCGTAGGCGACGACCGCCGGGAAGGCGGCGAAAAGCTCTTTCGCCTTGCGCAGTTCCGCCTCGGGGGAGGAATTCTCCGCCTCCAGGTGGTTCGCGCCGATCACCGAGACGGCGGTGCGCCCGACATCCATCGGGTGGCAGTCGGTGGGCAGCAGGTCGATGGCTGCCTTCACCCGCGGATCGAGCGCACGATTAGCCCGCTCAAAGGCGCAGAATTCGGTCAGCTCCGACTCGCTGGGCAGCTCGCCGGTCCAAAGCAGCAACGCGACCTCTTCAAAGGACTTGTTCGCCGCGAGATCCTGCACGGGGTAGCCGCGGTAGAGCAGCGAGTTGGTGTCCGGATTGACCTTGGAGACGGCCGTGTAGTCCACGACGACCCCTGCTAGGCCCTTCTTGATTTCCTCGGTGGTGGTCATGAGTTCATCCTCTTCGTTGATGGATTCCCGTGCTAGAGGTTCGAGTTGTTGGTATCGATGTCCAGGGTGGGGACTTGGAAGTTGAAGATCCCGGTGTCGAACCGGTTGTACGCCTCGTAGTCGACAAGCTCGTAGAGGCGTGACCTAGTTAACATGTTATCCACTTCGCGCTCCTGAGTCCCATCCTCGCTGATTGCGTCGAGCACACGCTCGGCGGCGCCCATGGCGCTGCGCAGCAAGGTCACCGGGTAGATGATCAGCGCGACGCCCGCGTCGGCAAGCTCCTGGCGGTTGAACAGCTCGGATTTGCCGAACTCGGTCATATTCGCCAGCACCGGCACGTCGACCGCGTTGCAGACCGCTTCGAATTCCGCAACGTTCTTCATCGCCTCGGGGAAGATCGCATCCGCCCCGGCGTCGACCATCGCCTTGGCCCGGTCGATCGCCGCGTCCAGTCCCTCGACCGCGCGGATGTCGGTGCGCGCCATGATCAGGAAGTTTTCATCGATGCGTGCGTCCGCGGCGGCGGCGATGCGCTTGAGCATGGTGTCAGTGTCCACCACGTTCTTGCCGTCCAGGTGGCCGCAGCGCTTCGGGTTGAACTGGTCCTCGATGTGGCAGCCGGCCAGGCCGGCGTATTCGAGTTCCTGGATGCTGCGGGCCACGTTCATCGGCTCGCCGAATCCGGTGTCCGCGTCCACGATCGCCGGCAGGTCCGTCATCCTGGCGATCTGCCCGGCGCGGGTGGCGACCTCGGTAAGCGAGGTCAGCCCGATGTCCGGCAGGCCCAGGTCGTTGGCGAGCACCGCGCCGGAGATGTAGACCCCGTCGAAGTTCTTCTCGCCGATCAGCTTGGCCGAGAGCGGGTTGAACGCCCCGGGGAACTGGCGGGCGGCACCCGGGGTGAGCATTTCGCGCAGCGCGACCCGCTTCGCGGCGGGGGTGAGGGTTGAGTACAGCATGTTAGAACAGGCCCTTCGGTGCGTTCGACTGGTCGATCACGCCGGTGGCGGCGACGATGTTCAGCTGCTCCAGCTCGCCGGCGCCGAGGTTTTCCAGGTTTTCGGCGGCCGCGATGAAGCGGTCGATCTCCTGCTCGTCCACCAGGCCCGCGGCCAGGCTGCGGAACTTGTTGATGTACTGCTCGCGGGCGAAGGGGCGGGCGCCCAGCGGGTGCGCGTCGGCCACGGCGATCTCATCGGTGATCACGGTGCCGTCGTTCAGCGTGATTTCGACGCTGCCGCCGAAGGCCTTCTCCGCGATGTCCAGCGAGTGGTAGCGGCGGGTCCATTCGGCGTCTTCTTCGGTGGTGACCTTGTGCCACAGTTCGACGGTATCCGCGCGTCCGGCTCGCTCCGGGGCGTAGGAGTCCACGTGGTGCCAGGCACCGTCCTGCAGCGCGACGGTGAAGATGTAAGGGATCGAGTGGTCCAGGGTTTCGCGCGACGCGGTCGGATCGTACTTCTGCGGGTCGTTGGCGCCGGAACCGATCACGTAGTGGGTGTGGTGGGAAGTCTTGATCAGCACCGAGGCCACGTTCTTCGGATCGGTGGCTTCCGGGTGCTCGCCGTGCAGCTTGCGGGCCAGGTCGATCCAGGCTTGCGCCTGGTATTCGGCGGAGTGCTCCTTGGTGTAGGTGTCCATGATCGCGCGCTTGGCCTCGCCGGCCTCGGGCAACGGCACCTCGTAGGCGGCGTCCTTGCCATCGAGCATCCAGGCGATCACGCCGTCTTCGCCTTCGTAGATGGGGACCGGGGAGGTCTGCCCGCGCATTGCGCGGTCGGCGGCCTCGACGGCCATCTTGCCGGCGAAGGCCGGGGCGTGGGCCTTCCACGTGGAGATCTCGCCCTTGCGCGACTGGCGGGTGGCGGTGGTGGTGTGCAGGCCCTGGCCGACGGCCTGGAAGATCGTTTCCAGATCCAAGCCGAGCAGGGTGCCGATGCCGGCGGAGGCCGAGGGGCCCAGATGGGCTACGTGGTCGATCTTGTGCTTGTGCAGGCAGATCGCCTTGACCAGGTCGACCTGGATCTCGTAGCCGGTGGCGATGCCGCGGATCAGATCCTTGCCCGAGGCCCCGGTGTGCTGGGCGACGGCGAGGATCGGCGGGATGTTGTCGCCCGGGTGGGAGTATTCGGCCGAGAGGAAGGTGTCGTGGTAGTCCAGCTCGCGCACGGCCACGCCGTTGGCCCAGGCCGCCCATTCGGGGGAGACCTTCTCGGTGATGCCGAAGACGTTGGCGCCCGCCCCGCCGGTGGACGGCGCGTGGGCCAGTGCCTGGGTGCGGGCGGCGATGATCGGGCCGCGGTTCAGCGAGGCGATGGCTACCGAGGCGTTGTCGATGATGCGGTTGATGATCATGTCGGTGACCTCGGCGGTGACCTCTACCGGGTCGACCGCCACGGTTGCGATCTTGTGGGCAAGCTGATCCTCGCGGGCCAGATTTTCCTCGGAGCGGTAAACGCGAACTGGATGATTGATCATGGTGTCCTTTCAGAGGCGACCGCGTGGGTCATGATGTGTTCAAAGGATTGGTGCAGGTGCACGGTGGTGGCCGCCGCGGCGACCTCGGATTTGCCCGAGGCGATGGCCCGGGCGATCGCCGCATGCTCTCCGGCGGATTGCTCTAGCCGTTCGGGGTTGTCCTTGGCCAGCCGGCGCACCCGTTGCAGGTGGACGCGCAGCGTGCGCAGCGCGTTGGACAGGTAGGCGTTATTTGCTGCGTCGTCGATCATTTCGTCGAGTTCGCCCACCAGCTCGTAGTAGCCCTCGGTGGGGGTGCTTGCACGCAGCTGCCTAGCGGCCGTTTCGAAGCGCCTCGCCAGCTCGGCGAAGGCCTCGCTCTGGCTTGAGCGGGCCGCGAGCCGCGCGCTTTCGCACTCCAGCGCCCGGCGCAAGACGAACAGGTCCTCGACGTGGGATTCGGAAACCTCGGAGACGATCGCACCGCGCCCGCGCTGCTGCACCGCCAGCCCGTCGGCAACCAAGCGGGCCAGGGCTTCACGCACCGGGGTTCGGGAGACTCCGAGCCTGGCCGACTGCTCCACCTCGGCGAGCACCGTGCCCGGTGACAAGCGCCATTCGACGATGTCTCGGCGCAGGCTCTCGTAGACCTTATCGCTTGCTTTCATGGTTCGATTGTATACACGAATAGCAAAAAAGCGACAGTAGGTCCGAATACTTTTCGTTAAATAACGAGAAATGTATACATAAGACTTGCGAACATGTGACTGCGCTCATACGCTTGGAATCGAAGCTACCGCACAGCCGCCGGGTGATGACGCCCGGCCCCAGGAGGGAAACATGGCACAGGAATACCGTCAGGCCTTTGAACTGGCCGCTACCGATCCGGCCGCGTTCTGGCTCACCGCCGCACAAGATGTCCAATGGGATAGGGAACCCACCCAAGCCGTCGACGACTCGAAGGCGCCGTTGTACAACTGGTTCCCGGACGGCGAGCTTAACCTGTCGGCCAATGCGCTGGATCGGCATGTGGCTGCCGGGCGCGGAGACGCCACGGCATTGGTCTACGACTCGGCAATGCTGGGGACGAAGACCGAGTACAGCTACAGCGAACTGCTTCGCGAGGTCGAAATCTTCGCCGGCGTGCTCAAATCCCGCGGGGTGGAAACCGGGGACCGCGTACTGATCTACCTGCCGATGATCCCGCAGGCGGCCATCTCCATGCTCGCCTGCGCGCGGCTCGGTGCGGTGCACTCGGTGGTCTTCGGCGGATTTGCGCCCAAGGAACTGGCCGCGCGCATCAACGACTGCGCGCCGGTCGCCATCGTCACCGCCTCCGGCGGCATCGAACCCTCGCGGCATATCGAATATCTGCCGGCCGTGGCCGAGGCGCTGGCGCTCGCCGACAAATCGGTGCGCGATGTCATCGTCGCCCACCGCGAAGGCTTTGCGCATACGCCCGGCGAATACCAGAGCGCGGCGGCGGTGAACTGGCTGGATTGGGACGAGCTGGCCAAACTCGCGCAGCCGGCCGGACCGGTATCGGTTCCCTCCACGCATCCGCTGTACGTGCTGTACACCTCCGGGACCACCGGGGCGCCGAAGGGCGTGGTGCGCGATACCGGCGGCTACGCCACCGCGCTGCAGTATTCGATGAATGCGATCTACGACGTGCACGCGGACGATGTCATGTTCACCGCCTCGGATGTGGGCTGGGTGGTGGGGCACTCCTACATCGTGTATGCCCCGCTGATCGCCGGGGCCACCTCCGTGCTCTACGAGGGCAAGCCGATCGGCACCCCGGACGCGGGCGTGTTCGGGCGCATCATCGAGGACCACAAGGTCACCACGATGTTCACCGCGCCGACAGCCCTCCGCGCGGTGCGCAAGGCGGATCCCTCCGGAGCCATGATCGCCGCCCACGACCTGTCCACGCTGCGCGCGCTCTTTGTCGCCGGTGAGCGGCTGGACCCGGACACCTACCATTTCGCGGTGGATCTGTTGGGAATCCCAGTGGTGGATAACTGGTGGCAGACCGAAACCGGCTGGCCGATAGCCTCGAACCCGCTGGGGTTGGAGGAGCTGAGCGCCAAGGCCGGCAGCCCGACCACCCCGGTCCCCGGATTCAACGTGGAGATCCGCGACGCACTGGGTGATCAGGTGCCCGCCGGTGCCGAGGGGAACATCGTGATCAAGCTGCCGCTGCCGCCGGGCGCGCTGACCACCCTGTGGGGCAACGACCAGCGGTTCATCGACACCTACCTGAGCCAGATCGAGGGCTTCTACCTGACCGGCGACTCGGGTTTCCTGGACGAAGACGGGTATCTGTTCGTGATGGGCCGCACCGATGACGTGATCAACGTGTCCGGGCACCGGTTGTCCACCGGGGCGATGGAGCAGGTGCTGGCGAGCCATCCCGCGGTCGCCGAATGCGCGGTGATCGGCATCAGCGACGCGCTCAAGGGGCAGCGGGCCAGCGGCTACGTGGTGCTCAAAACCGGCGTCGACACCGATGAGGAGACGCTGAAGAAAGAGATCGTCGCGCTGGTGCGCCAGCATATCGGCCCGGTCGCCGACTTCCGCGAGGTCACCGTCGTCGCCGGACTGCCCAAAACCCGTTCGGGCAAGATCCTGCGCAAGACCATGCGGCAGATCGCGGACGGCAAGGACTACACGGTGCCCTCGACCATCGAAGACCCCACGGTGCTCGATGACCTGACCCGGTACCTGCGTCCGCAGGCCTAGCCAGGAACCCTCCAGCGGTTAACGCTGCAAGGGCCTGGGCCCGCAGAAATTCTGCGGGGCCAGGCCCTTGCCTTGTGCGGCGGATAAAGTCCTAAGACGAGCACCACCGAGATCGCTAACCAGGCTGCGCAGTCGGTCACCATTTGCCTCTGGAATCACAGCGAATCGTGCCGAACACCGCGAGAAAAGGTGGCGGAAACCTTATTCCGCCACGGACGGCGCTAGCTCGAATTGTGCCGGTATTCGAATTCCGGCCGCCCGCGGGTGCCGTGCCGAGGTTGCTTCACCGCCGAATTGGACATCGCCAGATGCTCCAAGTAGCGGCGCGCCGTCACCCGCGAGAGCCCCAGTTCTTCGCCGAGCTCGGTGGCCGAGAAGGCTCGGGCGGGGCTGGCTGCCAGATGGGTGCGCACCTGCTCCAGGGTTTGGCTGATCAGCCCCTTGGGCAGGGACACCGAGGCGCTGGTGGTGCGCAGCGCGGAAAATGCGGTATCGATGGAGGCCTGCGAGGTGGAGGAGCCGGTGGACTGCATGGTGGCGATGAACGCCCGGTGGTTTTCGAGTTTTTCGGCAAACACCGCGAAGCTGAAGGGCTTGATCAGGTACTGGGTGATACCGGTGGCCACCGCCGAACGCACTACCGCCAGGTCCCGCACCGCGGTGATCGCGATGATGTCCAGCGTGTAGCCGCGACCCCGCATGCGCCGGGCCACGTCGATGCCGTGCAGATCCGGCAGGGTCATATCCAGCAGGACCAGATCATAGGGCGTGCCGGCGGCGTGCGCCTCGGCCAGCAATTGCAGGGCGCCGTGCCCATTGGCCGCGATGGCTCCGGTGCGGAAGCCCGGCACCCGATCCACATAAGTGGCGTGGGCGCGTGCGGTTTCCGGTTCGTCGTCGACCACCAGCACCAGGAATTCGGCGGTCGGCTCGGTGTGGCTCACGCGTGCTCCTCCTTGGGCGGTACCGGCAGGGTGACGGTGAAGATCGCACCGGCGTCGTTGTCTATCGTCATTGTTCCATGAAGCCGCGCCACCGCCTGCTGGACGAGGGCCAAACCGAGCCCGCGCGGTGCGCTGCCCTGCTTGGTGCTCACCCCGAAGCGCAGCAGGTTCTCCAAGAATTCGGGTTCGATGCCCGGGCCGGAGTCGGCCACCGCGATGATGACCTCGTCCTCAAGGGCGGTGACCTCCACCCAGACGGTGGATTCCGCGGTGCCCACCGAGACGTCCAGCGCATTGTCGAGCAGGTTGCCCACGATGGTGACGATGTCCGTGGCGTGGAAGGTGTCCGGACGCACCACGCCTTCGGCGCTGATGCTCAGCGTCACCCCGCGCTCGTGCGCCTGGGCGGACTTGGCCACCAGCAAGCTGGAGAGGTACACATCGTCGATATTGCGCACGATCGCGTCGGTGAGCGCCTGGGAGTGCTGCCGATCGTCGACCGCGAAGGCCAGCGCCTTGTCCGAGCTGCCGTTCTCGATGAGGGTGGCGATGGTGTGCAGGCGGTTTGCATGTTCGTGGGTTTGCGCGCGCAGGGCGGTGGAGAAGGTCTTCAGCGACTGCACCTCGCCGGTCAGCTCCTGTACCTCGGTCAGATCCCGCAGGGTGAGCACCTGCCCGGTGGGCGGCTGCACGCGCAGCCAGCGCAAGGGCAGGCGGTAGCGGCCGGGCAGCTGGGTGCCGGTCAGCCGGGCGTTGCTCTGCGACACGGCGAGCACCGATCCGTGGCCCAGATGGATTTCATCGCGGGCGGCTCGGCCGCCGGCCATCAGCTCGCGCAGGGTGTCGGGCAAGCCGGCGTCGGCCAATTCCAACCCGCCGGACGGGGTCTGCGCCGGAAGCTGCAGCAGCCGGGCCGCCTCGGAGTTGTAGAGCACGATGCGGTGCTTGCGATCCAGCAGGATCAGCCCCTCGCGGACCGAATGCAGTGCGGAGAAGTAGAAGGCGTAGAGCCGGCGCAGCCCGTGCGGGCCGAAGCCGAGGGTGGCGCTCTGGATGTACCGGGAGAAGGACCAGGAGGTGAAACCGGCCAAGAGCAGGGCGAAGAGCGAAACCAGCAGGATCTGCGGGAGCTCCTCGCGGTAGAGCACCTGCAGGCTCTCCAGGGTGATGCCGGTGGCGACCATGCCGACCAGGGTGCCGTCCGCGGCGTAGACCGGGGCGATGGTGCGCACCGAGCGGCCGAGGGTTCCCACCGCTTGCTCCGAATAGACCTGCCCGCGCAGTGCCTGCGCGGTGGAACCGGAATAGCGTTTGCCCAGCTGTGCTGGATTCGGGTGGGTCACGCGCAGCAGGTCCGGTGTCATGATCGTGATGAAATCTATCGTCGGCGCGTGGGACAAGATGTCCTGGGTGTAAGGCTGCAAGCCGGCGCCGGGGTCCGGCTGCTGCAAGGCGTCTACCACAAACGGGTCGTTGGCCAAGGTGGTGGACACCGTGGCCACGGTCGATTGGCGTACATCGAGCACCACCCGGGCCTGCTGCTGGTAGGAAGCGATGCCCAGCCACACCACCACCACAATGACCAGCAGCATCTGCGCGGCGAATATTCGTGCGGCGAAGGACCAGCCGTCGCGGGTCAACGGGACCGGCGCATTGGCAGCGGCACCCTCCTGCGGGTTGCTGGCCATCTGGCTGACTCCTTCGTCGGGGAAGTTTAAGTTTCGGCTGTGTGAACAATATGAACGCAATAGAGAGGCGGATCACTTTGGCGCGCACGATGGGACAAGAACGATTTTACGCGCCAGCCCGATAATGACGTTGAGCTGGCCCCTCGGCATATTAAGGCTGGAATCTCCATGGCTGTCACAGAACAAGTTCCGCAGGACCCTGCGTCGCAGGCACCGGTCAAGAAAAAGGACCGCACCCACTGGCTCTACATCATGGTGATCGCCGCCGTGGTGCTCGGCGCGGCCGTCGGGCTGATCGCCCCGGACCTCGGCAAGGCGCTGAAGCCGCTGGGCACCGGCTTCGTTGCGCTGATCAAGATGATCATCGCACCGGTCATCTTCTGCACCATTGTCCTAGGCATCGGCTCGATCGCCAAAGCAGCCACTGTGGGCAAGGTCGGCGGTCTGGCGCTGCTGTACTTCATGACCATGTCTACTTTCGCGCTGGCCCTGGGCCTGCTGGTGGGCAATCTGATCCACCCCGGCGAAGGCCTGGAACTCAAGCCCTACGAGGCCGGTGCCGGAGGCGCCGAGAATCCGACCGTCGCCTTCTTGCTGGAACTGATTCCCGGTGATCTGCCGGTGCTGCCAACCCTGGTCCTGGCGCTCATCGTCGGCTTCGCCCTGCAGTCCATGGGCAAGTCGGGCGAGCCGGTGCTGAACGGCATCAAGAGCATTCAGCAGGTCGTCTTCCGCATTATGATGATGATCATGTGGGTTGCTCCACTGGGTGCCTTCGGCGCAATCGCCGCCGTGGTCGGCGCCACCGGCTGGGCCGCCATCGGCTCGATGGCCATCCTGATGGGCGCGTTCTACCTGACCTGTGCGGTGTTCATCGTGGTCATCCTCGGAACTATTCTGCGCCTGGTCACCGGCCTGAACATCTTCTCGCTGCTGAAGTACCTGGCCCGCGAATACCTGCTGATCTTCTCCACCTCGTCCTCCGAGTCGGCGCTGCCGCGCTTGATCGCCAAGATGGAGCACGTCGGTGTCTCGAAGCCGGTAGTGGGCATCACCGTGCCAACCGGCTACTCCTTCAACCTCGACGGAACCGCGATCTACCTGACCATGTCCGCGCTGTTCGTCTCCACCGCCATGGATATGCCGATGAACCTCGGCCAGCAGGTCGGCCTGCTGCTGTTCATGATTATCGCTTCCAAGGGCGCGGCCGGCGTCACCGGTGCGGGGCTGGCCACATTGGCCGCCGGACTGCAGGCGCACCGTCCGGAACTGCTTGGCGGCATGGGCGTGATCGTGGGCATCGACAAGTTCATGTCCGAGGCTCGCGCACTGACCAACTTCACCGGTAACGCGGTGGCCACGTTGCTGATCGGCAAGTGGACCAAGGAACTGGACATGGGGCAGGCCCGCGCGGTGCTTGCCGGCGACCGCCCGTTCGATGAGCTCTCCATGAATCCAGACGCCCACTAGTCTCGATTGATGCATAACCCAAAAAGTCCGCGGTTCCTCTAAAGAGGAACCGCGGACTTTTTCGATGTTGGCGTGTTGTCTTTATGCCGCGGAATTCAGGGCAGCGGAATGACCAGGGCTCCGGCGAGAACTACGCGATTTCCGTCGGGATCCTCCAGCTGCAGGATATGCGCGCCTCCGCCCAATTGCGGACCCTGATGCGCGATTCCGGTCTCAAGCAGACGAGCGGCTTCTGCATCAAGGTCGGACTCATCGAGCACGATGGTCGAGTTGCCAGCACGGTCAGGTTCGGACCAAACCTGCACCCCGTAACCTACTCCAAGATGCCATTCCAGCAAGCCAGGCATGGGCCGGTGATCCGGTTCGCGACCGAATAAGACGGTGTACCACTCTTCGGCACGTGCAAGATCGGTGACCGTGCAATTGGCAAGTATTCCTTTGATCATGGCTCTGTCCTTCGTTGCTGGATTCTGCACCGTGGTGTTCCAGTCGAACACGGGAGCTGAACTGCTGCAAGCCTTTTGAGCCGGGCGGTTTTCAAACTACGGGATTGGATTCTCTTCGACGCGACGGCCAAGGAATGCTACGAGCCTTTCGATCGCCGGCGCATCATCTGCGATGGCCTGCACCGGATCGAAGCGCCCGGTTCGGGGCTGATCTGCGAGCTGGCGCCGAACGAACTGCAAAGATTGTTCGGCCAAGTCCTCTAGTGGCTCGAGTTGCTGGCCGGTGGCTTGGGCAAGATCCCAGCCGTGCGCGAGCAGGTCGTACATGCGTATCTGCAACCGCTCCTGTCCGGTGGCCGAACCCATGGGGCTCTGATAACTGCGTTCAAGGGCTCCGGGATGATCGAAGGCGGCGAGCAGCCGGGTGGACGAATCGAGGTAGGCGGCAAGCGAATCATCGCCCAGGACGTCGGTCGTGCGCTGCGGCGGTGACTGCTCGGTCATGAGGGCGGTAAAGACGAGGTTCATGCCGACCAGGTGCGCGATCAGCTCGCGCACCGTCCAATCGGTGCATGGGGTGGGCGCCGAGTACTCTCCGGACTCAGTGCCTTTGATGAGTTCCGCGACCGAGGAAAATGCGCGCTCAAGCTGTTTGACGGTTAGCTGCTGTGGTGTGCTCATGATTCCTCCAGATGATTCACATGGCCAGGTGGCGATGGGTGCGCGACATCCATAGATGAAGTTTCCCGAAGCAGTTTATCGATAACAACGCCAGAGGGCGGATGTTCTAGTGCGGAGATCGGGGAGTCGATGGGCTGACAGGCAATTATTTGGTGAAAGAATCGTGATGCAGCCATCGTCGAGCCTTGATTGCGAAGCACACCGGATTGAGCACTGAGCACATCGCCCTGCCGGCCGGTGCATGGGTGGCGAAATGCCCACGTGTTCTTCGGCTGCGGCTGGCCCGAGAGGCATTCAGCTCCCTTACAACATTTGAGTTAAGGTTCAAGGTAAAGGCTCGCCGTATGAGAACCGCAAACCCGAGAATTTTTGAACCGAACCGTTAACCTTTAACCAAGTACATCGTCCGATCCGAACGGGAAGTGTGGTTCACCCATCGTGAGCGAACAGCAGGGAAGCAAACAGCGCGGCACAGGAATGCTCAAGGAGCCCCGCCCGCTCGGTCCCACCGGTAAACCGCTAACCGAATTCCCGACCCCGCAAGAACTTCCATCGCACGGCCCGGCGCGGGTGATCGCGATGGTTAACCAGAAGGGTGGCGTGGGTAAAACCACCTCCACCATCAACTTGGCCGCCGCGCTCGCCGAATACGGCCGCAAGGTGCTGCTGGTGGAC
The DNA here is from genome assembly GCF_002332385.1 of Glutamicibacter sp. BW80. Classification (NCBI taxonomy): domain Bacteria; kingdom Bacillati; phylum Actinomycetota; class Actinomycetes; order Micrococcales; family Micrococcaceae; genus Glutamicibacter; species Glutamicibacter sp. BW80. The sequence continues at coordinate 219,013 of NZ_NRGV01000017.1, read as the reverse complement.
TTCGATCCGCAGGGTGCGCTCTCCGCAGGCTTCGGCATGAATCCACACGAGCTGGACATGACCGTCTACAACGTGCTGATGGACCGTAAAACCGATATCACCGATGCGATCCGCAGCACCGAGGTGGAGAATATCGATCTGTTGCCGGCCAATATCGATCTCTCCGCCGCCGAGGTGCAGCTGGTCAATGAGGTCGCTCGCGAGCAGGCGTTGGAACGCGCGCTGCGCAACGTGATCGACGACTACGACGTGGTGCTCATCGACTGCCAGCCCTCCCTGGGGCTGCTGACCGTCAACGCGTTGACCGCGGCGCACGGCGTGATCATCCCGCTGACCGCGGAATTCTTCGCGCTGCGTGCGGTGGCACTGCTGATGGAAACCATCGACAAGGTCAAGGACCGGCTGAACCAGGTGCTCGAGGTCGACGGCGTGGTGGCCACCATGTACGACGCCCGCACCCTGCACAGCCGCGAGGTCATGTCCCGCCTGGAGGAAGCCTTCGGGGACAAGCTCTTCGAGACGGTTATCAAGCGCACCATCAAATTCGCCGATGCCAACGTCGCCGCCGAACCGATTACCACCTATGCGGGCAATCACCCTGGCGCCGTGGCGTACCGGAATCTCGCGAAGGAACTGATCTACCGTGGTGGCGCCCCTTAATGAGCGCGCAGGCCACCGAAAAAACCGCCACCGACCCATCCGCCACGGATGAGACGGCTGGCGGTTTTCGGCTTGCACTGGAAAATTTCAACGGCCCCTTCGACGTGCTGCTGCACCTGATCACGCAGCGCGAAATGGACATCACCGAGGTGGCGCTGGCCGAGGTCACCGACGAATTCATCGCCTATCTCAAGGAGCTGCAGGGCGCCGGGGACGGGCTGAAGCTGCTCGACGAGACCACCGAATTCCTGGTGGTCGCCTCCACGCTGCTCGATCTCAAGGCGGCCCGGCTGCTGCCGCGCGGCGAAATGGCCGACGAGGAAGACTTCGAGCTGCTCGAAGCACGGGATCTGCTCTTCGCCCGGCTGCTGCAGTACAAGGCGTTCAAGCACGCCGCGGAATTCCTCGGGCAGCGCTACCACGAGGAATCGGCGCGCCGGCCGCGCGAGGTGTCGCTGGAGCCGCAATTCGCCGCGCTGCTGCCGGAACTGATCTTCAACATCGGCCCGGAGAAATTCGCGCAGCTCGCCGCCACGGCTCTGACCCCGAAGCCAGAGCCGGTGACCGAGGTAGGGCTTTCGCACCTGCACGGGGCGAATGTCACCATCGGCGCCGAGGCGGAGGTGATCACCGCGATGCTCACCGAGCGCGGCACCTTGGATTTTGCGGCGCTGATCGCAGACACCAGCGAACAGTTGGTCGTGGTGGTGCGTTTTCTGGCATTGTTGGAGATGTTCAGGCAGAAGGTCATCGTATTCGCGCAACAGGATCCGCTGGGCCGGCTGGAGATTTCCTTGGCCGGCGAGCAGGACTTCGACGTCCAAGCGGTGCAGGATAGCTACGAGGGGAGTGCTGGTGAGCCAGATCATGAGTGAGATTGCACCCATCGACGAGCTCCCCGGAGGGCTCAAATCGGGGCTCGAAGCGGTGCTGATGGTCGCCGATTCGCCCGTATCAACGGCACGTTTGGCCGAAATCTTCGAGCTGCCGGTAGCCCGGATTGCCACCACCTTGGAAGAGCTGGCGACCGAGTATGATGGTAAAGATCGTCCGCGTGGATTTGAACTACGCCGTGTCGCCTCTGGCTGGCGCTTTTATACGCGGACCGATTACGCCGATTTCGTCTCCAGTTATGTGCTCGACGGGCAAACAGCACGCCTTTCGCAGGCCGCCCTAGAAACCCTGGCTGTCATCGCTTACCGACAGCCGGTCTCGCGTGGACGTATTTCGGCGATTCGAGGTGTTAACGTCGATTCGGTGGTGCGCACACTGCTGACTCGGGGGTTGATCACGGAGTACCCGGAAATTGGCGACGGCGGAGCGACGCTGTACCAGACTACCGAGTACTTCCTGGAACGACTGGGACTGGGCACGCTGGAGGAACTTCCGGCGCTCTCCCCGTATCTTCCCGGAGTAGCCGACCTTGAATCGCTCGATTCGGCAACCTACGACGATTAGGCATCCGCGTATATAACGGATGTCGACCGGACACCAGATGCGTCCCGCTTGGCTGAGCGGTGCGCCCGCGATACGTAACAGACAAGGGAAGTACGAACCATGAACAAGGGTTCCTCGGCACCGCGCAATCCGCGTGGCCCCAAGAGCTTCGGCGGCAAGTCCGCCGGCAACAAGTCCTACGGCGAGAAGTCGTACGGCAACCGCTCCGATGACAACAAGTCCTATGGCAATCGTTCCGAGGGTGGTCGCTCTGAGGGCGGTCGTTCCTCCGGCGAGAAGTCGTACGGCAACCGCTCCGAGGGCAATAAGTCCTATGGCGAGAAGTCGTACGGCAACCGCTCCGAGGGCAACAAATCATTCGGTGCGAAGAACGCGTCCGGTGCAAAGCCTTACGGCTCCAAGCCGGGAGCCAGATCCGGCAAACCGGGCGAAAGCCGCGACAAGTCGAGCTCGGCGGCCTTCGGAAAGAACTCCGAGCGCGCCTTCGGCAAGGAGCGCTTCGGCAACTCGGTGCAGTCCAGCTACGCTCGTCCTACCCAGCGCGCTCGCGCCCAGGCACGTGTCGAAAACCAGGCTAACCGCGTGGAGAACCAGGACGGGATCCGTCTGCAGAAGGCCATGGCCAACGCCGGGGTCGCTTCGCGCCGCGTCTGCGAACAGATGATCACCGAGGGCCGGGTTGAGGTCAACGGCTCGCTGATCGTCGAACTCGGTGCCCGCGTGGACCCGAAAAAAGACTCCATCCACGTAGATGGCATGCGTCTGCAGCTGAACCAGTCGAATAAGTACTTCGTGTTCAACAAGCCCAAGCACGTGATGTGCACGATGGATGACCCAGAAGGCCGTCGCACCATCGCCGACTACTTCCGCCACGAGCACGAGTCGCTGCGCCTCTTCCATGTCGGGCGCCTGGACTACAAGACCGAAGGCCTGCTAATCCTGACCAACGACGGGGAACTGGCAAACCGCCTGCAGCACCCGAAGTACGAGGTCCCGAAGACCTACCTGGTGCAGATTCCCGGCCCGATTTCGCGCGCCGCGAGCAATGCCCTGCGCGAAGGCATCCGCTTGGAAGATGGCTGGATCAAGGTTGACGATCTTAAAGTGATTGACACCACGCCGAAGTCCGTGATGGTGGAGGTGACCCTGCACTCGGGCCGCAACCGCATCGTGCGCCGCATGTTCGACGCGGTGGGCCACCCGGTAGAGCGCCTGGTGCGCGTGGGCATCGGCCCGGTCCAGCTGGGCGACCAGAAGCAGGGAACCATCCGGCCACTGGGCAACCAGGAAATCGGACACCTGATGGCCATGGTGGGGATGTAGCCCATGCCCACCTCTCACCTTGCCGGCCCGGTGCTGGTGATCGGCACCGGACTGCTGGGCACATCGGTGGGCCTAGGACTGCGCGCCAAGGGCGTGGCGGTCTACCTGCAGGACATCTCGCCGACCGCGGCGGGCGTGGCCCAGGACATTGGAGCTGGCCAGCCGCTGGATGCGCAGACGCGCATCGCCCCGGAGCTGGTGGTCATCGGCGCTCCGCCGGATGTCACCGCCGCGCTGGTGGCCGAAGCATTGCTGGCCTACCCGAACGCGACGGTGGTGGACATCGCCAGCGTGAAGGGCTCGATCCTCGACGCCGTATGCGCCGACCAGCGGCTGGGTGAGGCCGAACTCGCCCGCTATGTGGGAACGCACCCGATGGCAGGACGGGAGAAATCCGGTCCGGCCGCCGCGCGTGGGGCGCTGTTCACCTCGATGCCGTGGGTCATCTGCGCGCATGCGCAGGCTACCGCGGCCAGCGTGAAGACCGCCGAGGCGCTGGCCATCGATCTGGGGGCAACCCTGCATCGCATGGATGTGCGGACCCACGACGAGTCGGTCGCGCTGACCAGCCACTTCCCGCAGGCAGCCAGCTCGATGATCGCCTCGCGGCTGCTCAACGCCGAGGCCCACCAGCTGGGCCTGGCAGGCAACGGACTGCGCGACATGACCCGCATCGCGGCCAGCGATGAGAAGTTGTGGATCCAGATTTTCGCGCATAACGCCACCGCGCTGATCCCGATCCTCTCGGGGATGAAGGAAGACCTGGACAGGCTGATCAACACGCTGCACAACCCGCAGGGCCCTGGGGCGCTGCTGGATCTGTCGCAGCTGATGAGCGAGGGCAACGCCGGGCAGGCGCGGATTCCGGGCAAGCACGGTGCGCCGCCGCAAGCCTTTGCGTTGGTCACCGTTGTGGTGGATGACAAGCCGGGGCAGATCGCCGCGCTGATGGCAGACATCGGGGCAGCGGGGATCAACCTGGAGGATCTGCGCATGGAGCACTCCGCCGGACACCAGGTAGGCCTGGTGGACGTGTCGGTGCTCCCTGGCCGGCGCGATGAACTGATAAACGTATTGACGAACAACGGATGGAAAGTAGCCCAGTGACGCACGCAGCTAACCCGACGAACCTTGTCGTTGCCATCGACGGACCCAGCGGTTCGGGCAAGTCCTCGGTCTCCAAGGCCGTGGCCCGCGCACTGGGCGCGGCCTATCTTGATACCGGTGCAATGTACCGGGCGATCACCTATTCGGTGCTCGAAGCGGGAACCGATTTGAGCGACGCAGACGCGATCGCCCAAGCGGTGCGCGCGGCGACGCTGGAGATTTCGGTGGATCCGGACCGCGAGCAGGTGGTCATCGGGGATACCGTGGTGACCGACGCAATTCGTGAACCCCGCATTTCCGAGCAGGTTTCGGCGGTGGCAACCAATCTGGAGGCCCGCGCCGAGCTGGTGCGCCGGCAACGCGAAATCATCGCTGCCAACGAGCGCATCGTCGCCGAGGGACGCGATATCACCACCGTTGTCGCCCCGGACGCGGAAGCCCGCATCCTGCTGACCGCTTCCGAACAAGCGCGCCTGCGCCGCCGCGGAATCCAACTCGGCGGAACTCAAGACGCGAACCAGCTCCAGGCCCAGGTGCTGGAACGGGACGAAAAAGATTCGACGGTAGTGAACTTCACCCAGGCCGCCGACGGAGTCATCACCGTGGACTCCTCGGACCTGGATTTTGAGCAGACCGTTGCAGCCGTGCTTGACGCAATCGCCACGGCTGCGAAAAAGTAGTACCAACTAAGCCATAACCGGCGCCCATCCTCGGCGAGAGCCGATGAAGATTCACGTCCCGCCCGAAACAACGGGTTGGACCTATCGCCTTGAAGGGAAAATCATGAGCGAGCACAACACCTCCCACGACGGGGAATACACCCCGGTCGTAGACGACGATATCGCCGAGCGCCTAGCCGAACTGAGCGAGGAAGACGCGGAAATCCGTACCCGCGCCCTGCTCTCCGGCCTCGAAGACTATGACCTGGATGCGGAGGACTCCGCCCTGCTTTCGGGTCTGGACGATGACTCCGAGGACGATTCAGACGTTGTCATCCCACCGGTCCTGGCCATCATCGGCCGCCCCAATGTAGGCAAGTCGACCTTGGTCAACCGCATCCTCGGCCGCCGCGAAGCGGTCGTGGAAGACGTTCCGGGGGTCACCCGTGACCGTGTTTCCTACTCGGCCGAGTGGCTGGGCCGCCCGTTCAGCGTGGTTGACACCGGTGGTTGGGAGCACGATGCCAAGGGCATCCACGCCTCGGTTGCCGACCAAGCCGAAATCGCCGCCGACGTGGCTGACGCGATCCTCTTCGTTGTCGACTCGCATGTGGGCGCCACCGCGACCGACGAGGCAGTGGTGAAGATGCTGCGCAAGAAGCGCAAGCCGGTCTTCCTGGTCGCCAACAAGGTCGACGATTTCAACCAGGAAGCCGAAGCCGCCACCCTGTGGGGCCTTGGATTCGGCCAGCCATGGCCGGTATCCGCCCTGCACGGCCGCGGCACCGCGGACCTGCTGGACGCGGTGATGGAGAAGCTGCCCAAGCACTCCGCCCACGGTGGAGTGATCCCTTCGGGTGGCCCGCGCCGTATCGCACTGATCGGCCGCCCCAACGTGGGCAAGAGCTCGCTGCTGAACAAGCTCGCAGGCTCCGAGCGTGTGGTCGTCGACGATTACGCCGGCACCACCCGCGACCCGGTTGATGAGCTCATCGAACTCGGTGGCGAAGTCTGGCGCTTCGTGGATACCGCAGGTATCCGCCGCCGCCAGCATATGGCGCAGGGCTCGGACTACTACGCCTCGCTGCGTACCCAGACGGCTCTGGAAAAGGCGGAAGTTGCGGTGGTGCTACTGGCCGCGAATGAAACCGTTTCCGAGCAGGACGTGCGCATCATCCAATTGGCCGTCGACGCCGGCCGTGCACTGGTGCTTGTGTTCAACAAGTGGGATGAGGTGGACGAGGATCGCCGCTACTACCTGGAGCAGGAGATCGAGCGCGACCTGGCCCACATCGAGTGGGCGCCGCGCATGAACATGTCCGCGCTGACCGGTTGGCACAAGGACAAGATGGTTCCGGCGTTGCATACCGCGCTGGAATCCTGGGATAAGCGTGTTCCGACCGGCAAGCTTAACGCCTTCCTCGGCGAATTGGTTGCGGCGCACCCGCACCCGGTGCGCGGTGGCAAGCAGCCGCGGATCCTCTTCGGCACCCAGGCCTCGTCCCGTCCACCGAAGTTCGTGCTGTTCACCTCCGGATTCCTGGATCCGGGTTACCGCCGCTTCATCGCCCGCCGCCTGCGCGAGACCTTTGGTTTCGAAGGCACCCCGCTCGAAGTTTCGATGCGTATCCGCGAGCGTCGCAGCCGTACCCGGTAACGGTTCGAAAATTACCCCGCATATGAGGTAGGGTAATTAAGGAGCTTTTCGTAGACGGCACCCCGGGCCGAAAGGCACGGGGATAACGGCTGCGAGAGCATCGGGCTATGGCGCAGCTTGGTAGCGCGCCTGACTGGGGGTCAGGAGGTCGCAGGTTCAAATCCTGTTAGCCCGACCAGCTGAAAAACCCCGGCGATAATACGTTTTCGCCGGGGTTTTGGCATGTCGAAACGCATGTGAGCGCGGCTTTCGCTAGTATTTTCATACCCGGGTGAAAGGTCCCAACTCATGCTGCGCAGTTTCCGACAGGTCGACGTCTTTGGCGTAGAGCACTATAAGGGCAACCCGGTAGGCGTCGTGCTGGACGCGGTGGGACTGAGCGACGAGGATCTGCGCGATTATTCGGTGTGGTCGAATTTGTCGGAGTGCACCTTTGTCTACCCGCCATCCTCGCGGCAGGCCGACTACCGGTTCCGAATATTCAGCCTCAGCACAGAGCTTCCCTTTGCCGGCCACCCCACCTTGGGTACCGCCCGGGCATGGCTGGATCAGGGTGGAGTACCGCGCCAGGCGGGAATGATTATCGCCGAATGCGAGGCGGGTCTCGTGCCGATTCGCATCGAAGATGACCTGCTCAGTTTCGTTTCTCCTGCTGCCACTCGCACCGGGGAGGTCGAGCCAGGCTATCTGGCAGAGGTAATCGAGATCTTGGGTGTCCCCGCCGAAAGCGTGCTCGCCGCCCAATGGGTGGACAACGGCCCGGGCTGGGTAGGGCTGCAGCTTTCCGATGCGGCAACGGTTCTGGGTTTGAACCCCAATGCTGCCGGTCACCCCGGTGATTGGAATATCGGTGTCATCGGCGCCTTGGAACCGGGAGAGAGCTCGACCGGGGAAGACTATGAAGTGCGCACCTTCTTCACCGAAGACGGTTTCGATATGCGCGAAGATCCGGTGACGGGAAGTTTCAACGCGGCCGTCGCAGCGTGGATGCTGGATACCGATCGTGCCCGGGCGCCGTACGTGGTGCGCCAGGGAACTGCGATGAATCGACGCGGTCGCCTCGAAATTTCGGTCGCCGATGGCCAGCTTTGGGTCGGCGGCGCAACGCACGTAGCCATCTCGGGACAGATCGACCTCTGAAATACCAGCCAAGACCGCTGACCAATGCACGTTCGGTACCTGGCCTTGGCAGCGGCGAAGTCCACGCGTAGTGTGGAATGCATGGGAACGTTGTTTTTGTAGACCGGGACACCGTGTTGAGTCATACTCCGCGGTGGGTCCTTCGCGTGAACCCCGGGATAATCCCGGGGTCATGTCGAGAGTCCGGTCCATTTTCGGCTCTTAGCCGACGACTATCCGTGTAGCCGATAGCGCACCCCAGCTTCGGCTTGCGAGGGAGGATATCCCCATGTCCCGCGAACCCGTACATCCAGAAAATCCGCAGCGTCCAGTCAACGGCTTCGAAAGCTTCCAATGTTCGCTCGAACAGGTCAGCCTCAGCTTCGGCGATCGCGATGTGCTGCAGGACGTTGAGCTGCATGTGGCCGCGCACCAAAGACTTGCCATACTTGGCGACAATGGAGCCGGTAAATCAACGTTATTGCGGCTGCTTGCCGGTACGTTGGCGCCTACGTCGGGTCAGCGCCGCGTTCGCGTGCCCGGTGGTATCGCCATGGCCAGCCAGCATCCACAGTTCGCATCCGGTGCCACCGTGCAGCAGGCCATCGACGGCTACCACAGGACCTTCCGCGACCTTGAGCAGCTGCTCACCGCCATCGGCCTGCGCTTGGAACACGCATCTGAGGACGAAGCCGCACGACTTCTTGTTCAGCTGTCTCAAGTGACAGCGCTCTATGAAGCACGTCAAGGCTACTCGCTGGAGCGGCGGCTAAACCGTGCCTTGGAACAGCTTGGCCTAGGTGAAGTTGATCGCAACGCTCCATTGACGACCTTATCTGGCGGCCAAAGGTCTCGGTTGACCCTGTCCGCGGTGCTGTGCGCAGAGGCGCAGCTGTTACTTCTGGACGAACCGACCAATGATTTGGATGACACCGCCCTGGAATGGCTGGAACAGAGCCTGCATGCCCATCGAGGTGCGCTGGTGGTGGTCAGCCATGACCGGATGTTTTTACGCAGGTTCGCCCACGATATCGTGCAAGTGCATCAGGGAAAGCTGCAGCATTATGGTGATGGCTACCTAGGATTTTTAAGTGAGAAAAAACGAGAACGCGAGCGGCTGATCGCTGAACATGAGAAGTGGAGCCAGGAACTTGAACGGGCTCGCAAGCTGGTGCTCAAAAATGCGTCTCGGGTGTCAGCTGTACCGCGAAAGCGCGAAAAGGCGGGATTTGGGCACGGTTCGTTTCGACAGCGTAGCCGTACTCATGGTTCGACGAGCAAAACACGTCAGGCCAAGTCTCGTATCAACGAGCTAACCGCAGCACCTGCCGTGGAACCGGCCAGGGAGCTGCATTTTGCCTTGCCCGAGGCAACCGAGCGAAACGGTGGCACCCGCGAAGAACTGATCTTAGTTGATGGTGCGTCACGCAGTAAGGCACCGGCGGTACACGCAGACAGGTTCATCATCAGGACGGGGGAGCGGTGGCTGGTCTCAGGGCCCAACGCTGCGGGTAAATCAGCACTATTGCGGGTACTCGCCGGTGAACTTCCGGTAGACCATGGACTCGTGGCGCACGCTTCGCAGTTGAGCGTGCAATGGTTGCGGCAGGAATTAGGCGCTCTGCCCGGGCAAAGCGTCGTTGAAGCTTTTGCCTTGGCAATTGACGAGTATGTACCGCAAGCATGGGTAAAGCTGGCGCACTTGGGGCTTTTCGAGCCGCAGGATTTCTCACGCCATCCGCAAAGCCTCTCGGTGGGTCAACAACGACGGCTGGAATTGGCGGTCGCCCTGTCTAGCGGGGCTGAGTTGCTATTGCTCGATGAACCGACGAACCATCTGTCCCCAGAACTCGTGGAAAGCGTGGAAGAAGCCCTAGCCGACTATGCCGGAACCGTCATCACGGTGACCCACGATCGGCGTTGGCAGCAAAAACTCTTCGAGTCCTTCCAAGTGCGGCGCCTGCTTGTTGCACCGGGTGGGACCGTCACCGAAGTCCGCTGAGGGCGGCGAAGGCACTGCACGGACGGTGGTACACCAAGGTGAGGCTCGGAAAGGGTGTATCCAGAAATGCTTTATCGGCGTAGATTTTGAGCCAGTGACTTCGGCAAAGGTGAGATGTAAATAATCTCGGCTTGTGTCGACGTTCACAGTTCACTTATAGTTAGTGTGCGATATGCGAATCTAATGTTCGATTATCGAACACCTAAGTTTTGAGCCAAAGCGTTCACAGAGAAGTGAGGATGAAGCTGTGCAGTTTCACCACAATGGATATGTATCGGGCGACCCACGCATCGAGCCGGCCGCCGGAACCGGTCTCAACCGACCGGCCGACCTTCCGGACGCGATGGACGTATTGATCGTCGGTGCTGGTCCCGCGGGTATCATTACTGCTGCGCAGCTTTCGCAGTTCCCCGAGGTGCACACGCGCATTATCGACCGGCGCCCGCACCGCTTGGAAATCGGTCAGGCCGACGGCATCCAGGCGCGCAGTGTCGAAACTTTCCAGGCCTTCGGCTTTGCTGAACACATCACCGCCGAGGCTTACCAGATCAAGGAAACCATCTTCTGGGAGCCGGATCCGAAGAACCCGGAGAACATCATCCGCGGCGCCCGCACGCCCGATGACGCTCACGGCATTAGCGAATTTCCACACCTGATCGTGAACCAGGCTCGCGTTATTGACTACTTTGCCGACTACGCAAACAACTCTCCAGCACGAATCACCCCGGACTACGGCTGGGAATTCAAGACACTTGAAGTCCATGACGGCGAGGAATACCCGGTCAAGGCCACCTTGATTTCCACCGATGGTGAGACCAAGGGCCAAGAACGCGTTGTGCGTGCCAAGTACGTCGTTGGCTCGGACGGAGCCCGTAGCGGCGTGCGTCGTTCCATCGGTGCGCAACTCGCCGGCGGCGCAGCAAACCATGCGTGGGGCGTTATGGACACTCTCGCGCTGACCGATTTCCCTGACATTCGCACCAAATGCGCCATCCACTCCCAGGCTGGCTCGATATTGCTGATCCCTCGCGAGGGTGGCAACTTGTTCCGGCTTTATGTGGACCTAGGCGAGGTTCCAGAAGACAACAAGGGCAAGGTCCGTGAAACCACCTTGGAACAGGTCATCGAGCACGCCAAGGCGATCCTGCACCCATACACGCTTGAGGTGAAAGACGTTGCGTGGAATAGCGTTTACGAGGTTGGCCACCGACTGACGGACCGCTTCGACGATGTCCAGGTCGAAGAGATCGGTACTCGGGAGCCACGCGTCTTCATCACCGGCGACGCTTGCCACACCCACTCGGCCAAGGCCGGCCAAGGCATGAACGTGTCCATGCAAGACGGTTTCAACCTCGCTTGGAAGCTCGGCTACGTGCTCTCCGGCCGGGCTCCCGAAGAGCTGCTGCGCACCTATTCGGGCGAGCGCCAGGTCATCGCAAAGAACCTGATCGACTTCGATAAGGAGTGGTCCTCGTTGATGGCGGCCAAGCCTGAAGAATTTGAAGGCAAGGAAGGTATCGCTGAGTTCTATGTGCGTACCGCCGAATTCCCTGCAGGCTTCATGACCGAATACCAGCCCTCGATTCTGACCGGCGAAAAAGAACATCAGGACCTGGCCAAGGGTTTCCCTATCGGCAAGCGTTTCAAATCATCTGAGGTCATGCGCCTAGGTGACAACAATCCTGTGCACTTGGGCCACCACCACCGCGCAGACGGTCGATACCGTATCTACGTGTTCGCCGACCAGGCTGTGGCCGGCGCCGATTCGAAGGTGACCAACCTGTCGAAGTGGCTGCTCGAATCGCCAGAATCACCAATCGTCAAGTTCACCCCGGCTGGTGCCGATATTGATTCACTTTTCGACGTAAAGGTCGTCTTCCAGCAGGACTACACCACCTTCAACCTCAATGACGCGCCGAAGGTCTTCCGTCCCAACAGCGGCAAGTTCGGGCTGATGGACTACGAGAAGGTCTACGCGGTGCTCGATGGCTCAGATATCTACGCGAAGCGTGACATCTCGGCTAACGGTGCCATTGTGATCGTCCGCCCTGATCAGTACGTTGCAAATATCCTGCCGCTGGATGCGACGGCCGAGCTGGCGACCTTCTTCGACGGTGTTCTGGTTCCGAAGAACTAGGCTGCTCACGAAGCCTGACCAGACTACCCAAGGTCAATGATTGCCCCGTCACGAATCACGTGGCGGGGCAATCGTCATTGCTACCGGAATATTCAGATCTTGATTGCTGTTCTCTATGCTAAGAACCGCCACCGTTTGGGGAGCACAATGGAATTCAAATTTGATTTGCAGCAAGTCTCGGAGTCCGATATGGCGTGTGTTGATGGTGTATGTTTTGTTCCGCCAGCCTCGACCCGGGATGAGGTCACTGATTCAGCTGTGCAAGAAGAAAGTCACGAAGTACCACCGCGTGATTAACTTCCTCGTCTTTTGCCGCGTAGATGAAGGTAACGACTGGTTGTTCGGCGACCAGCTCCAAGAATTCGTCAATAGCCGGATTCTGGTTTAGCTCTTGACGGTAATGCTCTGCAAACTCATCAAAACGCGCCGGATCGTGCTGCCAAGACTTGCGTAGTTCATTTGACGGTGCGATGCCTTTGGCCCACCGCTCCACACAGAGTTTCTCTTTGGTTTGCCCGCGTGGCCACAAACGATCGACCAGGACCCGATATCCGTCGGATGCTTCAGCGTCGATGTATGCGCGTTTGAGCCGAATATCAGTCACGTTATTTTCGGTCATTGAGCTTCATCGCGTGTGCCGGAGCGGCGCTATGCTTCATGGCGCGCCTCCAGGTCTTTGACGCGCGTTCCCCGTCGACGCAAGATCATCCAGGTAATGAAGATGACCAAGAAGATGGCTGCGGCGCCGATGGCTCCAACAAGTGTGGCGCCACCGAACCAGGTCGCGCCAGTATTCAAAATTGCCTGAGCCTTCTGCGCGGCATCCGAGCCGTTCCAGAAGATTCCAAGCGTTAGCCAATTAGGCAGTGCGAGAATGATTGCCAGGACCGCAATAACTCCGCGCCATCGCCAGCTCAACTTGCGGAACCGAACCTGCCACAGCACGAGCAGCGGGATCAACGTAAAGACAAACCCGAGAGAGAACCCCGAAATCCAGCCTCCGGTGGCCGATCCAATATTTTGGCTTGAAATTCGAGTTGCCCACCAAACTGGCATAAAAATCGTAGCAATCGCATAGATTGCCAAGATCGTGATAACTGCAAGTGAACCTAGTATGAGCCGTAGTTTCCAGTTTGAACGCTTATTGACAGGCGCGGATTCTCCGCGTGTTGCCGGTGCAGTGGCATTCGAATTCTCTTCCATGCAGGAATCATTGCACGTTTGAGCATGCCAAGCATTGAAAATGTGTAATTTCGTGTTATCTCTTGAGCGTTGAGTAGGCTAATCTGGAGATAGTCTGGTGCAAACCACCAAACACCCGTTTAACCGAAGGTCGTCAAGCGCGAGCTTGAGAGCAAATTTTCTTGGAGGACCCCAAATGTCTAAACATGGGCCGGTTGACCCGCACAACGAGTCTGCCTCCGAAACGACCAATATCTCCTTGCCGGCAGCTCACAAGACTGCAGAGCCGTCGGTAATTTATCCGCTGTCCGAGGACGAACGCGCTGCGGTCTCAGCACTTCCTGCGGGATCTGCGCTACTGGTTGCCCATACGGGACCAAATAAGGGAGCCCGCTTCCTGCTGGACACCAATTCCAGCATTGCCGGTCGCCACCCGGATGCGGACATTTTCTTGGACGATGTCACGGTTTCTCGACGGCACGCAAAGTTTGAGCGCGTTGGCGACGTTTTCAAGCTCACCGACATTGGTTCGTTGAATGGAACCTACATCAACGGCGACCGTATCGACTCGGTGACTTTGGCCAACGCGGTACAGGTGCAGATCGGTAAGTTCCGTCTGAATTTCTACCAGAGCGTACCTAACGTTTAAACTAGTGAAGAACTAGTCTCCTGGCAGCCTCTCAATCGGCTGTCATGCCGCCTAACTACTTGAGGAGATTCTCCTTTGCCAATCTTTGATGCAGCCCGTAGCCCACGACTCGAGGCAGTACGCCACGAGAACGTGAGGGTGGCAGCACTGAATATCGGCGAGGTGCTCTCTGAACTGAAAGGCGAATTCCCACGGGTGACTGCCTCCAAGATTCGATTCTTGGAGGACAAGGGACTAATTATCCCGCAGCGTACCTCGGCCGGATATCGGAAATATTCCGCCTCCGATGTGAGTCGACTTCGATTCATCCTCTCTGTACAGCGCGATCAGTACCTTCCGCTCAAGGTCATCAAGGACCACCTCGATGCCATTGACCGTGGTGAAGCTCCCGCGGCATTGCCCGGTGGCGCGCCCACAGCACCGCAGGCAGTCAATAGCGACATGGTTGAGGCAGTCGACCGTCATTCACGTCCCGTCTCCCTAGCGGAGCTTCAGGGGCTTACCGGAGCCAGCGAAGAGCTCGTCAACGAGCTAATTAACTTTGGCCTGATCGAGCCTGAATCGGGCAACTTCGATGTCCACGGCGTGCGGGTCACCAAGTCCGCCGTTGATCTCTCCCATCACGGTATTGAGCCTCGCCACCTTCGTCAGTTCCGTACCGCTGCAGAACGCGAGTTCTCCTTGATCGAGTCCATTATTGGTGCGGACTTGAAAAAGCCTGAGGTCTCCGCGCGCGCTCGGGCAACCGAAGAAGCTCAAGAAATCTCGCGACAGTGCCTAGAACTTCATGAAGCGCTCGTACAGCGTGCGATTTCGCAGCTTGATCGCTAGGCTGATAGCAGGAACGAGTTCGCAACGCTAGGGGGAGTGCATGCTTGAACTAGAATTTGCCGGTATCCGGATTCAGCTTCCATCGAATCAGCCGCTGCTACTGCTTAAGCGTCATGAGCAGAATTTGTATCTCCCTCTCTGGATTGGCGCACCCGAAGCATCCGCTATCGCAATGTCGGAACAGGGGCTCACCCCGCCACGACCCATGACTCACGATCTGATAGTTAACATGCTCGAAGCTCTGGAAATTAAACTTGTGCGAATCGAGATCGTCTCGGTGCAGAACGCAATTTTCACCGCCGAGTTGGTGCTGTCCAACGGCAAGCGCGTCGACTCGCGGTCTTCTGACGCAGTTGCGCTGGCGGTACGTACGCAATGCCCGATCCTGTGCACCGAAGAAGTCATGGAATCAGCGGGGGTCGCCATCGAAATCGAGTCCGAAGACGAAGAGCTTCCCGAGGAACAAATGCGTGAATTCAGAGAGTTCCTTGACAATATTGACCCCGAAGATTTCTCGGCTTAGCTGGTCTTCGGCCTGCCATTTGCGACACGCCTTAAAGTTAAGCTTGAAGGTCTTTGACCAACGCCCCTTATAGCCGTACCGTCGAAGCATAGAGAAAATTCCTGTTGACCGATACTAGGTTCGTCATCACTCGCACCGGTCAGTCGCATGAAATTCTCTGGCCTCTCAATTGAATGAGCTTACACGCTAGGAGTATTTGGATGGAGTCTAGCCAGACCGGTCCTCGCCATGGGACCACCGGTGGCGTTCAGCGATCCAATACCCAAGGTTTGCTCTTCACTGATGATCTGCCCGAGCTGGATGAACATGCCGGCTACCGGGGACCAGTTGTATGCAAGGCTGCCGGGATTACCTACCGACAGCTGGACTACTGGGCTCGTACTGGTCTGGTTGAACCGGCGGTCCGTGAAGCCAAAGGATCCGGTACTCAGCGCCTGTATTCGTTCCGCGATATCCTGGTCCTGAAAGTGGTTAAGCGCCTATTGGACACCGGCGTCTCGCTGCAGCAGATCCGCACAGCGGTAAGCCATCTCCGCGAACGTGGTGTGGAAGATCTGGCCCAGATTACCTTGATGAGCGATGGCGCTTCGGTTTACGAGTGCACCAGTGCCGACGAAGTCATAGACCTGGTCCAGGCCGGTCAGGGTGTCTTCGGTATCGCCGTTGGCCGAGTATGGCGCGAAGTTGAAGGAACGTTGGCAATGCTGCCATCGGAAAGCACGGGGGACCAGTTGGTCACCGATGAGCTCGCTTCCCGACGCGCTGCCAAGGCCGCCCGTAACGTTAGCTGAATAGTACCTAGAATTGCGAAAGCTTCGGCTCGAACAA
>NZ_NRGV01000017.1:0-202871 GCF_002332385.1 Glutamicibacter sp. BW80 | reverse complement strand
TTGTTCGAGCCGAAGCTTTCTTGTTTCTAAACCCTAGGACTGTGCGTTCTGCGTCGGCGCCGAGGACATGAGGACCTTGAGTAGCGCATCGAACTGAGAAAGCATTGGGGCAGTGGCTTTGCTTGGCCACTGATGCACTGAATATGCTGCGCCCTGAATCTGTTGCCATTCTGGGTGCTCGGGGATCTCCGGCTTCACCATGGAATCGCCGAACATCTGGCGCATCTCGTTGACTCGGAACGTATGCTCGGCTGAATCCTTGCGCACGCGGTTGGCTACGACGCTAACCGGGCCTAGGGACGGAGCGAATTCGCGGCGGAAGAGTTCAAGCGCGCGCTGTGTGCGTTCGGTTCCAGCTACTGAGAACAAGCTTGGCTCAGCGACGAGCAATAACTGATCTGAAGCGCTCCATGCCATGCGGGTTAGACCGTTAAGCGATGGTGGGCAATCGATAAGTACTAGCTGGTATCCGCTGGTGCGGCTCAATAGCTGCGAGAGACGGCGCAAATCTCGAGTACGAAGATCTGGGCGATCATAAATTCCGGTGAACGCGTCGCCCACGGCGACATCGAGTACCGGAATTCGTGTGCGCGATTTCTTTTCGGCAGCTTTAGACTGCCATGCGCTGGCTGCGACATTATCTTGAAGTCGCGCACGACGAACATTCTTGAGCATTTGCCCAATTGGCTGTTTGCCGTTGGCTCGGGCGCCTAAGCCGGTGCTCGCGTCTGCATGCGGATCTAAATCGATCACGAGCGTCGGAATTCCGGCTGCGAGTGCTGCTGAGGCCAATCCGAGTGTTACGGAGGTTTTTCCTACGCCACCCTTGAGGCTGCTGATGCTCACTACATGCACGGACCAGACCACGCCTTTCACTGCTTGCTGATTAAACGTCCCACCGAATATTTAGTCTCTCTTTATCATAGTGTGCCACGCGGTATTTCCCCGACTCCGCAACGTGGGATTTTTAGCACGGATGTAACCATGTCATAAAAACTGTATGCGGACGCTAGTAAGTCATGTGGTCAGACCACTTAGCGAAATGTTTGGTAATTGTGCACCTCGTCACGGTAGGGTATCCACAGCAGCGGTTAAAAATATCCGTTATGCGAGGCCCTACACCCAGGAAAATGGGAACGAAGCGTCCCACAAAGGACGCTTCCCCGTCTTCCGAATGGGTGTGCTGAATCGATGTAGGGAAACTATGTTTGAGAAAATCTTGGTCGCCAACCGCGGTGAGATTGCAATTCGTGCTTTCCGCGCTGGTTACGAACTAGGCGCAAAAACAATTGCCGTCTACCCATATGAAGATCGTAACTCGATCCACCGCCAGAAAGCTGGAGAGTCCTACCAGATTGGCGAAGAGGGCCACCCGGTTCGCGCCTACCTGGACATTGACGAAATCGTCCGCGTCGCCAAAGAAGCCGGCGCTGACGCGATTTACCCAGGTTACGGATTCCTTTCGGAGAACCCAGACCTGGCCCGCAAGGCTGCAGAAAACGGCATTAAGTTCATCGGTCCAAAGGCGGACGTGCTTGAACTGGCCGGAAACAAGGTCGCTGCGCTGAAGGCAGCGCGCAAGGCCGGCATCCCGGTATTGGAATCCTCCGAACCGAGCGACGACGTTGACTTCCTCCTGGCCGAAGCCGACCGCATTGGCTTCCCGATCTTCGTCAAGGCAGTTGCCGGCGGTGGCGGCCGCGGCATGCGCCGTGTCGACAAGCGCGAAGACCTTCCCGAGCTAATGGGTGCGGCAATGCGCGAAGCCGGTACCGCCTTTGGCGATCCGACCGTATTCCTTGAGCAGGCAGTCCTTCGCCCGCGTCACATTGAGGTGCAGATCCTCGCCGATGAGCAGGGCAACGTGGTGCACCTGCATGAGCGTGACTGCTCCTTGCAGCGCCGTCACCAGAAGGTCGTCGAGATCGCTCCGGCGCCGAATCTGGATGAGTCCATCCGTCAGGCGCTGTTCCGTGACGCGGTGAAGTTTGCGCAGACCCTGGGCTACCAGAACGCTGGTACCGTCGAATTCCTGGTCGACACCGTCGGTGAGCGGGCAGGACAGCACGTGTTCATCGAAATGAACCCGCGTATCCAGGTGGAGCACACGGTGACCGAAGAAGTCACTGATATTGACCTTGTCCAGGCTCAGATGCGTATCGCCTCCGGTGAATCGCTGAGCGATCTTGAGATCAGCCAGGACAACATCCAGGTTCGTGGTTGGGCGCTGCAGTCGCGCATCACTACTGAGGACCCGGCAAATGGTTTCCGACCAGATGTGGGAACTATTACCGTTTACCGTTCTGCTGGTGGTTCCGGCGTGCGTCTTGATGGCGGCACCATCTACGCAGGCGCAGAGGTTTCCCCGCACTTTGACTCCATGCTGGTTAAGCTCACCTGTCGTGGCCGCGACTACAAGACCGCCGTCGCGCGCGCACGCCGTGCGCTGGCCGAATTCCGCGTCCGTGGTGTCGCCACCAACATTCCGTTCATCCAGAATGTTCTCAACGATCCACAGTTCATCGCCGGAGACGTCGCGACCGACTTCATTGACTCGCGCCCGGATCTGCTGACCGGTAACGAATCTCAGGACCGCGGCACCAAGGCACTGAACTACCTGGCTCACGTGACCGTCAACAAGCCTAACGGCGAACGCATCGATGGCATCGATCCACGCAAGAAGCTTCCGAGCTTCCCGGGGGACAAATCCTCCGAGCCGGAGCGTTCGCCATTCGACGGCCCTTCGAAATCGGTAGCACCTCCAGCAGGCTGGCGCCAGAAGCTGTTGGATCTGGGTCCTGAAGGTTTTGCCAAGGCGCTGCGCGACGCGAAGGCCGTGGGTGTTACCGACACCACCTTCCGCGACGCACACCAGTCATTGCTAGCCACTCGCGTGCGTACCCGAGATCTGCTCGCCGCTGCGCCTGCCTATGCGCATACCGTGCCGCAGTTGTTCTCCATGGAAGTCTGGGGAGGCGCGACCTACGATGTCTCGCTTCGATTCCTGGGCGAAGATCCGTGGAAGCGTCTAGAGCTGCTGCGTGCCGAACTGCCAAACATCCCGCTGCAGATGCTTCTGCGTGGCCGTAATACCGTAGGTTACACCCCGTACCCGACCGAGGTTACCGACGCGTTCGTAAAGCAGGCCGCGAAGAGTGGCATCGACATCTTCCGCATCTTCGATGCGTTGAACGATGTCTCGCAGATGGCTCCGGCCATCAAGGCTGTGCGCGAAACTGGAACCGCCGTCGCCGAGGTGGCCCTGTGCTACACCGGCAACCTGCTCGATTCCAACGAGAAGCTGTACACCCTTGATTACTACCTGAATCTGGCTCAGCAGATCATCGATGCCGGTGCACACATCATCGCGATCAAGGATATGGCAGGACTGCTGCGTCCGGCCGCCGCAAAGAAGCTGGTCACCGCGTTGCGCGAACGCTTCGATGTGCCGGTTCACCTGCATACCCATGACACCTCTGGCGGACAGCTTGCTACCCTGATGGCAGCGATCGATGCCGACGTGGATGCAGTGGATGTGGCTTCGGCTGCGATGGCCGGCACCACCAGCCAGCCTTCTGCCTCCGCTCTCGTGGCAGCGCTTGAGCACACCGAACGCGATTCAGGGCTTTCCTTGGACGCGGTAGCTTCGCTGGAACCGTACTGGGAAGCGGTGCGCGCGATGTACAAGCCGTTCGAATCCGGACTGCCTGCACCAACCGGGCGCGTCTACCAGCATGAAATTCCGGGTGGACAGCTCTCGAACCTTCGTCAGCAGGCCATCGCACTGGGACTGGGCGAGCGTTTCGAGGCCATCGAATCCATGTATGCCTCGGTCAACGCCATGCTCGGAAACGTGGTCAAGGTGACCCCGTCCTCCAAGGTCGTTGGCGATCTGGCATTGCAGCTGGTCGGCTCCGGCGTACCGGCGGCAGATTTCGAAGCCAATCCGCAGAACTTCGACATCCCGGATTCGGTCATCCAGTTCCTCTCGGGTGAGCTGGGCAATCCTCCGGGAGGATGGCCAGAGCCATTCCGCACCAAGGCATTGCAGGGCCGCAGTGTGCGCCCACGGGTTGAAGAGCTGTCGGACGAAGATTCGGCGGCGCTCAATGCCGATGACGAGACGATCCGCTCGACCTTGAACCGCTTGCTCTTTGCCGGGCCGACCCGCGACTTCGAGAAGTCCGTGGAGAACTACGGCGACCTGTCCGTGCTGCACACCCGCGACTACCTCTTCGGCCTGACCCCAGAGGTCGAGCGCGTGGTGTCCCTTGGTACCGGTGTGCGCCTGCTGGTGAAGCTGATCTCGGTATCCGAGGCCGATGAGAAGGGCTTGCGCACCGTGGTGTTCTCGCTCAATGGCCAGTCGCGCCAGATCAAGGTGCGTGACGAATCGGTCGAGTCGACGGTGAAGAGTGCGCCAAAGGCCGATCCGACCAATTCGGGCCACGTGGCGGCACCGTTCGCCGGTGCCGTGACGGTCAACGCCAAGGTCGGCGACCTGATCGAAGCAGGCCAATCGGTAGCAACCATCGAAGCGATGAAGATGGAAGCTGGCATCACGGCCAACGCTTCGGGTGTCGTTTCGCAGGTAACGTTGGACGGAACCAGCCAGGTGCAGGGCGGCGACCTGCTGCTCGTCATCGAACCCAAGTAAGTTAACGAAAGCGCAGCGTTCGCTGAGCAATAGGTGTGGCCTCGGGGACATTGAACTGGTCCTTGGGGCCACACCTTTTGCACATTGGCATCAATGCGCTTGGGCGCGGTCCACTGGAGTAGTGCACCAACGGGCAGTTGTGGCACTATGCTCTCTGACGGCTTCGGTTTCACCAAGAAGTCCGGAGAGCTCAAATTCTTGTTCAAGGAGTGACATGAGGATAGCGCGTAAGTCAGGTCCGACACTGAAGCCAGCCGCGTTGCGGGCGAAAGCCATCGCGGCGGGCAAGGTGCGGGAGAACTTGAAAATTACTGTCTTCGCGCTTAGTGCGACCCTACCGGCTGCAGAACTTGCCGTGTTCCTTGAAGGCCAGTTGGCGCAGCTGACGCTGAACTCGCAGGTCCGCGTCGCGGGTCCCGAACGAGTCAAGGCAGCCCTTGCCGGACGCTTCAACGAGGCCGACGTGCTGGTTGTGGTGGGCGATGGCTCCGCAACTGCAGAGCCTGCACTGATGGAGCTAGTGCAGTGGCTACTGCTCAACGGCCGAACGGCATTGGCCGAGAACCTGGTGTACGTGCAGCTCGGCGCGAGAACGTCTGCCACCCCGGCGCCGGTCTTCGAACGGGTTGTGCTCCCAATGAATTTTGCCGAACAGACACAGCAAAGCGGCCGCAGGTTGCCCTGGGCCGCTGCATCCCACGAATCGTGGGAACTTGCCAACGCTGTATTGAACTATGCGACAGGCTTATCTGCCGAATAGATTTCGTCGATGACGGCTTCGTAATCCTTGAAGACCACGGCGCGCTTGATCTTCATAGAAGGGGTCAGATGTCCGGAGGATTCGGTGAAGTCCGTTGGGACAATCCGGAAGGCCTTGATCGCCTCTGCCCGGCTGACCGAGGTATTGGCTTTGTCGATGAGGCTCTGCACATGGGTCTTTACCTGGTCGAGGTTGCTGACTTCTTCCACGGTCAGGGCGGTATCGAGCTGGTGGCGCTCCAACCAACCATGCAATGCCTCTGGGTCCAAGGTGACCAGAGCCGAAATGAACGGCCGGCCATCGCCTAAGACAACACACTGGGAGACCAGCGAATCGGCGCGAATCTGGTCCTCAAGCAGTGCAGGAATTACATTCTTGCCACTGGCAGTAACGATGATTTCCTTCTTGCGCCCGGTGATTCTCAAGAATCCGTCGGCATCCAGCTCGCCAACATCTCCGGTGCGGAACCAGCCGTCGACGAAGGTTTCGGCTTCCAACTCGGGGCGGTTGTGGTAACCGCGCATGACACAGATGCCCTTGGCTAGAATCTCGCCATCCTCTGCGATGCGCACAGCGTTGCCCGGCAGCGGTGGGCCCACCGTGCCGATCTTGATGCGATCGATGGTGTTCACGGTGATCGGAGCCGTAGTCTCGGTCAGCCCGTAGCCTTCGAGGACAGTCAGCCCGATCCCGTGGAAGAAATGACCGAGGCGTTCTCCTAGTGGTGCACCGCCGGAGACTGCATGGCGAATGTTTCCGCCCATCGCTGCGCGCAACTTGCTGTACAGGAGGGCATCGAACAGCTTGTGCTTTAGCTTAAGGACCAGTGGAACCTTGCCGGCACCTTGGGCTTTGGAATATGCGACGGCAACATCCACGCCGGCATGGAAGATTTTGCCCTTGCCGGCGTCTTCGGCCTTGAGCATCGAAGAGTTGTAGACTTTTTCGAAGACTCGCGGCACCGCGAGGATGAAGTTTGGCTTGAATGACTGTAAATCAGGCAAGAGATTTTTGACATCCGGGGTGTGTCCCACGCGGCAACCGGCGGAAACTGCAAGTACCGAGATGTACCGGGCGAACACGTGCGCCAGCGGCAAGAACATGATCGTCGCGGCACCCGGATATACGCACTGCGGAAGTTCAGCTGCAGCATTTTCGGATAGCTCAACAAAGTTTCCGTGGGTAAGTTCGCAACCTTTGGGGCGTCCGGTGGTGCCCGAGGTGTAAATCAGGGTGGCCACGTCGTTCAGCGTGGCCGAGGTGCGTCGTTCTTCTAACTCTTCGTCACTAACATTTTCGCCTGCCTTGCGCAGCTCATCGAGGCCACCTTCGAATTGCCAGATGTTGTCCAAGGATTCGAGGGTTTCTTGATGGGCCGCCTGACGGACGACGTTTTCGTGGTTGGGCGATTCAACGACCATGGCACAGGCTTCGGAATCGGCGACGATCCAAGCGACCTGGCTGGGGGAGGAGGTTTCGTAGATGGGCACGGTGATGCATCCCGCGTACCAGATAGCGAAGTCAACGAGTGTCCACTCATAGCGGGTACGGGCCATGAGCCCGATGCGTGAGCCCTGCTCAATGCCGGAGGCGATGAAACCACGCGCGATGGCCGAGGCATCGGCTGCGAACTGCGATGCGGTGATGTCCTGCCAAGCCCCACTGGCGGTCGGCACGGAGAATAAGGCAGGATTCGCTGCCGAATTTGCATGTCGTAGGAGCAGATCGGTGATGTTCGAATTTTCCGGCGAGTGGATGCGAAGTGGCGAGCTAAATTCGCGCATCTGGTACTCAACTCCTGTGGTAAGTGTCCTAGGTTATAACGCCTCGTAAGCTGCGTCACATTTATATTACTCGATAGTAACGTAGCCGTTGCAGTGTTCCAAGTCGATTAGACCTTTGCCCCATCATCTCCCGGATCGCGCTGAGTCGGTAGTCTTCGCAGCAGGTAAAAAATGCCAAGAATCGCCGCCGCGGCCAAACCGAGATAAATAAACCCCGGTGCACTTCGGAAAAAGATCACGCAAAACAGCAATCCAAAGGGTCCGCCGGCGGCGCCTACCCATGCCAAATTCAACATTGGATCGCCACTGCCCAGAGCGGCTGGCTCTTCAGGAACGAATTCGTCGGGAGTATCGACTGGTTCATAGTCGCGTGGTCCGCGAGCGAGCGGCCCGGTGTTAAACAGCTTGTCCAATTGGGTGGCACGTTCGGCAGCGCTTGGCTCGCGAGGAGCTTGCGCGTCGAGACTTTTGAAATTCTCCACCAACTGATCCCAGCGCGGGTCCTCGGCTTTTGAAGGCTCGTTCTCTGCAGGGCTCATTGGGCCTCTTCCCGTGCCGCGACGTCAGTAATGAAGCGCAGCGATTCTTTGAAAATCTTCGGCGCATCATAATCCAATGTCGCCACATGCCTACTACGTGATAACGCAATTCGCTCGCGCAGAATTCCCGGCCCGAGCCCGTTGAGCAAGGCATGAACGGATGCATCCGAAACCACGTTGTCCACGGCGGAACGGAGCAACTGTACTGGGGCGGCCACCAATGGCAGCCGAGCACGCGTCTGCGCGAAGAGCTTGTACACCTCATGTACTGCCGCAACCGGCGTCCGTTCGTAGGCATTCTCGTCGGCCCCGGGATAAGCAATGTCATTGCTTATCGGAGCGACGGTCCGAACCACTCGGCGCAGATAGCCCGCGTAGGGAGCAACCGGCGAATCGATGACCAGCCCGGGGTTCACCAGAGACACTCCGCTGACATTACGGCGTGATGCGAGATGCAGTGCCAACGCTCCGCCCATCGACAGCCCGGCGACAAAAACATGTTGATGCGCGGACGCCAAGTCATCGAAGGTATCCTCCGTCGCCTGGATCCACTGTCCGTAGGGTCGGCCGATCAGGTCCTGCCAGCGTGTCTCATGTCCGGGAAGTATAGGAACGCTCGTGTGTACACCATGGCGCTGCAACGAGTCGGCCCATGGGCGCATGGCCGTCGTGGAGCCGGTGAAACCGTGGATCAGCAATACAGCCACGTCCGAAACGGACTCGGATTCCGGGACCAAGGAAGTATCTTTCATCATGTGCACCCCTAAAATTCAACGGTTCACTGTCGAGCGTAGTGCACAATTGTATGGTGTGGGCTAAGGCGCCGTCCGGTTGTCTCCCGCGCAAAGCTGTTCGAAGACGAGAATAAGGAAATGCCACCCCGTGCTCTACGACTTTCTTAAACGGTTCGCGGTCCGGCCATTGTTGCGTATCTTCTTCAAGATCGATCTCCAAGGCATCGAAAATATCCCCGAACAAGGTGCCGCGATCCTCGCCTCGAACCACCTGTCGGTCAGTGATTCGGTCTTCTTGCCCGCGAGTCTTGAGCGCCCGGTTATTTTTCTCGCGAAGGACGACTACTTCAACGGCAGAGGGCCCAAAGGACGCTTCGTCGCCTGGTTCTTCCGCAATATTAATCAGCTACCGATGGACCGTTCCGGCGGCAAAGGCTCCGCCGCCTCACTGGACAGCGCCAACCGTGCGCTGCGAGAAGGCAAGTTGCTAGGGATCTACCCGGAAGGCACGCGTTCGCCTGATGGCAGGCTTTACCGAGCCAAGCTGGGAGTCGCGAAACTCGCCATGGAATCTGGTGCTCCAGTCATTCCGGTCGCCATGATCGGCACAGACAGGGTTCAACCTATCGGGCAAGGTATCCCGCGTCCGGGTCGTATCGGGATCCGCGTCGGAGAACCCCTGGACTTCAGCAGGTATGCCGAACAGGTCGATGACCCGCAGACGCTGCGTCACGTGGCAGACGAAATCCGCAAGGCCATCAACGAGCTTTCCGGGCAGAACTATGTCGACGTTTATGCCCCGAAGAAAATCAAAAAATAGTTGTTCGCGCAATACGCCGGACTTCCAGAATCCGTGTGTTACGTCGAGTTGTTACATTCATCGCGGTGCTTTGATGCTCGCGGACGTAGAATTGTTAAGGTGAGCGAAGAAAACCGAACCCCATTGCCTGGCTCTTCTGTAGCCGGCCCCGCCACCGACCCTCAACTTGATGCGTGGCGTGATTTGCCTATTGCCCAACAGCCCACCTGGCGTGAGCACCCGGACTATAGTGCCTCGATATCCGAACTGGGTTCACGTCCACCACTGGTATTTGCCGGTGAAGTGGATGTCCTCCGCGAACGCCTAGCCGCCGCAGCGCAGGGTAAAGCCTTCCTGCTGCAGGGTGGCGACTGTGCCGAGACCTTCGACGCGGCGACCGCGGATAAGATCTCAGCGCGTGTGAAGACCATTTTGCAGATGGCCGTTGTGCTTACCTATGGTGCTTCGATGCCAGTGATCAAGATGGGACGCATGGCGGGCCAGTTCGCTAAGCCACGTTCCTCAAATGATGAGACTCGCGATGGCGTGACCTTGCCGGCCTTCCGCGGTGACATCGTCAACGGCTATGACTTCACCCCCGAGTCCCGTGCACATGATCCAAAGCGTCTGGTGCAGGCCTACAACACCTCATCGGCAACGCTGAACCTGATCCGCGCATTCACCCAGGGTGGATTCGCAGACTTGCGCAGCGTGCATTCGTGGAATGCCGGCTTCATGGCTAACCCTGCGCACTCTGCTTACGAACAGCTTGCCGGAGAGATCGACTCTGCCATCCGCTTCATGGATGCCTGCGGAGCCGACTTCGAAGCGCTGAAGCGCACCGAATTCTTCGCTTCCCACGAGGCATTGCTGCTGGACTACGAGCGTGCCTTGACCCGTACCGATTCGCGTACCGGTCAGCCGTATGACACTTCGGGACACTTCTTGTGGATCGGCGAACGCACCCGCCAGTTGGATCACGCACATGTGGACTTCCTGTCACGCGTGCGTAACCCGATCGGCGTCAAGCTTGGCCCGAACACCTCGCCAGACGATGCGCTGGAACTGATCGAGAAGCTGGATCCAAACCGGGAACCAGGGCGATTGACCTTCATTACCCGAATGGGTGCGCAGAACATTCGCGAAAAGCTGCCAAATTTGGTCGAGAAGGTCACCGCCTCCGGCGCCCAGGTACTGTGGGTAACCGACCCGATGCACGGAAACACCGTCACCAGCGAGAACGGCTACAAGACCCGCAAATTCGACGATGTCATGGACGAAGTCCGTGGATTCTTTGAGGTCCACGATTCGCTGGGCACCTTCCCAGGTGGCCTGCACGTGGAAATGACCGGTGACGACGTGGCCGAGTGCCTCGGCGGTGCCGATCCGATCCGCCAGGAACAGTTCGATGACCTCTATGAGTCGGTCTGTGACCCACGCCTGAACCACAAGCAGTCCCTGGAAATGGCATTCTTGGTTTCCAGTGCGCTGCAGAGCCGTGGTCGTCGCTAAACGCCCGTGGCACTAAATATCTCTGGCTTCCCGNNCGGGAAGCCAGAGATATTTAAACGAGCGAAGCCTTTGGTTTAGAACGCGTAAAGGCTGACTTCACTGCCGCGTACGGCGCGCTGGTTCAGTGGCGTCTGCATGCGTACCGTGTCCGAGAAGCCGCCAAGCACCGATCGCGTCGAGACGGTGAATCCGGCTTCCTCAAGCGTTGCACTCGCCTCGGCCAGGCTTTGACCGATCACCGACGGCACCTGAAGGTATTCTGGCCCCTTGGACACATGAACGGTGACCGTGCTGCCAAACTCAACGGACTGTTGCCGCGGGCTCTGATCCGCGACCAACCCCTGGTCAACTGTTGACGAGTACTGCTGCTCGCCGAGCTTCAGCTTCAAGCCGACTTCGCTCAGTGCCTGCTCGGCGCGCTCCAGTGACATCCCCGCGAGGTTAGGAATCTGCACCGGTGCCGGACCTCGCGAGATCGCCAAAGTCACGGTGTTTTTCCGCCCCGCCACTTCACCGGCGGTCGGCGAACTTGAAATGACCTGTCCCTTAGCGATGGAGGAGGAATACTCCTGGCTCGTCTTCACTTTGGTCAATCCCAGATCCGAAAGTTGCTCGGTGGCGTTCGCCTCAGTCACTCCTTCGAGCGCCGGAATTTCGAAGAGCTCCGGGCCGCGAGAAATCAGTAAATCGACGCCCTGAAACTTCATCATGCTTTCGCCGGTGCTCGGCTGGGATTGCACTACGCGGCCGACAGCGATCTCATCGTCATAGACCGAGTCCACCCGTACCGGCACGCCTTGCTCATCAAATTGGGCGACAACTTGGTTTTGCAACATTCCGGTCAGCGATGGGATGCGAATAATGGTTCCCGGGCCGCGGCCGAAGAACCATGCACCGGCAACGACTAATGCGATGATAAAAATGAGTACCACCAAGATCACCGAACGCCTTCCGGCAGATTTAGGGTTCACCAGTTGGTGGGTGGGTATTTGCGCGGTCTTGCGCCATTGTTTCGCCGCACGTTTTTGCTCCTGCTTCTGCGCGCGAGCTGAACCATGAGTAGTTGCTGGTGCCACGGGTTTCTCAGCCACCAAAGCTGAATCGTCGAACCCAGCTAAATCATCGCGTGAATAAGCCGCGGTGGCATTCGTTGCCGGTAACGGCTGGACCGGATCGCCGGGGGACAGCTGAGGCGTCACAGTGGTGGGCTGGGCCTCTCGAAGGTCCAATACTTCGGTTGCTTGAGAGGTGCTGATGACCGTGGTGGCCTCTTCGAGGGGAACCGCAGAGTAGTCTTCGGTCGTCGAAGCGGCCGTCTCGCCGAGCGTATTTTCGTTCAACCACCACGGTTGGCGTTGTTCGTCACGGTAACGCTGCCACTCGTCTAGTCGTTGCTGCACAGTGGTAGGCATTGCTTCGGCAGCCAATGGGGCCAAGTCCGAAATCTGACCTAGCGAATCGGCGTCAAGATCGAGCTCCTCATCGGTCAGCGTGGAACGGATCTGGATGACATCGTCGAGCAAGAAGCCCGCATTCTGCGGACGGAGATCCGGATCTTTTTCTGTGCAGCAGCGCACCAGTTCATCGAGATCTTCGCTGAGCCCTGGAACCATTGTGGAAGGCAACGGCATCGGCGAATCGAGATGTTGCTTCATCATTGCTGCTGGGTTGGATACCGGGAATGGCAGCTGACCGGTGAGCATTTGATAGATCATGATTCCAACGGCGTAAATGTCGCTACGCGAATCGGAGGGCGCCCCTGAAACTAGCTCGGGGGAGACATGGGAGAGCGTGGCGACGAGCGTCCCGGACTGAGTATGCGCGCTGGCCGCACGAGCCAGACCAAAGTCGGTGATTTTGATTTCGCCAGTATCTGAAAGTAAAACGTTTGCCGGTTTCATATCCCGGTGCACGATGCCTTCGAGGTGCGCGGCACGTAGGCCGCTGCAGATTCGTTCGAGAACGCTTAGCATCTGCCGTGGAGTAAACCGTCCACGTTCCTCGATAACTTGGGCAAGATTGCGTCCGCGAACGTACTCCATCACCAGATACACGTGACTGCCGGAAACGGCGTGGTCACGGATGGACACCACGTTCGGGTGGGAGATGTTCGCGGCGATAATAGCTTCGGACTCGAACCGTTCGCGGACCATCGATTCGCTAGCGTAGTTCTCGTCCAGTACCTTGACGGCCACAGACCGGTGCAAATTCTGATCCATCGCCCGGTATACCCGTGACATCCCACCGAGCGCGATCAGCGTATCTAGCCGATAGCGGTGACCAATTACTTGTCCGACGAGCGAGTCTGGTCGATCCGGGCTAATCAAAGAAAACTCCTGCCACAAGGGAGCACTGATGGCGAGTCTGGGACACGACCTTGCTCCTTTCGAACACAGATACTAAGTGTAGGTTACTCAGCTGGCCTGAGAATTTCACGGGTTAAAGTCGAAATCCGCCAGTAGAGTTGCCACTGACGGATTTCGGACAGCAACCCGGGTTGCGAGAACTACCTCGGGTGCAGCTATTACTCTAAGAAGCGCGACGGGCCCGTGCAGCACGACGCTTCAGGGCGCGACGCTCGTCTTCACTCATGCCGCCCCAGACGCCGGCATCCTGCCCGGACTCGATGGCCCACTGCAGGCAGGTTTCCGTGACGTCGCATCGACGGCATACGCTTTTGGCCTCTTCGATCTGCAATAGGGCCGGACCGGTGTTACCCACCGGGAAGAAAAGTTCCGGGTCCTTTTCCAGACACGCCGCGCGGCTACGCCAATCCATGCTTATTGATGCTCCTTGAAATATTTAGGGGAACGAAGACCTCCCGGAAATCGTCACAAACAGAAAACAACTGCGAATAGGAAATGCAGGTGCGTTACGTTGTGTGTACCGGAAAGGTCATCGATGAGTTGGAGAGGTACGAGCAGGGGTGTTCGTTTAACCAACCACATTAGGTTTTCATGTTACGAGAAAGTAAACAAGAGTCACGGAAGTGAAATGTGGTTGAATGCCTGAGTGCTTTCTCACATGGAATTCCGAGGCTCACTGCGCTAACTGAAGGGGCTGTGGTCGGTGCCATATTCGCCTTCGATGTTGCGCGTTTGAGTTCCTGAGTTGCTTGCACGAAAATTGTTGTCGTGAGCAACAACGAATCTTCCGTGTCCCGCCCTCCCAGCGTTTTGGCCGTCTCTGCCCTGACAATGCTCGAAGCGGTGGCGGTCCTGGTTTACGCGGTCAACTACCTAATGCATCTCGCTGACGCGGGGGACTTGAACATGGGCGGCCGAATTTTCATGCTCGTCCTGTGCTTCGCAGCCGGCGCTTGGCAGATCAGCGTTTCCTTCAACTTCTTCAAGGGAAAGGCCTTCACACGTGCACCGATCATCGTGTGGCAATTGTTCCAGTTGATCCTCTCGTTCTCCTTCTTGCAAGGTCCATTTAGCGGTATCGCGATTGCGGCCATCGTGATCGCCGGAATTATCGTCGTGATGTTGTTTGCACCCAAGACAACCGTATTTCTAGGCGACCGCCCGCAGTCCTAGAGTTCACCCATGTCGATATAGATGGCGCGTGGTTGCCCACGGTAACTGGCGACCGCGCGCCATTTGTTTACCCGCTGTGCCGATTCTTGAGAACTCAATGGTTCCCACGGCATGGGTTGCATATCGTGCGGATGGTGGGCTTCGACGAATGCAACGCAACGGTCATCGAGTGCCATGCCCGGTGACCCGATCTCGTAGGCAAGCCGGCTGGAAGGCGGTACGAAAAGTACCGGGATCACCGCGCGGCTCAGCGCAGAATTTAACAACCCGGCAAGTCGTGGGTCGTTCGTATTTTCGAGCACCAGCGCGATATTCCCTGGTGCCAATTGGCCTAGCCGTGATTCGAATTCGTCGATTCCGCGCAAGCGTTCTAGTGACCACCGGTGACACAGGCATTTGCTTAGCTCTTCTCGGATTAAAGGGTCTCCACAGATCAGGAGCGTCATCGCCGAGGCAGACAGACTAATCGTGGCATCTACAAGTGAACGTTTGCCAAGTGGGAAAGCCCCTTGCCCGGCTAAGTACGCAGAGTCATCGATATTCGCATTCCACGCGTCTTGTTCGAAGGGCGCGGGCTGGGGCGAACCTAACTGGATGGTGCGTGCAGCGTCTGTACCGCACACTAATATTCCTCGTCCAACCACGCTTGCAGCTTCGGGGAGGCGAGGCCAGGCCATTTTCAACGATTCGGTGGCCTGAAAAGGAAAATACCATTGCTCGGTGCACAGCCCTGCGGCTTTGAGCAGCGCCTGATCACGATCCACCGCGAGGACGACGGTGGTGCCGCCTGCTGCACCTCGACGCAAGAGACCCCCGAGAACTTCGTCGAAGCGTTGAAAATGCTGTGGGTGCAGCAAGGATTGCAGCTGCGCGGCACCATGAACTAGAACGAGTAGACGCGTGTCTTCGCACCGTTCTTCGAGGTAGTCCAGCGCATCTAGAAAGTCGTAAACGTCCTCCCCGGTAATTTGTCGCAGGTGCGGGCTGCTGCGTTCATCTGTGATCAAAGCGGGCCCGAAACTCAGTATTTTGCGCGGCAGCCGACACAGGCCGGTCAATAGCTGACGAGGCCCAGCCTCCGGAAGGCCGCACACCAACAGACTGCGCCTCGCCACGCCACCAAGCACCAATGGATCGAGGGTGCCGTGCTCTAGCTGGTCGATCAACCCGCACCAAATATCGTCTGCTTGCTCGGGCGACCAGTCCGAACCGGGAGGTTCAGGTTGCGCGGGAAGTGCCGGGGCAAACGGTGAGCACGGTAATCTAAGCGTTGCCCAGCGCTGAGCCACGGTTTCCATCTGGTCGTGCAGCGCCTCCACAGCTTCGTAGGCAGTTGGGGGCGTCCCAAAGGTGCAGAGCTGTCGTGCGCCGAGATTCGTTGGTCCTCGTTCGGCTAGCTCACCATAAGGCGGTGGGTCGAAGGCGAGCGCAAATTGGAATTTTCGGGTCTGCCGCGTGGCGCAGTGGATGATTGCTTGCCCGGGGTTGAGCAGCGAGGTAGCGTCCCGGATACCAACCAGCTCAATAGATTCACCCGGGTCGTTAACGCGCAGTGCGATCACGGTATTGAGGTTTGCGCGGGTTTGCCCGGTCACGGTTCCTGCTGGCCGCTGGGTGCTAAGCAACAGGTGAATGCCCAGAGCCCGGCCCACGGCCGCGAGCCGGTCGATTCGTGGGCTGGCTTCCGGGATTGATTCGCTAAACACCCGGAATTCGTCGATCACCACCAACAGCCTTGGCAGGGCGGGCACTGGATCGCTCAGCTGCTGATATTCGAGCAGGTCGCTGCAGCGATAGCTGGCCAGCAGCCGTTCGCGACGGGTGACCTCGACTTCTAATTGAGCCAGGGTGCGTTGCGCGGCTGCCGCGTCGAGGTCGCTGGCGAAGAGCTGGACATGAGGCAATGCGGCGAAGACCGAAAGCCCGGCTCCGCCCTTGAAATCGACGAGGGCGAAGGCCAAATCTTCGGGGGAGTAGCCGGCGGCTAGTTCTTTGACGATGCGGCGTAGCGCCTCGGATTTTCCTGAACCGGTGGTGCCGCAGATCAGCATGTGCGGCCCGTCGGAGTCAAAGTCCAGAACCACCGGATCAAGCTGCGTGGTGGTGCCAATGTGGGCGGTCAGCCCGCGCTGTGCAGGCTGTCCCTCGACCTTCGGCGGCGCAGCGCTGCTGAGGGACCCGTGGGTTTCGGCGAGGGCCAGACATCGATCGATCAGCCGGGCGAAACGCGGTGCGCTCAGCCGCTGCACCTTCCGCAAGGCCAGTTGCGGATCTTCGAGCACGGCTTCCGGCAACAGGGGATTCACCCACCAGGTGCCCTGCGGCACTGGGGCGCGGCTTAGCCCGAGCACGATCGACTCCGCGCAGGGCTGTGCTGCGGTGGCCACCACGTACAGGGAGCGCACTTCGCCGGCCGCCGGTGCTGCCAGCGGGCTTGCATGTGGATCCGCTGTAGCCGGTGGCAGCCCGGTACTCACCCCGGGTAGCAGGATCAGACTGGCCGGAAGGCATTCGAGCTGTGGGTCGAGTACCAGTTCCAGCCGTCCGGCAAGGACCGCGGGCAGGTAGCGGGCGAGCAGGGCCAACAGCAGTTCGCTGCTCGCCTTATCCTGATTGCCGACGATCTGCCAGGCGCCGGGGACGCTGGCGGTGAACACCGGCGAAGGGCAGGGCGCATCCAAAGCGCTACGCGGTTTCCTGCGTTGCTTCTTCTTCGGCGTCATCTCTTCCGCCGCCGGGGCCCACAGCCCCCGGCCGAACACCAGCGGCGGCAAGCCGGAATTTGGCATCCCCAACTCGGTACGGGTCAACCCGGCAAGCAGGGCGATCCCCAACGGCGGAGCATAGGCCTCACGAGCTTGAGCCACCTGGGCGCGGTGCACCACGGCCTTGGCTTTCCACCGGCGACGCTCGAGGATCAGCTGCCCGGCAGGTACGATTCCCAAGAGGGCCGAGGCAGCGCTGAGCAACAAGAACAACATCGACCCGGTGAGCACCGCCAGCAACACCCCGGAAAGCATCGGCACCAGGGCAGCCAAGCACAACGCGATCAACCGTTGTAGCTCCGGTTTGTCTGGCAACTGCCAGCGCAGTTGCTCGGCGGACAGGCACTGACCGGTATCAAGCAGTACCGGATCGCCGACGCACAATTCGGTGTCTCCCAACCAAAAGCGCGATCCGCGGTGCAGCTGCAGCCGGGTCACCGAACTCCGCTTCCCGACGCGCTCGCCCACCCGGATCGTGTTCGCATCATCACAGGTCAGTACCAGGGCCGATTGGTCCACGGTAATTTGGGCATGATGCCGGGCGATCAGCGGGTCCTGCAGCCACAGCGGGGCACAGCGCCCCAGCCGATGCACGCCTTGGTCCAGTCGCACGCTCGCCCCGGCATCCGGCCCGGATGCGACAAAGAGTTGCAGCGCGGCAGGCATCCGGACCCCCGAGGTGGCAGTGGCTCGCGGAATATCGGTAAGCAACAGGTGGGTGCGCGCGCTGAGCGCCCCACAATCTTCCAGCGCGGTGTCTGCCACAAACCAGCGCGTCGCGCCGAAGGAGTCGGCCAGAATTTTGGCCAGCCCAGCGCCATCTAGCTGAGTGGAAACGTCGAGCCGAATTTGGCGCGGCTGGGCGAAACACCGCGCCGCCAGCAGCAACTCATAGCGCACCATGAATTCTCCTCCTCGATCGCTAGCTGGGTCTTGGCAACACTTCAGCACGCACGATGGTCTACGATTCAAGCCGCACCTCGCACTGTGGAAAAGCCGTCGGAGGTTATCCACATCTTCGGGCAAGC
Organism: Glutamicibacter sp. BW80; assembly: GCF_002332385.1. Classification (NCBI taxonomy): domain Bacteria; kingdom Bacillati; phylum Actinomycetota; class Actinomycetes; order Micrococcales; family Micrococcaceae; genus Glutamicibacter; species Glutamicibacter sp. BW80. The sequence continues at coordinate 184,754 of NZ_NRGV01000017.1, read as the reverse complement.
TATTGAAAGCGCTGGCCGGTGGGGCTAGGCTCCCTTGACATACCCCTTCTAGTTAACCTCCAGAAGAGGGTTGCAAGACGTTGTTCCGGTGCCGCGCTCGCCGGTGTACCTCGAAGCATTCGGGAACGATTTTCATAGTTTCGGCTAAGGACTTTGACGTGGACGCGCTATCCATCGTGGAAGACGAAGTGCGAGAGCTGGTGCGCCGGCGCGGACTGGACCCTGGCAAACAACCTGCGCTCATCCGATCCCTGATCGACGATGTCTTGCGCGACTACGACGAACGCTCACTGCTCGGGGCGGTCCCGGCTACCGGATCGCTCGATCAGGTTCGCCGTTCGGTCTTCGATAATGTGGCAGGATTCGGAGCGTTGCAACCCCTGCTCGATGACCCCAACGTCGAAGAAATTTGGATCAACTCGCCGCATCAGGTTTTTTGCGCGCGTGGCGGGCAAAGCGAACTGACGCATATCAGGCTCGAATCAGACGAGGTTGCCGGCCTGGTGGAACGAATGCTGAAATCCTCCGGGCGCCGGCTGGATCTGTCCCAACCCTTCGTGGACTGCCAACTGCCCGATGGATCCCGACTGCACGTAGTCATCCCGGACATCACCCACGAACACTGGGCGGTGAACATCCGTAAATTCATCGCCCGTGCAACGAAGCTCGAAGATTTGGTGGAAATCGGCTCGCTCAGCCAGGATGGGGCAGCGTTCCTGGGATGGTCGATCGCCGCCGGGCTCAATGTGGTGGTCACCGGACCTACCCAAGCTGGCAAGACGACGATGCTCAACTGCTTGGCATCCTCCATCGGATCGCGTGAACGCATCATCACCATCGAGGAGATTTTCGAACTGAATTTGGCCCTGCGCGATGTGGTCAGCATGCAAACCCGCCTAGCAAATTTGGAGGGCACCGGGGAAATCACCATGCGCCGACTGGTCAAGGAAGCGCTACGCATGCGCCCGGATCGAATCATCGTAGGTGAGGTACGCGAGGCCGAATCATTGGACATGCTCATCGCCTTGAACTCAGGGATCGCCGGACTGTGCACCTTGCATGCGAACTCTGCGCGCGATGCAATCACCAAGATCTGCACCCTGCCGCTGTTGGCCGGCCCCAATATCACCAGCGACTTCACCGTGCGAACCGTGGCCGCCTGCATCGACCTGGTGGTGCACTGCACCCGCGACCCGAGCGGAAAACGCTATGTGCAGGAAATCCTCAGCGTGCGGGGCCGGGTGGAGGACGGCCAGTTCGAAACCTCAACGCTTTTCGAATACGGGCAGGGCGAACTGACCCAGGCACCCGGAGCCGACTGGGCGCACGAGAAATTCACGCTCGCCGGGATTAACGTCGCCCAATTGCTGATGGAACGCTCATGATCGCATTTCTAGGATTACTCGGCGGGCTGGGCATCGCGTTGATTGTGGACTGGCTGCTTTTCGACCCCACCCCGCCGCGGGCCAAACGCCAGTCGGCGATCCGGCTGTCCCTGCTGCGTGCGGGCATCGTGAGCCTGAGCCCGGCAAAATTTGTGGCGATCTGCGCGGCCAATGGACTGGTGTTCGTGCTGATCACCCTCGCTTTGACCGGCTCGTGGCTTTTTGCCAGCGTGTTTTTGCTCTTCGGGCTGTGGGCGCCATGGGTGTATCTGCGCCATCAGGCAGCCAAACGGCAGGCGGCGTTGCACGAACAGTGGCCAGAGGTGGTCGACCACCTGCGCAGCGCCATACGGGCCGGGCTATCGCTTCCCGAATCGCTGAGCCAGCTGGCCACCATGGGACCAGAACTGCTGCGTCCGGCATTTCGTGACTTCGCCCTGGACTATCGGGCCACCTCCAATTTTTCCATTGCACTTGAGCAATTGGGTGCGCGTCTGGCGGATCCGGTCTCCGATAAGATCCTGGCCACACTGCGCATCACCCGCGAGGTCGGCGGTACCGACCTGGGACAAACCTTGAGCACTCTGGCAGCATTTTTGCGCGATGACGTGCGCACCAGAGGAGAACTGGCAGCCCGCCAGTCGTGGATCGTTTCCGCAGCCCGGCTGGCGGTTGCGGCCCCCTGGATCCTGTTGCTGGTGCTCGGCACCCAAGAAGCGGCGAAAAACGCCTACCTGACCTCGGGCGGGGTGGTAGTACTCATCGGTGGACTGCTCATCTCGCTGTTGTGCTACCGGGTGATGCTGCGCCTTGGCACGTTGCCGGTCGAAGAGCGGGTGCTGGCATGAACTCGCTGATCCCTTGGGCGGTGCTGTGCGGCTTCGGACTCGGCCTGGGCCTATGGATGATCATCGTCAACCTGCCCGCTTGGCGTCCGATGTCCTTCGCCGAACGCGTTGCCCCGCACATTCGTGTGGGCATGCGTTCTTCGAGGATGCTCGAAGATTCCTGGCGGGCCGAATCGCGTAGCCCGGCGGTGGTGCAATTCGCTGCGCCGCTACTGTCCCAGATCAAACGCCTCGCCAGTCTGCACAGCCCCGGCACCGAGACGGTACGCAAACGGCTTCGCGCCGCAGGACTGAAAGTCAGTGTTGTGGACTACCGCTCGCAAGAGATCATCTGCGCGCTGTTTGGCCTGCTGGCCGGCTCGGGGCTAATGGCCCTGCTCGCGCTGAGCCGGCCCACAAATTTGGCTTTTGCTCTCATCGTGGTGCTCGGCTGCGGCATGTTTGGGTTCATGGCCCGGGGCTGGTGGTTGAACGAACAGATTCAACGTCGTGCCCGCAAGGTTCTCACGCAATTCCCCACGGTCGCGGAGGTTCTCGCCCTCACTGTGGGAGCCGGTGAATCGACCACCGGCGCGATCGAACGGATTTCGCGTATCTGCCATGGGGTGATCGGCGATGAATTCACCGAAACACTCAACGAAATCCATGCCGGCAACTCGATGATTCAGGCAATGCAGAATATGTCCGATCGTATCCAAGTTGGGGCGATGACCAGGTTCGTCGACGCTATCGTCGTGGCCACAGAGCGAGGCACGCCGCTGGCACAAGTGCTCCGAGATCAGGCTCAAGATGTGCGTGATGCCTCCAAGCGAGAGCTGATGGAAGTTGCTGGAAAACGTGAAATCAGCATGCTGATTCCAATAGTTTTTGGAGTCCTGCCGTTGACCATCGTATTTGCCGTGTTCCCCGGCCTAGCACTCTTGGAGATGAGCTATTGACAATTTGCCGCAGGATCACAGTATTTGCCAAACGCAAAAATGTTAGGAAGTAATCCCATGTCCAGCTTCCAATCGTGGCTTCTGATCATGTCACTACGGCTGACCGAAGGCTGCCAGAATTTCTGGCGTCAATTCACGCTGAAGATGCGCGAAGAGCGCGGCGACGTCCCCGGATGGACAAAGATATTTGGGTACTACATGAAAAAGCCCCCAGCTATGAAGCTGAGGGCTTTTCTTACTGTCGCCTCTTGACGGGAGGTTCCGTGTATTCGGTGTGCAGTTTCAGGAAGTAAATATCTTCACCGTGTTCGTCTGTCACACGTTCTAACTTGGTCACACGCTCAGGCACGCCCTGTAAGTCTTTGATTACAGGCCATACCTTCTTGAGCGCCAGATAGGACAGGATCGCTACCAACGCAAAGGTAGGGTCTACTGCGCCCAGCAACTGGGGTACAACCTCAATTAGTGCAGAGTCCAAGTTTCACCTCCTAGAGTGTCCAAACCAAGTTGAAGGGCATCCAGAAGTTGCTCCCTGTGGCACCGTCTGGGCGAGAGGCCGATACTCCACCATCTGCCATGACCTGTAGGAACCATTTTGTAGTGCCTGAACCTTGCTGAACAGCAGCAGCACGCTGAGGAGGGCGGAACTCCGCTGGAATGGTGCCAATGGTCAGGTTGGAGGTGCCTAGAACACCGTCCATATTGCACCTGAGAGCGCCAAGGAAGTTCACCACCTTGCCACGCCGGTACAGGGTAGGAGTGTCCCGTGGAGCCGTGTAAATCTCAAAGTTGCTGTGGGTAATCGTCATTATGCCTTGACTCTCTTGAGTCAAAGCTTCCAGCTGATTCAACCGCGCCAGAACGTCGTTCAGGTCAGGGTTGCCCGGAGGTACATTAGCAGTTTCCAGCAAGCTCTCAATGCGCAAGGCTTGAGCCTTATCTACGTCTGGAATCTGCGCCATACGGTCACCGGGCGTGAGGTATGGGATTGAATAATTCGGGGTAACTAAGCTCATTAAATAGTCTCCATAATGGTGCTGTCAGTGAATTTCATGTCACTGAGTCGGGTAGTTTCGTGCAACTCCCCAAAAGTTGGGTTGTCAGTGGTACCTGTTCCCCACCTATCAAAGGTCAGAGGATCGCAACGGATAAGCTCATAACCGTAAGGCGCAAGCTTCAAAGCAAAGTTCCAACTGTCGTTTCGGTAGGTAATGGTGCTACCAAACAAGCCGTAGATAGGTATGTAATCGGCAAGGTGGTTATGAGCACTACCTTGAAGGAATACACGTTGCTCGTTAGAGCGAGGCTGTAGCCACATGTGCATTGATGCTTCAGTGTCAAAGCCACCAGTGCGCTTGGTGTTCCATGAAACGTCTTCTAAGCGCCAGCGCCAGAGGTTGTCTTCTGCTTCTCGCTTGAGGGCGAAGGCCAGACCATATGGCCTACTTAGTGCCTTGGTTTCAGCGTTCCAGACGCGGTTACCAATACCTCGGTAGTTCGGAATCTGAACCGCTTGGCGCTCGTAAAGGTCTGCATCCGGCAAGGATTCAGAATGGTACTTCACGCTTACCTGAGTAATGGAGGAATCCAAACTGCGGGTGAGGGCACCCTCGGATTCCACATGTTCGGCAGGCAACGTGTAAAGCGGGTCAAGGCCTACGCCTAGGTACTCAACTTGCGGGTGACGTGGAAGCCCTAGCTTGTACTTACCACTGACGCTATCTAGGAAGAACCCAGCAAAGCGCCAGTAGGTAATTCCACCCCATTGCTGGCTCTCAATGCGGTTAGTATGCGGGTCATACTCAGGCCTACGGTTTAGCCCTCGGTAAAGCTCATCTAGCACGGTTAGAGCCGCGCTATTGGTGTAAACCTCTTTGAGCATTCCGTTTACTGGTTGCTCTGGGGTCACAATGGCAGCAAAGGTATTCCCTGCCGCTTCATTGATCTTGTTTGCACGGTAAGCCAAAGTGCTAGTAGATGTAGTGTCCGAAGCGAAGCTAAGGAACGTATTGCCAAGCTGTCCGATACGGTCAGTAGCCACAATGTCTACGAAATAGCCGTGATCTTCTGAAGCTTCCTTGCGCCAGTTGCGTGGAGTTATGTCTGAGGAAGTGATCATGCCTCGGAACATGTAACGGTTTGTGGAACCATTGCCCGTTGACCAAAGGTAAGCAATCTTTATGTCAGTTCCCGGTAGAACCTTTTCAGCGATCCATTCGCCAGTAGTGTCTAAGATTCGGAGCTTGAGGATTGCAGGAACAATGTCTGTAAAACGCTCGTGGGAACCCCACTCAATTTCTAACCCGTCAAGGGCAATATGAGTGGGGTCACCACTGGCGCTAGTAGGCACGTACTCGCCAGCAATCCAAATCTGTGGAGTTGGATTTATGGACAATTTAGAATGCACCTCTCGCTGAGCTGTAGCCCATAGTTCGTTCGTACTTCTTCATGATCTGTTCGATCTGCTTACCGACTGCCACAGGGTCAAGTGCGCCCTCAACAGTCAGATTGATGTTGTTCACCACTGGCGCTTTGCCAGTGTTTGCGGAGCTAGTTGCAACGCCTGCGAAGCCAGCACCAGTTGCGCCAATGGCCTGTGAGCCAACGCCGAAGTTGGCCACCATGTCGCCGCCAGTGCCGCCGAACCCGAAGAAGCCGCCAACCTTGCTGAGCCAGCCCGGAGCACGGATAGTGAACAAACTACGAACTCGGCTAATGACTCGGCCAACAGTGCCGATAATTCGGGAGAAGAAGCCGACGATGCCGCCGACTACGTTAGAAGCGGTACTGCGTAGGAAGTTGAACCCGTTGCTCCACGTACTGCGGATAGAGCTAATGATGTTGCTAACCGTGGACTTCACGCGGTTAATAGTGCGGCTAACGCCACTGACAACATTTGAAACAACCGAACGCACTACGTTCCAGCCAGCGCGCCAAGTGGCCTTGACACCGTTTATGACTGAGGAAACAGCTGCTCGAATGCGGTTGATCGTATTTCGCACATTGTTCACAACGCTAGTAACAACTGCTCTGACTACGTTCCACCCTGCACGCCACAAGGCCTTTACCGTATTGACCACAGCAGTCACCACAGTAATTATCTTGTTGATAATGCTTGTTGCAACCTCGATTGCTGTGGCTATAGCCGTTTGGAAGAATGCGGTGAACACAGTCCAAGCAGTAGTTGCAAATGCGCTCATCTTCGCCCAAACGTCTTGGAAGAACGTGGTCTGCGTAGCAAGCCACACAATGCCAGCGACTAGAGCAGCTACTGCCAAGATGACTAGGCCTAGCGGGTTAGCGCTCATTGCTGCGTTCCATAACCACTGAGCAGCGGTAGACGCTGCCTGAGCTACCTTCACGGCAACCATCTTGACCAGAGCAGCTGCCTGAACAGCCGTGTTCTTGATCCATGCGCCAGTGTTCAACACAAGCGCCTTGGTGCCAGCGCCTACAGCACTCATAGCGGAACGTACAGCACCGCCTACAGTGCCCATACGGCCTGTGAACGTGGAAGCAGCAGCAGTGGTGCTCATGAAGCCAGCACGGAAGCTGGAGAACGCCGAACCTACAGCCATTGCGCCCTTGAACGCTACGGTAGCGCCACGAGCAACAGCCATAGTTGCTGAATACACCTTGAACGCACCATTGATAGCCAGCACTGAGCCAGCTAAGCCAGCAAGCACAAGTGCAAGGGTCTGAACTAGGCCGGTGTTTTCACTTACCCACGTGGCAAAGCCTGCTAGTGCTTCAGAAGCAGAGACTACCAAAGGCAAGAGTGCAGTGCCCAGCTTGGAGCCAGCGTCAGCCGTCTGTGCAGTCATACGAGCAAGAGCACCAGCAGCGGTGCCAGCCTCGCGCGCGTTGGCTCCCATAGCGTCTGCGCCCTGTTCATTGAGCAAGGCCATGATTGCCATAGCCTTACCCTGCTGTCCAGCCTTGCCGGTCAGTCCGTCCATGCCCATCTCAGCCATTTTGGCCTTGATTGCTGCTTGATTCAGACTGATGCCGTAGCGCTCGATTGGATCCATTTCGCCCTTGAGAGCAGACGAAATAGCTTCAATAGCTTGTACGTTGGAGCCACCGAACTGTGCAGCAAAGTCAGCACCCATACGAACTAGGGAGTCAGTCTTGCCTGCCAGTTCGTCCATAGGCGTACGGGCATTCTTGAGCTGTGAACCAATGAGCGTTGCGTACTTCTCATAGTCCGAACCACTAACGCCAATATCCTTGGCCGTGGATTGCGCCATGCTGTGAACTGTGTCTGCGTGATCCTTGAACACTGCGTCTACAGCGCCAAAGTTCTGCTCAGCGTCAGAGGCAAGCCCAAAGGTTTTCTTACCAATGGCGGCAATGCCTGCCAGAATGCCTGTAGCAGGCAGGGTCATCTTGCCTATACCCTTTTGAAACTTCTGCACGCCAGATTCAGCGGTCTTGAACCCCTTGCCAAATTCCTTGGCATCGGAGACAAGCTTTACAGATAAAATTGCGGATTTATTAGCCAATTGTCACCCCCTAGATGCTTTGGCTTCCATCTCCATAAGCTCGAAGTAATAGTCAATGAATGGTGATTCAAGTTCTAAGAAGCTTTGGAGCGGAATGCCCGTTTTGTATGAAAGTGCAACTAGGTTTTTACTCGGTGGACTCAGGCTGAAAGTCGGCCTCAGCGCCTTCTTCTTCCACAGGCTCGATAGCTTCCAGAGTGTTCAGGAAGTCTTCAACCTTGGTGTTGGAATTAACCTTGCCCACACGCACCAGAGCTGCGTAGGCAACTAGCGCCATGAAGAGGAAGTCAGAGTCTTCACGCTTAGGGAAGTTGTTACGAGCACGCAGAATGTCGTACTTTACGAGGTCTGCATAAATGCCGGTGACGTTCTCTTCTTTGCCGTCAAAAGTGATATTGAAATTCAGGCGTTCAGCCACGGTTAGTCTCCCTTTACGGAATCAATAGTCTTGTTGAGTTTTTCCCAGTACAGGTCAACCCATTTGCTTTCAGTGGCCTTGGCTGCATTGGTGAGCCAAGGCTGTGCTTTGATGTTTCGTGCAGGCCAGCCCCAGTGGATTGCGCCGGGGTAGGGCTTGGTCTTGTTGCCAACGCGGATAAGTCCTGCACGTTGCGTAGCACCGACGCGAACAGTGGTTTTCATGTGCCCAGCGCGAGGAGGGCCAAGAGGAGCGGAGGATTTTGCAAGAGGGAGGACGGCTTGAGCAGCAGCGCGGTTTACAGCCGTAAGGTCTTTCATATCCAGACCGGCCTTCTTCAGCGTGCTACGCAGTTGCCGTCCTCCCTCAATGCGGAGGCTTTCAGCCATAGTTAGATAACGTCGCCCAGTACAGGCTCGCCAACAACTAGGAACTCAAAGTCAGAGGTTGGCTTGGTGCCTACGTCGCCGCCAATTTCGACGGCTTCAACTACCAGCGAGCCGGTAATCTTCTTGCCCTTAGCGGTGCTTGGCACGAACTCGAAGGCGTGAGTCTCGCCTCGGTGCTCAAACAGCCACTCGGTCTTGGACTCGGTAGCGCCCAAGTCCTGAAGAATGGTGCCTTCCAAGTTGAATGACTCGGTACGGTCACCAGCTACAGACTCGCCGGACAGGACTGCAATCGAGTCACCCTGATCTACAGAGGGCACCAGCTTTACGGAGGTAGTCTGCGAGGAGAAGTTAGTCAGGTCGGATACAGCGCCAATGGTCAACTGACCAGCGCCAACGGTAATGGTTTCAACTGCCATTTGGGGGTATGTCCTTAAGAGATAGTGACGGCTAGCTCAATGAGCAATGCGGGTAGGCCGTCAGGGGAATGGTTCGGAGCGGGTAAACGAACGGGCGTTACTGTGGTGAATCCATACAGCCCCTTGATGACTTCCAGCAGTTCCTGTAGGTCATTCAAAGTTTCGATAGAGCCACGGTCAGCAGTCGTTAGGTAAAGCTCCACAGTGGCGCTGTAGGTGTCTCGGTCTAGGTGATCGAAGTTCAGGTCACCCGGAGCGACTAGAGCGCCCGGAGTCTCTAGCTGTGCTGGCTCAGTAGTTGCTGGAATGCCAGCAGCAGTAATGGTGCTTGCTATGTCTAGTAGTGCGTCGCCGTAGAGCATTAGCCCACCAGCGGCTTCCTGAACGTGTCGATGTTCAGCAAACGGCTAATGTCTGAGTCGTAGCGAGATACGTAAGTGCTCATATCGCCTACCGACTCGATGCCGTGGGGTGAGTTCTTGCGCCGGTACAAGCGACTAGCCAGCATTACTGCGCCCATCTGCGTAGTCCCTGCCCACTTGGTCGAACCATCTTCTAAGACAGTGCGATCAATGGAAGGCAGGGACTCTACATATGCGTTTACTGCCGGAACGATTAGCGAGAGATGGAAGTCATCTGTGGTGACAGTCCGAAGCTCCAACCAGCCAATTACGTCAGTAGCGGTAATCATGACTAGACAGTCACGCCTACGCCGGAGAACACGAGGATTGCGCCAGCGTCGGTAATCTTCTCGGAGTTGAACTTAATCAGCGAAACGTCCACACCGCCGCGTGGCAGGTCAAGTGCCTTGTAGCGGAAGTCCTTAGACTCGCGGTAATCAATGGCGCGGTGGTCAGCGACAACCACAGTGCCTGCTGCCAGCTCTGGGTCAGAGGTCAGCACAACGCCCGAACCGAGGTCAGCCGAACCGTTGCCAAGGTTGATCGAACCCTGCTTTGCCAACCACCACGGAGCGTCTACAGCCTTGATTTTGCGCAAGGTAGCGAACACGTCAGGGGAGCAAGCAACGATGCTCATGTTTGCACCGATAGCGCCAAGGGTGTCGGCAGCTGCGTTGACAACCGAAATAGCGTCATCTTCTGCGGTAGCTGGAATCTGAGTACCACCGGCAACGAGGAAGGCGACCATTTCAGATTCTGTCTGCTCGATGTAGCTATCCAGTGCCTGCTCGTACAGGTCGGAGATAACGTCTGCCGAACCGAACTCGACCAGTTCAACAGCAACGTCAACTGCGACGGCCTTGGACTTTGCCTGCCAGTTCTCACGCGAGGTAGTGAACTTGCCGGTAGGCAGCTCTACCTTGGAGCCTGCCCAGTCAGCCACAGCAAATGTGCGGTTCTTCTTCTGGCCGGTAACGAACAACGAGTTCAGAGGCTTTGCGCCGATCTTCTCGATAATAGGGCGGTTGACCTTCCGGGCTTCCCAGAGTTCGCCAACTTCCTGATCCTTGATGTAAACCTTGCCGGTATCATCGGCAGGTACAAGGTCAGCCAGTGCTGCCTGTACGGAAGCACCAGTCTTAGCGGCCTCGAAGGTTACAGCGCCAAGGTCAAGCTTGGTAGCGCCAGCATTGAGAGCTTCAGGCTGTACGAATGGTGCTTCTGGAGTGATGTTTTCCAAAGGGGTTTCCTTACTTACGAGACGTGCGTTTGAGAATGCAGGGCGTACAACTAGCCCTGCACCAGTGAGACGGCCAGCAGTGAGGCGACCGTCTACGATATTTGGGTCTGCAATCTCTACTGAGATGCCAGTGCGGAGGCCTTCATGCGCCAGCTTGAGCGCGTCATTGCCTGCCGTGGTTTCGACTACGTTTACAGAGGCGTAAATGCCGTCTTCTCGCTCTTCCACAGAGGTAAAGCGACCGATAGGTCGGGTGTAGTCGTGCTCTTCATTGAGTTCTAGGGCTTCAGCCTCTGGAATCTCAATTGCGCCAGCAGATGCAATGAGTTCACCCATGCTTGTAGCGCCGGGTTCATCGAAGGGGAGTAGCTTGTATTTGAGTTCCCGCGTGTCAGCTTCTGAACTGACTAGGGAACCAAAGAGGCTAAGGTTCTGGGTCAACTTCTGGCTCCTGTTTTTCAGGTTTAGGTTCTAGGCCAACTCGGCCTCTGGCTTCATCCTCAGTAAGTAGGCCGGTCTGAATAGCAGCGCCTAAGTACTCGAATTGGGTCTTGGTGTCTTCTTGCACCAGTTCTGTGGTGTCGAACTTGGCGCAAGTGCCGTATGGCAACCACATGGAGAACGTCTGCTCGATAGCCTCGATGTATGGATTGATAGCGTCGAGTAGTTCACTGTTTCGGCTAGCTCGGTTTGAGTAGCTAAGTGATGCACCCTGCACCGTGGCATCCACAGCCCACGCGGGGAGAGTAAGCAAACGCGCCATTTGCAAGGCTGAGTGGTTACGCCCGTCAATGAGCAGGTTCTCTGCTGGCTGGCCTTGGAAGTCGGCTTCCATAGCCTTGTTCAGGTAAGCAACGGAACCGCCCTGCTTGGTGCGTTGTGCGCGCCAGTGGGCTAAGAGTTCGTCTCGCTGTTCCTTGGTAAGATCAGCGCCTTCCTTCTGCCTGAGAATGGTGTGAGGAATAGGGTTACCGCCGACTTCAGCAGCTAGCGCTTCAAGTGCCGTAGCTTCTCGAATTGCGCCCTTGCCCGAATTGATGATGCCCTCATGGATAGCGTCAATGCGGATAGTGTCGGCTGGCTTTACTTCCTTGCCATATGCCTTGACTAAGCGCCCGTTCTCTACGTCCGCTTCATGCTCTGGAACGAAACGTAGTGAGCTTGGCTTACCGTCTGTCAGTCGGCTTGCAATAGTGAACCAAGCACGCCCGAAGAAGATCATTGAATCTACAGCCCATGAAAGAGTGGAGATGTTTGGAATGCCGTGCTGTATTTGCTGTAAAAAGCTCGGCTGAATGGATAAAGGTTTGTTATCTCTGTAAGCCACAAGGGGCATACGAGCCACGTTTGAGCAGATAATGTTTCGGCCTTTTGCAAGGCTTGGAATACTCATTGCTGAGCTACGGTTTACCGGGAGTTTATCGGGGGTAATTCCGTACAAATCAGCAAGAGTGATAGTTTCCAAATGGGAATTATCTGCCCAAGGTGACTCGACTTCTGAAGTCTTCCAAAAGTCGAAAAATCCCATGGAAATGTCCTAACTGTATACCTCATTGTATCTAATTTAAGCTAATCGTTGGATTTAATCATCCGAACTCAATTAGGGGTTGAGACTCTTCCTTGGATAGCGCCAGTAGTCGAACGGCCACAACTGCTGCTGTGACCTCTGGAGGCGATTTGTGGCTAAGTGCCCAGCCTTCGCCCATTGGACGGCTCTGCGCCTCTGCTACGGCCTGAGCAAGGGCTGTATCGCCTGTGTGGTTCACCGTGCCGTCTTCAATTTTGGCCTTGAATGAAGCACAGCCGGTCTTGATGTGCTCAGGCGTGAAGGTCTGTATCTGCTCGCGTAGTTCGTCGTGCAATTCGCTGATTAGCGCCATGTTCTGTGCGTACCTGTCAGCGCCAATGGATAGTGGCCTTGCGTCAGACAGTGCTTCCAGCGTGGGAGCCAGCCAACCAGTGCCTGAGCCGTTCCTAAGCACCTTCAGGTGAACTTGCCCGTTGTGCTTCCATGCAGCCACTACAGCTGCTCTGGAGCGGTCGTAATTGACCTCAAAGCCGATAGCCACCTGTGAGCGCCTAGGAGTGCTCAGGTCTGCCTTGAGCTTTGCCCATTTCTGCGTGTCGAACACTGCGTCTGACTTCTGCACGGTAGGCCGGTTCATGTAGGCACGGATGAACTCGCCACGGCTCATGGTTTCGGCTGCTGCTGCAATGTCATCCTTGGTAATCAAGCCACCCTGTAGGCCGGGGTGAAAGTCCCAGTTAGCCGGGTCGAACGGGTCTAGCCCATCTGCAAGGCTCCACTCAAAGTAGGCAATCTGCGTGTCAGGGTCTTGAGTGGCTTCTCGGCCACGGAATACCCAGTCTGCTAGGAACGTGCTGTCAGACGTGCCAGCGGTGGAGGTCATAACCAATTGGCGGTCTTTTACTGTCTGCTGTGCAGGAGTAATAGCGCCAAGGAGGAGTGCGCCTTCTGCGTCTGAGAACGCGAAGATTTCGTCAAGGGTTACCGTGCGGGGTGTGTAGCCGTGCAAGCTCTCAGGCGTAGGGCTGAACGAGTGGATACGTGAGCCGGTAGGCAGTGTGATCCTTGGAGCGCCAGCAGCTCGGTGGACGGTGACCTTGGAGCCAATGGAGCTGGCCTGTAGGTCATCGGCAGCATCGAACAGGCGTTCTCGTGCATCTTTGCCACTCTGAGCCGTGTAGAAGCTCTTGGCGTGCGGGTATTTGATGCCACGCGCAATATCCAGGTTGAACACCAGCACGGTCTTCCCGGACTGGCGCGGAACGGTGATAACCACGGTTCGGTAGCGGTATTGGCCGAATGCGGTCTTCTCAGTAGCCACACGTACTACTAGCCTCTGCCAAGGTAGTAGTGGTTTGTTGCGGAGCTTGGCAACCATTTCGACGGCTGCTAACTCATGGTCAGCGCCAGTTGTGGGCAGGGTAGCGTAGCGAGGCTGTGCTGCTCCTAGGGCCGCTAGGAAGTTCTCTTCCATATATCTGTTCCTTTTAAAGGCCAAAGGCCGTCAGAACGAATCTGACGGCCTCTGAGAGGGGAGTATTAAGTTCAGGCATTGGCTATATCGCCTTGTAACCTTCAATGATGTATGCCTCTAAGATCGACGCTTGGTATGTCATGTTGCCATAGTCCACGCTGGACAGACCCAGCGCCTTGTAGCTCTCTGCAACAATCTCCAACGCCTTGGCGCGGCGTTCTTCAAAATCAAGCATTGGCTATACCCTCTAGAACATCGTCTACAGGGTCGGAACTCTCCACAGGCTGTGGGAGAGAAGCAAGGGAGTTGCGTATTTCCTTACTGAGTGCTGCACGCTGTGTGGAGGTAGTAGCTAGAGGCCACTCTGCGCACAGCTCGTGGATGATCTGCACGGATAGTGAATCCTTCTCAGTCAATAGCTTCTTATCAGCGAGGAAGGCGATAGTTTCGGAGGCAGCTTGCACCAGTGTTTTGGTCAATTTGAGTCCTAAAAGTGTAGGTTGTGGAGGTTGCAAGACGTTTTCAGCCCTGCAAAAAAATGAAGCTGGAGCGCGGGGTAAGGAGCTAGGCTTCCAGATTAAAAAACCAGTGACTCAGGTCACTGTTCAGTGAGCGGTACTGCTCTATTGGTCGATCACCACGAGCAGAGTTGCACGAGAGATGTGCAGGTCTTAGGTTCTCTATCGTGTTCTGTCCACCAGCACTGCGAGGAACCACATGGTCAAGGCTTAGCCCTTGCTTGCCCTTCAACTCAGGGTCAATCACTCGGCCACACAGGTGACATGTCCAGCCATATGCTGTGACTACTGCACCCTTGTATGCTTCAGCATCTCTGTTAGTCCAAGGTGTGCTAGCCATTGAGTGGCAGCTTGCTTAGGAAGATGTACCACGCCAAGGTGGTACCCCCTGTGAGGAGGTAGAGGGCTACTTCCATTAGGCACCCCCCTGTTCTGTAGCAGGTACCCCCGGTTCATTCCAGAGGCACCCCCCTTGTTCTAGGTAAGGGGCAGGGTCACGGCGACCAAGGTAACCGTTATCAAGCGCCATACGGCCATTTGACTGTACAGGGATAAGCTCAAAGTGCAGGTGATCCCCGGTGGTAAGCCCTGAAGCGCCAGAGAGGCCGATAACGTCTCCAGCCTTGACTGACTGTCCTGCCGATACGTAAAGCCGTGAGAGGTGCGCATAGCCGGTATAGAACCGTGCTTTGCCTACCTTGTGCTCCACCAAGGTGGACATACCAGCACTAGCGCCCATGAGGATATGGTTTACGCCTTGACCGGCAAAGGCTACTTCACCGTCACACACTGCAACCACTGGCGTGCCTTCTCGAACTCCTAGGTCTAAGCCGTTGTGCCCAGCAAGCCCTAGCTGCTTGTATGCACGAGGATTAGCGCCAAAGGGCTGTGTAACCTCTCCTCGGCCTTCTGTTGGATGCACAAAGGCCACACGAGGCCTGCGAGGTGCATAGGGCTTTGAGGCTTTGCCTTGGTCTTCCATGCGGAGCTTTGCAATATCGGGCAAATCGTATCCTTCGCGTTTGTAAGTGTTTCTAAGGGACTTGGAGAGGTCTTGCTCTCCTGAGTGGTGCGTATGCTCCCAGAGCAGGTCTAGGGCGCTTTTAGCAGAGCCACCAGAGCCTAGGAACCTAGCGCCACAGGGGCAGGCAGCTACTGAGCTAAAGTCGCTGTAATCCCATTTGATGCGACCGTTGAAGGAGCTTCCTAGTGGTTCTGGCGTAGTCAAGCTTTGCTCAATTCGATTGATTAAATATGGAAAATTAAAGGGTTTTGCGTGCGTTTGCCCTGCGGAACTCAATCTTGCGAGCCTCCATTGCTGCATCACGCATTTTCTGCGTCTCGCCGTCCTTCAAGAGCGGTCGGATGTACTCGTTGAGGATGATCTGCTTCTGCTCGTAAGTGAAGCTCTGATCTTTCTTTGCCACGGGGTGACTCCTTAGTAGTTAGTTCGTAAAACGTTCTTACTATCAATTGTACACCATGTTTTCAGCTACCCTCTTGACAGGAGCGCCAGAGTGTGTATGAAGCGGTAAGTGCGCCAAGGGATCAATACAAGTAAGTCTAGTTAGTTAGTTCTCTACTCTTATAGAGTAGAGTAACTGGCGAACTAACTACTTTTTTCACTATAATGCCTAGTCAGAGCGGTTATTTTTAGTATGCCCAGCCCTCCGGCAAACTGCTAGTATGCCCAGCGTTTTCGGGCCGTTTTTCGACCTCAGTGACACGCTTTCAACCATGTATAAATGTTGCATTTAGGCCACAAGCGCCAGAGTGTGATTCGGCTCCAAACTTGGAGAATTGGAGGTTGGAGAAGCCTGTTCTCCAACTTTGGAGTCCTCCAACTTTCAAACCTCTAATCCAACTTTCAAGGGCAGTTTGACATACTTGTAATAAGCGAGTTTGTAGCCACTTAAACACCAAACACAAGATGATAGAATTGATACATAGCAACAAAGCCTCTTCTTAGTTGTAGTTATCTATCAATAGGGATTCCATTAGAATCTTTGCCCGAGTAAGCACCCTCAGAAATGGGGGTGCTTTTCTCGTTCAATAGGCATTGAGGAACATCTCATTTGAGGAACCTATAAGCCGACAAACTGGCGCTAATTGCCTAATTCCTGTGGACGCTAAGGCTGAGCGGTTGACATACTTGTAATAGACGTGATTGTGGCTACTCGGCCACCCAAACACAAGAAGTAGTATTGAATTATCGGTTGGCAAGCCGGTATCAAATGACTATTGATTGGAATTGTTTTGTCTTTAGAGACTGAAATTAGTTTTATTGATTTATTGGAACTCCTCGGGCTTGACCAAGGCAAGATTGCGGTGCAATCGAAGCTACCCGGAGAGCGCCTAATCCAGCGCATTATTGACGCTGAGAGGGCAACATCTTGGAGCGAAGCACGCTTCTATAACCGCGACCTGTGGTTCGGCATTAATGAGCTAAAGCCAGAAGCCAAGGGACGCGCTAAGGCAGACATTGCCCGTCTAACCGCCCTTTTCGCTGACTTAGACGTGAAGGAAGGCTGCTTTAGCGACATTGAGCACGCTAAACGCTTCTTAGCCACTCTGGAGCACGTCTACGGACGGCCAGCAGATGTGCTTATCTACTCAGGCAACGGATTGCAGCCTATTTGGCTACTAGAAGATACGCCCGAACGGCGCGACCGCCAGCTAATGGAGTACGAACTCAAGAAGTTTGGCGAACTGGCACAAGACATAGCCAAATTTGTTTTCGACGCGGAGCTAGACCCCGTTTTCGACACAGCACGTATCTTGCGAGTTCCCGGAACCTTGAACCACAAGAGCGACCCAGCTAAGCCTACTAAGGCCGTCCTGCTGAACGGGGGTAAGTAACTTGACTAACACTCTTGAAGCCCCAAACAACCCTAAAGCTGTGCTGAAGGCGTTGGAGAACACTTTTATGAGCACCCCTGAAGGCGGACGAGATATTGCCCTAAACAAGTTAGCGTTCGGCTACGGGCAGGCTGTGCCAGCGTTGCACACTGAGGCAGACGCTAAGCGCTTGGTGCGAGAGTTTGCAGACTCCCACCCTAACCCCCTGTCGGACGCCGAAATCAAGACTAAGGTCACTAGGAGCGTCGAAGACGGTATGGCCACCCCTTGGCCTATCCCCAAGGGGGCAACCGGTAGCGACCTCGAGGCAGAGGTAGCACGTATCAAGCTAAAGCGTGAAGCTGAGCGCCTAGTACACGAAGAGGAAGCTGCTGCACAGTGGGTAGCGCCTATGGGCTTTATCAACACTGAGCTAATGGCCGAACTAGTTAAGAATAAAACCAAGTGGTGCATCGAAGGCATTGCCAAAGAAGTCTCGCGTATTGCCATTATTGCTAAGCGTAAGACTGGCAAGACCACCTTGGCGCTTGACCTTGCAAAGTCTTACACGCAGGGCACGCCCTTCCTTGGCAAGTATGAAGTGCATAACCGTATTGAGGGGAACGTAGCTTTCCTGTCCTACGACATGGAGCTAGCGGACATTCAGCAGTGGACTGTGAAGGTAGGGCTGAAGGAGCGCTTCGGCACGTATGACTTGCGTGGACAGGCTAACCCCTTTGCCTCCGCAATCGGCCGTGAATGGCTGGAGGAAGAACTCAAGAGCAATAACGTTCAGGCGGTAATTATTGACTCTTACGGAGATGCTTTCCCCGGCCAGAACGCCAATGACAATACAGAGGTCAATAACTGGCTTCTGGAAGTTTATACAATGTTCCAACGTGCCGGAGTCCTGCAAACAGTATTCATTGCCCACGCGGGCTGGAGCGGTGAGAACTCGCGCGGTGCGTCCACCTTTGAAGATAAGCAGGACACGCTGATTAACCTAACTTCCAATGAAGCTGAAGAGCGTTTTATCAAAATCAAGGGTCGAAACGTAGGGCTTGAAAAGACCCCCTTAGTCTTTGACTCTGAGCTCCACCGCCTCGCATTGGTCAACGTTTCACAAGACGAAGAGCAGTGGTTGAGGGAAGTTCTAGACGGACAACCAGACGTGAAGCGCACCGAACTGGACGAACTCTGGAAGAAGTCTTTCAGCACTACTAAAGGCCGGTTAACTTCTCTTATCGCACGTCTAGAGGGCGAAGGCCAGCTAGAGATTACGACTGGCAAGGCTAATCGAAAGTCGTACCGCTTCACCAATAGAAAAATATTCGTCAATCATTAGGAAGCAGCGTAACCCTATGGATAAACAGACCAAAGCATTGCAAGAGCTTGGAGAGTTATTGAAGCCTCTACTACGGTTCGTGAACCGTGTCGAACGCACCAAGCTTTACAAATGGCTAGATAAGAAATAGGCAAATACCCCCGTACTCCCAAAAGGAATGCGGGGGTATTTCTTACCCAAAAAGAGACTTCATAATGCTGTAGCTCATCCATTGGTGTGCTGCCTTCTCAAGCTCCAGTAAGAGCGGTGTAGGCTCCACTAGGACGTGCTCAGGCTTGAACCTAGTGCCAGTGCCCACGCCTTGCTTCTGGACGCGTACTGAGGCGTACAGCGCCTGTATGAGCGCCCTCTGCCGGTCAGTTGTCAGCTCTGCCCACTTAGCCAAGGCGATAGGCTCAAATGAAGCGAAGTCATCTGTTTCTTGTACGTGCGTAACCCAGTCAATGCCAGCGAATACTGAGTCAGCCTCAAGCTCAGCCAGCCTCGCCTTCAGGTCTGCTATGCCAGCCTCATGCTTGCTCTCACGCGCCACAATTAATGCTGGCCTCATGCCAGCTTCCACGGCTTCATCTAGCCATTCTCTGTGCGCCTTAGTCAGCTCCAATAGCTCCTTGCGTAGCTTGTTGGCTTCCTCTGCTCCGTGAGGCTCCAGCACACTACTGGCGCTAGGGGTGAATAAAGGCACCAGCAGACGGCTTACCAGCATCTTCTCTATTGGCTCAGCAGCTCTGGACAAGTGCCTAGGTGTAGGGCAGGAGTAAGCCCTTGTATTAGTCGGCTTACCTCTATAGGAAGCATTTAGCTTGCGCCCACACACGCCACATTCGATAAAACCGCTCAGCAGGTGTGGCTTATGCCTATATCCCTGTTTGCCTCTAACGCCAGTTTTCCTTGAATCTCGAATGAGCTGGATATGCTCGAACTCTTCTTCACTCAGCAACGGCTTCCAGTCAGTCAGCTTGTAGAGCGTGCCCTCGTACTCTTGGTAGCCCTTCAGCCTTGGACGCTTGAAGTATTGGCTAACGGTGCCAGAAGTCCATTCACGGCCACCCTGTTTGCCTGTCTGAGGCGTGAGCAGTCCTCGCGCGTTCCACTCAGTAGCCACCTTGAAGAACGTCCATTCTCCGCTCAGTAGCTTGCCTGTGGCTTCACGTACTGCCGACGCTTCAGGCTCCACCCATGCGCCAGTGCGGTCTTGCCCAAACGGCCTAATACTGCCTCGGTACTTACCGGCCTTAGCGTCTCTCAGTGTTGCCAACTTTTGGCGCTCAGACTTCTTTGTCTGCTCGGTCGAGTCGATCACGGAACGGAACAGGGTAAGCATGGTGCTATCGGAGCTGGAAAAGTCCAGCTTGCCACCGTCGCACAGCCAGCCAGTGACACCAGAAGCCTTGAGCCTGAGCGTATCCATTACGTCACGGCTAATACGGTCAGACTTGAACGCAACTACATTAGCGGGGGAGTCCTTCAGCATCTGCTCGAACTGTGGCCGTACAGCACCACTTGTGGCGCTAATGTCGTTATCCACGTATGTCTTGTCCAGTGTCCAGCCCTTGGCAGCAATGAACGCCTTGCAAGCCTCCACCTGTGCTTGGACGCTTGAACCTTCCTCAGCTGAGCCTTTGCGCTTATCTTGGCTCAAACGCGCATAAATTGAAGCCTTCATGCTTCATAGGGTATCGGAATATCTTCTGCTGGGTCATGATTACCCTGATGTCCGCTCTGCTGGTTGCCGCGTTGTTGGCCATCGCTGGTCCGCGTTTGCAGGACCTCTTCAACCAGGCAATCGATCGAGTCTCTGGATTAGGCTGAGCCAGGGCCTCGCGAGGATGAGCTGCGCCGCGACCGTTGTCCTACGTCGCTTCCGGAGACAAAGCCCGGATGAGGCGGGATCGGCCGTGGCCGAATTCGTCATGATCACCAGCTTGCTGATCGTCATCACACTTACTCTGATTCAACTGACGCTGGTGCTCCATGTGCGCAATACGCTCACCGACGCGGCGGCCAACGGCGCGCACTACGGGGCATTGGCTAACCGAACTCCATCCGACGCGGGCGGTCGAACCCGCCTGTTGATTGCCGAATCCTTGCATAGCGGTTTCGCCCAGAACGTGCAGGTGTCAACGAGCGCGGTCGGGGATAGTCAGCTAGTGAGCGTCACAGTGTCGACGCGGGTGCCGTTGATCGGGCTATTGCCCAACGGGTGGAATTTGAATGTTCGCGGCGAAGCGGTGCGTTATGAGTAAACGGATGCCCCGTGCCTCGCGCGATGAGGGCAGCGCCATCGTGGAATTTGTGTTCGCCTCCACGGTTCTGCTGATCCCAATGATTTACCTGATTCTCGCTGCAGGTCAGCTCCAGGCAGGATCCTATGCAGTAGTCGGTGCGGCAGACCAAGCCGCCAAGGTCTTCGCCGTCGCCGATACACCCGCCCAGGCGCAGTCAAATGCCCATCGGGTGGTGGAGCGTGCGATGAATAACTTCGGTTTATCCGGTGCCAGCACGCGGATATCCTGCGATCTTGAATGTCTGAGCCCCGGTAGCATTGTCACGATTCAAGTGTCCTTGCGCGTGCAGTTGCCGTTTGTCTCCGACTACTTTGATGTCTCCGCTTTCACCGTCGAGGCTGCCTCGACGCAACGAATCGACCGTTTTGGCTAGCGGCGGGAGGCGGTCGAGGTTACTGCGAACTGCCCGCGCCGAGGACGGGCAGTCGCTGGTGCTTGCCATTGGGTTGTGCGCGATCACCTTGTTGACTATTTCGGTGGTGCTCGCCGCGAGCGCGGTGAACCTCAAAGCGCGCCAGCTTTTGTCCGTCGCTGATGGCGCGATCGTCGCGGCCGTGGATGAGTTCGAATTTGTAGCCGACGGAGGTCAGCCACGAATCGAACTGAACCAGGCTCAAGTGCGGGCGGCAGTTCAGCGCTATCTGCAGGATGTGGACGCGGGACAGCGTGTAGATAATCTTGCCATTGGATCGGTACAGATTCTGCCCGATGGTCAGGGGGCGCGTTTATCTCTGACTGGGTCGGTACAGCCACCGATCATCGGGTGGATCGTCCCTTCCGGGGTGAACATCAGCGTCAATTCCTCCGCGCGCACCGTTTTGAGCAGATAGTGTCGCGAGCTTAAGCCGTCCGCTTACATGGCGTAGGCTTAGATAACTATGGCAAAAACTGACTTCTCCGCTGAAATTCGTTCGCTTCGATCCACTTTCTCTGCGATTGAGGACGTAAGCGACGTTGCTCAAATTAAGGCCGATATCGCCATGCTTTCGGAAGAAGCCGGCGTCCCTGACCTATGGGATGATCCAGCCAGCGCGCAGGTTGTCACCAGCAAGCTGTCCCATCGACAGACGGAACTTGAACGCCTGAATAAGTTGCGCACGCGAATCGACGATCTTGAAGTTCTCGTGGAACTTGCCGAAATGGAAGACGACGACGAAACCCTAGCCGAAGCGGACAAGGAACTCATCTCGATCCACAAGGCGCTGGATGAGCTGGAAATCGTCACGTTGCTCAATGGCGAGTTCGATTCGCGCGGTGCGGTGGTGACGATCCGTGCCGGAGCAGGCGGCGTCGATGCCGCAGACTTCGCCGAAATGCTGTTGCGCATGTACCTGCGCTGGGCGGAAAAGCACGGTTACAAGGCCACCGTAATGGATACCTCCTATGCGGAAGAAGCCGGCTTGAAATCCGCCACCTTCGAAATAGACGTGCCATACGTCTTCGGAACTCTTTCCGTCGAAGCCGGAACTCACCGCCTGGTACGGATCTCACCCTTCGACAATCAAGGGCGCCGTCAAACGTCCTTTGCCGCGGTGGAAGTTGTGCCCCTGATCGAACAGACCGACACCATCGAAATCCCCGAATCCGAGCTTCGAGTGGACGTCTTCCGTTCCTCGGGACCAGGCGGCCAAAGCGTGAACACCACGGACTCGGCGGTCCGCATGACTCACATTCCCACGGGCACCGTGGTGTCGATGCAGAACGAGAAATCACAGATCCAGAACCGCGCCGCCGCATTGCGCGTTATGCAGTCGCGTTTGTTGCTGATTAAGAAGCAACAGGAGAGCGCGCAGAAGAAAGAGCTGGCTGGCGACGTTAAAGCATCGTGGGGTGACCAGATGCGCTCCTACGTGCTCAACCCCTATCAGATGGTGAAGGACCTGCGTACCGAACACGAGGTCGGTAATACTCAGGCGGTACTCGACGGTGAAATCGATGATTTCATTGACGCGGGAATCCGTTGGCGAGCGGGAAACCGACGCCCCGCGAACTAACTCAAAGGCCTGGAACTGAAATAGTTTCAGGCTTTTTTGTTTCTAAATTCCTCTGATTTTTAGAACTAAAAAGTTCAAGTTTATTGCCGGTTTCGAGCTGAAATCCTAGGATTTCAGCTACGTGAAAATCAAGTACATGCTAAGATGAGATGGTTGCTGAGGGCATTGCGCCCTGCAGTTTTCGCGATTCTAGTAGCTCAGACCCGCTCGATGTAGGCGCATTGGCCTCTTTGAAGCCGTCGAAAACGCCATCGATAATGGCAGATAGACGCGAAAATTAGGCGCATCATTTGCGAGGTCTCGGCAACGAATGAACAACCGAGAATCTATAGATTTGAACGGACATTCGCGCGCAATTGCGTGTGTAATTTCGGTTTTTAACGAAGGAAATCGCATTAATGCGGCGGTGCTGTCCCGGAATCGGGGCAGCTCTTTGCTTGCCAGCATGAGGATGCGAAGCAATTGATAACGATACGTAACGTGAGTGAAGGAAGTGATTGATGGATAGAGGGCTTATGTACGTCGGCTAAGCGAATCCTCGCGAATCATTTCGCGGGATGAGACGTGCGAACCACGCATCAAAAGTTTCGAGGCTTGCCTCGGAAGATGCCAATTCTCAACTACGTCGTTTGAAGGAGGTGGCGTGTGAACAACCCGGAAACGGTCGGTTTCAGCGCCTTGATCATCGTACTTTTACTGGTCTTATTCTATGGGGGAACTTTTTTCGTTTCCACGAAGATTGGCCAGAAAAATGAAAACGCCGACGGTTACATGACCGCAGGCAATAAAATCGGATTCGGAATCTCCGCGGCCAGTATGACCGCGACATGGATCTGGGCATCCTCAATGTATGCCTCCGCCGCCTCGGGCTACACCTACGGCATCAGTGGTCCTATCCACTATGGACTCTGGGGCGCCTTGATGATTCTGTTCATCTACCCGTTCGGTAAGCGGATCCGCAAAGTCGCACCGAAGGCCCATACCCTGGCCGAAGTTATGAACGCCCGTCACGGTCGCTCCAGCCAGCTGATGCTAGCCGGTTCGAATATTGTCGGTTCGGTCATCTCATTGATGTCCAACTTCATCGCCGGTGGCGTGCTCATCTCCATGCTCTCTCCCTTCAACTTCATTCAAGGCGTACTCGCGGTAGCCGGTGGCGTATTGCTCTACACGCTGTGGTCCGGATTTCGCGCCTCAGTTCTCACCGACTTCATGCAAGTTATGGCGATGCTTGGCGCCGTGGCAATCATCGTCCCGTTCATTTTCTTCGCTGCCGGATTCCCCGCGGCGTTCGAGACCGGTGCCGGCAACCTGACCGCCCAACAATCGAACTTCTTCTCTTCCGAAGCATTCCTGAACCAGGGTGCCCCGTATATCGCCGCGGTGTTGGCTTACGCAATCGGTAACCAAACCATCGCACAGCGTCTGTTTGCGGTTCGCGAGGATTTGATCAAGCCGACCTTCATCACCGCTACCATCGGCTACGGCGCCATGGTAATCGGCGTCGGCATGATCGGCGTACTAGCCCTGTACCTAGGCTTCGAACCAACCGATGGCAACGTCAACAACATCATTCCGGAGATGGCCATGAGCTACCTGCCTGGTATCTTGTTGGCTCTGTTCTTCGTTATGATCATCGGTGCGCTTTCATCCACCGCTGACTCGGACCTAGCTGCTTTGTCATCGATTATGATGGCCGATGTTTACGGCCAGAACGTTGCAGGCAAGAAGAAAGCCAATCCGAAGACCATGTTGTTGGTAGGACGCATCACGATGATCGTGGCAACGGTCTTGGCGGTCTGCCTCGCTAGTTTGCAATTGAACATCCTTGACCTTTTGGTCTTCGTCGGTGCACTTTGGGGTGCCTTGGTTTTCCCAGTGCTTGCCAGCTTCTACTGGAAAAAGGTCACGAACAAGGCCTTCACCGCAGCGGTTTTGGTCGCCTTGGCTGTTTTCGTTCCGGTGCGTTTCGATTTGATCCCAATGACCGGATTCACCGCCGTAGTCATCGAGCTCCTGGCGATTCTTGGTATCGGCATCGTGCTTGGTCTGATGAGCTTCGGCTTCTTTGGGCTGCGCCCGGCATTGATCGTCGGCACCATCGCCACGCTCGTCGCGGCCCCATTCTGCTTCGGCTTCTTGCGTGACTACACGACCTTGACCGCCTCGCTCGTCGCTTACTCGGTGAGTACCCTGATTTGCTACTTCATGTCGTTCCGTTCCAAGGAAGACTTTGACTTTGCGGTCATCGCCGAGCGCGCTGGCGACTTCGACCCGGTCGACGAGCTGATCGCCACCGCCACGAGTGGTGCCGATAAAACCGAAGGTACGAATACTCCGAAGGGGAAGGAATAAACATGTTGGCACTCACCATTTACGTATTGGCCTGGCCCGTGGTTGTCGCCGGAGTGGCGATCTTTATTGGCAGGGCCTTCATCGCCGAGGCCCTCGCAGCAAAGCGCAATGGCCACCCGCTGATCTAGCAGTCTAATTTCAGGGGTAAGCGCCGGTCATTTGCCGACGCTTGCCCCTGAAGCATTTAATAGCGAAAAGATCAGAATCCCTTGTGGGATATGCCGGACCCCTGAACTATCCGGAAGCACCGCTGATGTGCGCAAGGTCACCGGGGCTACTTGTTGGACGAAAAAGTAGTCAGGTCACCGTGCTTCACGGATTGCGCCAAGGCTGTGGAAACAGCATGAATGTGACAACACACCGCCCCAGCCGCACACGATGTTCACGTTGCACCGATAAGGTTTGGAAGACTGGCGCATCAAAAACGTTCGATCTCGACCCGAGTTTCCGTGGGTCGCGCCCCGACGGCAACTAGCGATTGAAGACATGATTAAATTCGAAAATGTCTCGATGGTTTACGAGCCGAAGCAGAAGAATGCTGCTTTGAATGACGTAAACATCGAGGTTAACCGTGGCGAATTCGCCTTCTTAGTTGGAGAATCCGGCTCGGGAAAGTCTACTTTTCTGAGCTTGATACTGCGCGAAAAACGAGCCACGGATGGAGCGGTATACGTTGCAGGTCAAAACCTGAACCGTATCCCGAGCCGCCGTGTGCCCAAATTGCGCCGCGACATCGGTTTCGTGTTCCAGGACTTCAGGCTACTTCGCGAACGGACAGTGTTCGATAATGTCGCGTTTGCGATGGAAGTTATTGGTGCCTCCCGCGCGCAGATTCGTGATCGAGTTCCGGACGCGCTGAGAATGGTCGGGCTAGAAGACAAAGCCCGCCGTAAACCAACCGAACTTTCAGGTGGCGAGCAGCAACGCGTGGGTATTGCCCGCGCCATCGTGAACAAGCCATCGATCCTGCTTGCCGATGAGCCGACTGGTAACCTCGACCGCAAAAACAGCGTCGAGGT
Organism: Glutamicibacter sp. BW80; assembly: GCF_002332385.1. Lineage (NCBI taxonomy): Bacteria > Bacillati > Actinomycetota > Actinomycetes > Micrococcales > Micrococcaceae > Glutamicibacter > Glutamicibacter sp. BW80. Next base: position 158,852 of record NZ_NRGV01000017.1, on the reverse strand, counting down.
TATGAACGTGCTTGATCGGATTAATCAGAATGGCACCACCGTGCTGATGGCCACGCATGCCCACGAATTGGTCAGCGAATTCCGTCATCGCGTCATCGAACTGAGTAAGGGCAACGTCGTCCGCGACGAAGCTGATGGTCAGTACACGGCGATGACCACCGTAATTAATCAAGATGGTTCTCGCGAGCTGCTCACCGGTGAGGCCGCTAAGGAAGCATCTGGCGAGCTCGCAACGAACGTAGAGAAGGACGAGGACCAGTGAGACTAGGATTTATCCTCCGCGAGGCTGCTAAGGGCCTTCGGCAAAATGTCATCATGGTCGTCTCGGTTGTTTTGGTGACATTCGTATCCCTGACCTTCGTCGGCGCTTCGGCGTTGCTGCAGCTGCAGATCAACCAGATGAAGGGCTACTGGTACGACCGCATGGAAGTTGCGGTCTTCCTGTGCGACGACAACACCGCCGCGCCCAATTGCGCCGGCGAGGGGGTCACCGATGAGCAGCGCACGAGTATTCAACAGCTGCTGGAATCTGACGAGATGTCTCCGTACATCAAGGAATTCGCGTATGAGTCGAAGTCTGATGCCCTGAAGAACTTCAAGGAGCAATACAAGAACTCTTCCCTGGTGGATCAGGTCACCGAGGATCAGCTTCCGGAGTCGTTCCGTGTTGGGCTAGTTGACCCGGAGAAGTATCCGGTGATCAACGAGGCGTTCTCCACCGTTGCGGGCGTCGACTCGGTGGTGGATCAACGCGAACTTTTGGAAAAGGTCTTCCAGCTCGTCCGAGTAGCATCGGCCGCTGCGGCTGTGGTGGCGATCGTGATGATTGCCTGCGCGGTGCTGTTGACCGGTACGACCATTCAACTTTCTGCGATGCACCGGCGTTTGGAAACCACGATTATGCGTTTGGTCGGTGCTTCGAAAACGACCATCCAACTTCCGTTTATTATCGAAGGCGTGATTGCCTCCGTTATCGGTGGTTTACTTGCTTCGGGCACCTTGTGGCTGCTTGTGAAGTTCCTTGTTCAAGATAAACTCGCCAACGAAAACGTTGGCGTTGCCTTCATCTCGACGAATGAAGTTCTACTCGTTGCTCCAGGGCTCTTGATTATTGGTATCGTTTTAGCCACAATTTCTTCAGTGGTAACGTTGAAGCGTTACCTGAAGGTTTAGCTGTTCGTTATCTTTGATCGAACTTCAGAACTTGATGCACAAAAACCCTCTAAGGAGCAGTATGCTATCCAACGCGGTGCGACGTAAGTTCCTACGCGCCACCATCGGTGGAGCCCTTGCTTTGTCGCTTACTTTGCCGGCGGGTATCGTACTCGCCGACGAACTGGATGACCGTAAGGAAAAGGTCGAACAGAACATCGACAACCTTGAACAGGATATGGAAGTCCTAGACGCGGATATCGTTGAGACGGATCGCAAGCTGCGAGAGCAACAAGCCCAAGTTCCAGTGGCAGAAGCGGCCTTGGCCGACGCGCAAAGCCGTGTAGCAAATGCCCAAGCCACTGTCGCTGACCTGACGAACCGGTTGATCAGTGCCCAGGCCACCCGTGACAAGGTTGCCAAAGCGATCGAAGAAAACGCAGCCAAGATAGCTGAAGCTGAAAACACCATGGCGCAAATCGCCTCCGAGGCTTACAAGCGCGGTGGAGTTTCCAGTGGTCTAGACATGATCCTGAACATGGACTCGGCCACTGCCATGGCCGACGGTCTAGACATGGCCAATAGGGCCATGGATTCTCAGAACGCCGTATATAACGATCTGGCGCAAGAGAAGGCAACTGACGAGAGTAACAAACTTCGCCTGGCCGCCGTGGAGGAAGAAATTTCTTCACTCAAGGGACAAGCCGAAGAAGCTCTCGCGCAGGAACAGGGCGCCCGCGATGCAGCGCAATCGGCCAAAGATGAATTGAACGCCCTCGTGGCCAGCACCGAATCTCTCAGCGCCGAGCTGGAATCTAAGAAGCCGCAGATTCAGGCGAAGCTGAAGTCGCAAGAGCAGGAATACGCCACGGTGAATCAGCAGATCAAAGAACGCCAAGAGCGCCTGATCCGCGAAGAAGCCGAGCGCAAGCGCAAGGCGGAGGAGAAAGCTCGCAAGGAAGCCGAGGCGGAGCGTCAGCGCATCGCTAAAGAGAAGGCAGCCTACGAGGCCGAGCAGGAGCGCCAAGCCGCCGAAGCGAAGCGGAAGCAGCAGACGTACCAGAAGAAGCAATACGTCGCTCCCAAGGCAAAGCCGAAGACCGAATCCCGCGCGGAACCAAGCAGCTGGGGCTTGATCAAGCCAACGAGCAGCTCGCGAATTACTTCCAGCTTCGGCTGGCGTCCGACCCCGGCGGGAACCATTGACTACACCGGTCGCGGTGGCTATGTTCACGCAGGCGTCGACTGGGGTTTCGGCGGCCAATGTGGTTCACCGGTTGTCGCAGCTACCAGTGGTGAAGTGTGGTTCGCCGGATGGGGTGGTTCCTCGGGCAATAAGGTGACCGTCTCGCACGGTGTCGTCAAGGGCAAGGCTTTGGCGACAAACTACCATCACCTTTCACGTATCGCTGTGAGCAACGGGCAGCACGTCAACCAGGGCCAAGTTGTCGGGTATGTGGGCACGACGGGTAACTCGACCGGCTGTCACCTGCACTTCGAAACGATCATCAACGGTTCGCATGTGAACCCATTGGGACTTCTCTAGCGTTAGACTTGTTATTTGTGCGCGGGAATCCGCCCGCGACATGCAAGGAGTGTCATGGCTAAGAAGAACCAAGAAGATCGCATCATCGCGAGCAACCGCAAGGCGCGCCACGATTTTGAGATTCTAGATACCTTCGAAGCGGGCATGGTGCTGACAGGGACCGAAGTTAAGTCACTGCGCGAAGGCAAAGCTTCGCTGGTGGAGGGCTTCGGCCAGTTCTACCGCAATGAGCTCTACATTGAGAACTGCTACATTCCTGAGTACCTGAACGGTTCGTGGACTAATCATGCCGCCCGACGTCGTCGCAAGCTATTGCTGCATCGCGCAGAACTGCTCAAGATCGAACGTAAAATCTCTGAGTCAGGTCTGACAATCGTCCCATTGAAGTTGTACTTCAAAGATGGGCGCGCGAAGATCGAAATCGGTGTGGCCCGCGGCAAGCGCGAATACGATAAGCGACAGACGCTGCGTGAACAGCAGGACAATCGCGAAGCACTACGGGCAATGCGAGAGCGTAATCGCGGCCACGCATAAGCGTGAGGCGAAACTCGTTGGGATACCCTCCCGAATTGCGCTATGATTGATTAACGCACCATTGGTGTGGTTGCACCCGGGAGACCGGGACTGACAACAAAATACGGGGATGATCGGTTTCGACGGTGTGAGTCGCGACAGATGAAGCGGGCCGAGGATGCAAAGTTATCTCGTAAACGCTCTTTGCAAAACAATAAGTGCCGACTCAAAGCGCACTGACTTCGCTCTCGCTGCCTAAGCAGCCAGACAGTCCGTAAGCCAGGGGATGCTATCGCCCCTGTTCCTTACGTCATTTAGATAGCCACTGTATCCAGCGGCCGTTACCGCTGTTGGGTACATATTTTGGTAACTGTGCCCGGATCAACCACATGTTTGCGTGATGGTTGGGGCAGAGAAATTCCGCAGCAAACTGCGCCCGGAGAAGACCTGGCAACGCCACATCGGACGGGAGTTCAATTCTCCCCATCTCCACTATAGTAAGCCCCGTAGCCCTTGTGGTTACGGGGTTTTCTTTTTTCATGATGCTTAAAACGGCCTAGATGATGCTTAAAGCTAACCCGGAACAACTTAGACACGACATAGAACGGGCTAGATCAAAGTGGCAGTCATCCAAGAAGTGGATCGGAAAAAGGGCACGGGTTACCGGGTTGTCTACCGAAACAAAGACACCGGGAAAATGTCTTCACGCATGTTCGATGAACCGGACAAGGCCCAGACGTTCAAAGATTTTCTCGAAGCGAATGGTGCCAGCCTCAAAGCCGCTATCGAGGTAAAACGCGTGCACGACAAACGACTTCCACGCGTTCACGAAATCGTCACCGCCCACATCGACCAGCTCAGCAAGCCGCAATCGGGAACGATCAAGCGCTACCGAAACAACAACGCCGGGCACATCGTAGATTCGAACCTCGGCAAGCTGGCAATCGACAAAGTGACTAAGCAAGCCGTCATCGAATGGATGGACGGGTTGCGCGCAGTGAAGGGCTCGAATGTGCCGGTCGGCTCAGAACTATCTCAGCGGACTAAAAAGAATATTCACGCGCTACTATCGAGTGCATTCGATACCGCCGTCCATGACGGCAAGATGACAAAGAACGTCGCAAAGGGCGTAGGCGACCCGGACACGGGCGAAGCACGCGAAGCGGTATATCTGTCGAAGGATGACCTCGTTATCATCGAGGATGCGATGCCAGAGCGCTACAAGCTATTTATTCGCGTGCTCTCAAAGACCGGCCTTCGCTACAACGAGGCAACCGCGTTGCGTAAGCGTGATATTCGGATCGAAGGCAAGCGATGCATCATCATGGTCAGCCGCGCCTGGAAGGCCACCGACGAAGGCGAAAAGATCGGCCCACCAAAAACCGAAATGGCGAAGCGAAACGTCACTTGCACCTTGGAACTATCCGCGGACTTGATAGAGCACATGAAGGACATGCGCCCGGGCCAATACTTATTCACCCGGCCAGACGGTGAGTTTCTTCGAAATAGCTACTTCCACAAATACACTTGGCAGCCCGCGATCAACGAATTGGTCAAGAACGGCGGCCTAGACGAAAAACCATGGATCCACGAAATCCGCAAAGCGCACACGACGCATCTACTGCAAGCCGGCGTAGCAGTTAACGTGGTGCAAGCCCGCCTCGGGCATGAAGACCCGCAAACCACTTTGAAGATTTACGCCCGGCTCGCGACCGACGATGACCAAAAGGCCGCCGACGCACTCGGTTAAAGAAATCTATGGTTTTCACAGCCACAGTAGCTATGATCAATAAAGCAACAGAAACATGCGTAGAAAGAGAAGGGCGTGACCGGAAATGACAACCATGGCACACAAGATCCGCCCGCGAGCGAGCCGAAAGGCATGGAATCCGCTCCGACTGAACGATCTGAGCCTGAACAATTCCAGCAAGATACGCCGGATGCGGGAACAGATGGAAGCCGAGCAAGCGGAAGCGGCACGTTACAGCCAGCTAGTGGGTCGCCTGCAGGCGATGAAAACAGCAAAGGCCTCGAAGCACTAGAAGGCGAAATTGCCGACATTGTTACCGGCAGACTGCTTGAGGTAGTTACTGCGTCGCAATCTTCAATGTCTAGCTGGACTGGGCCTATGCCTTCACCTCAGGACATGCGTGAGTATCAAGCGATACTTCCGGATGCACCTGAGCGGTTGTTCGCTATTCATGAGTCGCAGACTATTGGGTACACGAATCGAATGGATAAGTTGGTAGAGGCCGAGGTCAAAGAGGCCGAGGCTGGGCGAGTAGCCGCTGTATCCCTCATGGTTTTGTGCATGATTGGGTCGGCTTTATTCTTCGCTTTCGGCAACCCGATAGCTGGCGGGGCATTCCTATCCTTGCCCGTATTGGGATTCATAAAGCAGCTGCTTCCGGATCGCGGCTCCAAAACGAGTAAGAAAGCCGATTGAGTAACCCTCGGCTAAAAATTAGACCCTCACCAATCGGTGAGGGTCTTTTTTTATGCGTAAATTTCGGCCAAGTGGTTCAATAAGCAGATTGACTGCCGAGGGGATAGGCAGGACTGAATGTAAGTTTCCAAAACGCTCGGCAATACGCCTAAATTCGCGGCGGTGGTCAGCCTATCCATGCTGACCTTCGAATGTTCGAGCAAGTCTTCAAAATCTATGAGTTGTCGCGCCGCCCATTTATCGGCGATGCGTTCCTGTTTCGGTTGATGCCCATGATGCCCGAAGTGAGCGTGTCCTAGTTCGTGGGCTAGAGCGTAGTTGTATTGCATTCGCCCGAGGCCGGGCTTGATGGTGATCAGCTTGTGAGAGTGATCGTATAAGCCCCAGTGGCCAGGGGGAACCGGTGCCGTTCTGACCCGGACCCCTGAAACCGAAGCCAGGCTTTCAAGGTGCATGTGGTAGCTCGTCATCTCCAATGTTTTCGGGCTTCTTGAGCGCTGCTAGGTCATAAGCATTTCTAACATCTTCATCCGACATTTGAGAGTAGTCGGGCAAATTGTCTACGAGTCGGATTGGCTGATTGAGCTCCGAGGATTCGGTGCCCTCGGCGGCTAGGGCTCGACGCAATATTTCCTCGGCAAGTTGCCGATCTGTCGCGAGGCGCAGCGCCCCGTCGCTGGCTAGTGTGTCGGCTTCATCTTGTCGGATATATCCGGCCTCAACGAACGCTTCGGAAAAGCTGAGCCCATACGCCCTGCAAATTGCCACGACTGTTTCTACGGGAGGAATACCCTTTAGCTTTCGCGTGAGAGTTGCGCGGGCAATACCTGTCCGACGCTCAATCGCGTGCAAGCTTCCCTCGCCTGTGGCGTCCTTTATGTAGCTTTCAAACGTTGTCATGACTCAATCTTGTAGCATCTTTGCATCATTTGCAAGCCGATTAGCCTGATTTCATGCGAATTAGCAGAGTAGTTTCGCATCATCGCTAATAACAGTGTTGTAAGTTCGCATACTTGTGTTGTAGTCTTACATCATCACGAAGCAAATATGCACAGAGAGGGAGTTATGTCAGCGACACTCCAAATTCGTCCTGGACTACTAGGGCGACTTCGCAAAATGAACGGTATTGATAGCGAAGATATACAGGCCCGAATGATCGGCGTTGACCGCACAACGCTTCGCCGGATCGATGCAGGGGGCTCGCCGTCAAGCGGATTCATTGCCGCAATGGTAGTCACTTACAACATGGGTATCGGCGAAATGTTCGAAGTGGTGACCGAAAAGGTCATGGCATGAGTACCGAAACCGCGTACTTCCGCACGCCGGAGGTGGTTGCCCCTGAATTAGGGATGACGCCGACCGAGCTTCGCCGGTACTGCCGGGCAAGCGAGAAGCACCACACGCGACTGAGTAACAACCGCATCATGCTTGACCAAGACAATATTGACGCGATTATCGCGTTTGTGAAAGAGCAAAAAGAAAAGCCAGTCATCGACCCGGTAACCGGCGACGAAGACCCCTTCGCCTAACTAGGCACCCCCGCCCGATTCTGGGCAAACATCCCGCAGTATCTTTCGAACCCTCCCTTCCGTGTTGTTTGCGGAAAGTAAAGGACTATTTGTCATGCCCAAAAACAACCCGAAGCCGGGCTTCCTCACTGAACTTGCTCGTTATAACGCGATCAACGGCGTTAGTTCGACGTTTTCAGAGATGAAGAAAACTGCACGCCGGCTTGAGCGTGCGTTCAACGATCGCGCCGACAAAGCGATTGAAGCCGCCGAGTTCTTGGCGCTCGCTTATGAGAAGGAGTACAGCGATATCACCGGCGAAACCGCTGTTGCTCACGTGATGAACCCGAAAGAGTGCGATCACCATAAGTCAGTAGAGAGAAGGTTGATGGCTGCATGAGTGACTGCCCTGATCCGATGGTTGAGCTTTGGTTGTCGCAGCGTGTGATTCCTGCGCAGGACTTCGCCAGATTGTCAGCGCCCGAACTGAACGACTTCCATGACGACGATTACCCATTGCCAGTATCTGGCGATGCCACCGCAACTTACAAGGAGAAGTAATGAGCACCGAACCGATTGCCCCGCCTGCACGTCTTGTTGATCCGATCATGGCTGGCTATTTTCTGGCACTGCTCGAAAAGAACGGGCAGATCACCGTTGAGGACTGGAATAAGGGGGTGGCGCTTGGCGAGAAGCATTCGCCGGAGCCGCAAGTGCCCGCATTTCGCCCGAGGCCACCGGCTAAACGTAGCGACCTATTCTAATCAAAAAGTAAGGCCACCAGGTGCGAACTGGTGGCCTTTTGCATCCCTCGAAAGGAAAACACAACATGTCTATTCTAGCCCCGCCCGAACCGAAGCTTGATTATGTGGTGCACGGTGATATGAGAACCGCCCGTGTGAGCGTGAGGCCGACCCGGCATCACGAAGTATTCGAATTGTACCTAGTCGATGCTGGCATGCGTTTCTACGTCGCCGAGGATCACAAGGGCACGAACTGGGTCTTCCGCCATCGTCTCTTTTCGCGGTGCGTTGAGAACGCTAAGCGTCGTGCTCGTGCTCATGTGAAGGACGAACTAAGGGCCATGAAGCATAAGAAGACCCTCAATGGTTAGCGCGGCGGGCTTGCCGGTTCCGATGCTTTTTGAGACTTCGAAAGAGGAATTTTTCGAAGTCTATACCGGAACTGTTGCGGAGCTTGTGGGGGAGGGAACGCCGTTTTCGAATGACGACGTTCGTAAGCGCCTGGGCACTTCGCCGAGGCATTCAAATTGGTACGGCGCGGCCATGCGTCGCGCTATCGCCGAATTCTCGCTAGTCGAAGTTAGTTATGGCAAGTCGCGCACGAAGTCACGTAATGGTGGGCGGTTGATCCTTTGGGAGCCACGGAAGGAAAGGGCAGACGCATGAATCCTCTTTATTCGACCATTACCGCGATTTTCCTTGTTGCATTAGTACTCACTCTGATTGCTCGGCATCGACACCGCAAATTTGTTGCGGAGTGGCGTGCTCAGCGTGCGGCTGATCATCGAGCTTGGCTCGCAGAGTTTGACGCGAAGCGGGAGTGTGACGGCTGTGAATGATGATCCCGGACACTTGACCCCTGTTGCCCTTGCCCTTGTGGCTGGGGCTTTTCTTATACCTGTCGGCATCGTGATCGGCGTGACACTACTTTGGGAGTTGATCCTGTGAAAGATCTATCCGAACTACGCAAGACCGCGGAAACAGCGACACCGGGTCCGTGGCATTGGTCAGGGAACGCCGACAACCGCCAGCTGTACCTTGCAACGTGGATCAAGGGTGCTGGGCGCTGCCAAGTCATGGACTTCGAACGCTGGGGTATGCAGGGAGCAGTTCCACGTTTCCTCGATGACGACTCATTGATGATGGAGACCGCCAAGGATCTGATGGTGTACGAGGTTGCACGTAATCAGAACTTGCCGGATGACACCCCGCGCAATCACCCCAAGGTGTATCGGGCAGATGTTGTGGACGTACGCCACCCGAACGCCCGGTTCATGGCCGCCGCAAACCCTGAAACCGTCCTCGCGCTAATCACCCGCCTCGAACAGGCTGAGGAGAACCTAGAGTCGGCGCTTGAAGCTAACAAGCGCTGGGCTCACCGTAGCTCGCGGGAACGCTCGGAGCTGTTCAAGGCTGAGCAGGCCGTAGCAAGAGTGCGGGAGCTGGCTTTGGAGTCTCAGGCAGAAGTGGCTCAGATGAACATGCCGAATATTCGCACGTTGTCCGGCGAAATTCTCCGCGCACTGGATGGTGATACCCGTGGCTGACCGTCTAAAGGTTCGCAGGCTCGGCGGGAAACATTGGGCGTGGTGCGTGGAAGGAAGAAGCGGGCGCATCCTACCGGCGCATGGCTGGCTAGCTCGATTTCACACCCACGCCGAAGCTATCGACTACGCCGACCGTATGGCACGAACCAACCAAGGAGAAAACAAATGAAACCGACTGAGTACTTGACGATCACGGAGCGACCAAACACGAGCATCACGGTAATGAGCGACTCTCGCGGGCCACTGATCGTGGCGAGCGACGGCCCCGGTGCCCGAGCTGTCAGATATACCCCTGACGAATCAGCCAAGTTCGCTCTAGCAATCCTCGAAGCGGCGGGGCTACCTGATGTTGACGATGACTGGCTAGGTGAAGCAGTGATGGGTCTACGTCGGCACATTCAGATACGTGACAAGCGCGCCGCCGAAGCGAAGGATCAAGCCGAGTTGGAAGCCGAAGCGCTGGAACTGTTCAAGGCCTCGGGCACTTACGGGTCAGATCGAATCTTTTTGCAGTTCAGCCATTTAGACGACCACATCCAGAAGGCGTGGCTCGCCGTTGCCAGCCGTGCACGCGAGCTTGGCGGGAGGGCGGAGAAGTGAGTAGCCATCACATCTACGTCTCCTGCCCGGCGCAGGGATGCGAAAAGTCGGATGCAATCTACACCGGCAGCGAGATGCTACCCGACTTCAACGACCGCGAATGGGAAGGCGAAACAATCCTTGCCAAATGCATCGAACACGACGGGAGCGCAGAGAAGTGAGTGAAATCTGCATGTACACCGATTGCCCAGATGCATACACCCACGATAGGAGCGACCATGACTAACCAAACCCCGCTAAACCCGGACGCGCTCGAAGTGGCGTGTGATGCGGTAATTGATGCGTCTTTCGGCCAAGAGCTTCCAGAAGCGCCTATCGACCTCGCCCGCGCCGCCGTATCCGCTTACCTCGCCGCCGCCCATCCGGTAGTGACTGGTGAGCAGGTAAACCTTGCAGGCTGGACTTGTGACGGCATCCACGAGCCGGGTAGTTACGCCACCTGTGAGGACTGCCGCGGAGCTTGCGACGACCTCGCAAACTTCTACAACCAAATGCGCCGCACCCCGAATGCATCCGGCCCTTGGACGTACCGCCCGGAGGTGCCAGGTGCCTAGGAAGGTCTACGCTGAGCAGTCGCGCCACGTCAATGACATATGGGGCGATGGATACCATCGCGGTCACTACTGCATCGACTGGGGCGCGACCGTTGGCGCATGGAGCAATATCTGCGAACACCACGGATGCCCAGAATGTGGCCACCATATGCACTATGGCGCGGAAGTCGGATGCGGTGCACCGGACTGGATCACCGGGTTTTGCGAATGTGACCACGGCTGGCTCTGGACAAGAAGCAAACCGTGGAAACCACTACTACACCGAGGGGGCAAGCCCAATGGGCGCTGACTGGTTTACCGAGGACATGCGTGATCAAGACGCTGGCTACGCGCTAGCCCGGCCACGCGAGAAGTTCCACGTCTATCGCTACAGGATCGCCGGGCCGGGGGCATTGCACAGGACAGCCCTCTGCCACGGAGTGCAAGGCGTAGTCATGGTCAGCAGTGGACTCGACCTGGATAACGAAGCCGAGTGCATGGCATGGCTCAACGGGGAAACCGGGATCTTCGGAGGTCGCAGATTTCCGGCAGGCGAAGACCTGAAACCAAAACTTACCGACTACCAATACGCCGGCCTGTGTGCGCGGTGCAAGGCCAGCTACGAAAGGAAAAAGCCATGACCATCCAAGAAATCCTCGAAGCGCACACGCTAGTGACTGTCGGCTCCATCGACGACATCAATGACAAAGGCGGCTGGCGATCAGAATGCCTAGGTTGCGAATGGGTGGAGCCACATTCGGATGAACGCCGAGAACATCACCGCGCCCACCTGGCCGAGGTGCTGGAAAAGCACATGCAGGAGCAGGAGGCCGCGGAGGTGGAACGGCTCGCCAAGGTAATCGAAGACGAAGGCGAAGGCTACGCCCGAACCGCCGTAACGCTTACCGGCGCTGACAATACGCGCTATCACGCCTACGCCTCAGCACGACAAGGAATCGCTAATCAGCTCAAATTCCGAGCCGACCAGATAAGAAAGGCCACCACTAATGGGCGCTAATGAGAAGCACGAGGCTGCATATCACGGCGGGGAATACGTGCCGGACACTGACGTTATTCGAGAGCAGTACGTAGCCGGGGCGATGGTGACTGGATTTGCGTACAGCCGCACCGAAGCTCGCACCGAGTTCGACCGCTGGCTAGCCCAGATCCGCACGGAGGCGAATGCTGAGGTTTACGACCATCTAGCCGCCACGGCGCACAACCGGTTCGAAAAAGCGAGAATGACCGGACTCGCACACGAAACACGACACGGCCCCACCAAATTAGGCGGGGCTTTTGCTTTGCCCGAAACCGAAACCAAGGAGAACAAAAATTGAGCACGCAGATAACCGAAGCGACCCTGAAAAACTTTCAGAAAGTCAGCTACGCCAAGATCGAACCATCGGGCAACCTGATCGTCCTCGCGGGCAAGAACGGTGCCGGCAAGACCTCCACCAATGACGGCCTCGAAGCTGCACTGACCGGGCATAACGGGCGCAACATCAAGCGCCCCATCAAAGACGGCCACGGCAAAGCAACCATCGATATCAAACTGTCGGATGGCTCGACGCTGATCCGCGGCTACACCCCATCAGGAACCACGCTCAAGGGCTTGGATGCTGAGGGTAACAAGTTTGGTCAGAAGGACTTGGATGCACGAATCAGCTCGCTCGGTATCGACGGGCGCAAGTTCATCAGCATGGGCGAAAAGGATCAACTCGCCGCACTGCTAAGCATCGTGGATCTGCCGTTCAAGCCTGCCGAGCTGGACGCTGAACGTAAACGCCTCGAAGCGCAGCGACTCAGTGTTGGGCAGCAGGGCAAGGCGCTAGGTGAAGCTGTAGTAGATTCCAGCCTGCCAACCGAAGAAACCAGCGCCGGTGAAATTATCTCGGCTATTCGCCTAGCAACCGATCAGGCAGCGAAGATCAAGGATGCCGAGGATGGGCTGAATTATGCCGAATCTAAGGTAGAGGAAATTACCGCCGAAATCGCCCAGCTCACGCGTCAGCTTGAAGGGTGGTCAGTTGCTGTAAATGACCGTCAAGCTGAACTTGAATCTCAGCCTCTCCCTGCCGATACATCCGCGCTTGAAGCCCAGCTAGCAAGCGTCGAAGAGTCCAACGCCTCAATCCGTGCGAACAACCAGGCACGCGAACAGGTGGCTGCCAAGGACTCTTTGCGCAACCAGTACGCAGACCTCACCGAGCAGATCAAGACGCTCGACCAGCGCAAAACTGACGGACTCGCACAAGCTGAAATGCCAATCGAAGGACTCACCTTCGATGACGAAGGCGTGCTGTACCAAGGCGTGCCATTCAGTCGCGCATCAGGCCGCGAACAGCTGATCGTGTCCTGCGCGATGATCATGGCCACCAACCCAGAGATCCGCGTCATCGTCATTCGAGACGGCAACGTGCTCGACATGGAAGGGATGCAGATCCTCAACGACATGGCCGAAGCAACCAACTTCCAAGTGTTCATCGAGCTCGTGAAGGAAGACAAGGGCGATGACGAATACTTCTTCTCAGAAGGAGAGCTGATCTAAATGGTCATCAAGACAGGGGCGCGGGCGGTCACTCCGAAAGTGGAGACACCGCCCGTAGTCGTATCCAAGACGTTTACCGAACCGAAGCCAGACAAGGTTGAGCGCCAGCCGGAGCCGGTAGAGACTATGCCGAAACTAGCACTATCCAGTGAGCCAGTGATTTTTGAGAAGATCGAACAAGGCACTGATGAATGGTTCGAACAGCGCCGCGGCCTAGTTACTGCCTCCGTTGTCGGATTACTGATCACCACTAAGACCATGAAGCCCGCGAGCAACGAAACTTCGCGAGGCCTAACCCGATCACTCGCTGCCGAAAGAATCACCGGCTTCGTTGAACCGTCATTCACCTCGCGAGACATGGAACGCGGAAACCTTGACGAACCAATAGCCCGAGAACATTACAGCGAGCACTACGCCGAAGCCCGAGAAGTTGGCTTCATAACCCGCGAAATTGACGGGTATAAGATCGGCTACTCACCAGACGGTCTTGTTGGTGAAAAGGGGCTAATCGAAGTCAAGTCACGTGCACAGAAAAAGCAACTCGAAACGTTCCTTGATGATTGCGTGCCACCTGAAAACATGGCGCAAATCCAATGCGGACTCTTGGTCAGTGGCCGCGATTGGTGCGACTACCTCAGCTGGACCGGTGGCATGCCAATGTACGTCAAGCGCGTGTACCCGATCCCGGCATGGCAGGAAGCGATCAAGCTTGCCCTGCGTGCGTTCGAAGAAAATGCTGAGGAAATGATCAGCGAATACTACGAGCGCATCGCCGGGTTGCCACCAACCGAACGCATCGACCACTTTGCAGATATGGAGGTTTGGTAACCATGGATATGACGGAGAGCATTGCCCCGAAGTCCGACCAGCTCAACGCTGAGGATCTACGAACAGGGCCGCGGACTTTCACTATAGAGAACGTGACGAAAGGTAGCCGAGAGCAACCTTTCAACTTCCATCTCACGGAGATACCTGGGAGGCCTTACCGCCCCTCAAAATCTATGCGTCGAATCATGGTGAGCGTTTGGGGCAAAGACCCGCTGGCCTATATCGGTTCGCAACTGACCTTGTTCCGCAACCCCGATACTACTTTCGGACCGGACAAGGTGGGCGGTATCGAAATTAGCCACATGTCCGGCATTGACAAGATGAAGCCCATTGTCTTGCCAGCTTCGAAGAATAAACGCAAAACCCACAAGATCGAGCCCCTAACCGTCGCCGCAGTAAACGCAGAGCCGACGATTAGCCCGGCTCAGTGGAACGAAATCAACATGGCTGCCACAAATGCCGGTATCGAAAGTCCTGCCCAGTTTTCGGCGCAGGTACTTGGTCGACAATTAGCAGGGCCGCACGAAATCACTTTGCACGACTACGCGGTAATCATGGAAAAAATAGGAGGAAACGCGAATGGCTGAAATGACAGTGACCGGTAATCTCGCCGCCGATTCCCAGTTGAAGACAACGCCGAGCGGTTCTAACGTGCTGAACTTTCGTGTCATCGAAAATAAAGATCGTAAACGCCAAGACGGCACTTATGAGACTTTGAAGACGCAAGGGTTCAACGTGTCGATCTGGGGATCACTCGGTGAAATGCATTATGAGCGTGGCCTAAAACAGGGCGACCGCGTGAAACTTGTAGGTGAGTTTTGGTCACGCGATTACGACAAGCAAGATGGAACACGCGGTGTTGCATTGGACTTCACAGCATGGGGGATTCAGCCGTTCGAAAAGGCACGCAACAAGCCAACGCCTCAACAGAACGCGCCTCAGCAGGGCGGGGGAGCTTCGAACGCGAACACCTATGAGCCGGGCGGGTGGGGCAATCCACCGCAAAGCCAGCAGGACGGGGGCGGGAATCCTCAGCAACAGGGCGGCGGGTGGAATAACAACCAGCAAGGCCCGCCACCTCAGCAGGGCAATGGGGGAGGCTGGAATCAGCTTCCACAGCAACAGCAACCGCCGCAACCACCACAGGGCGGAGGATGGAACGCGCCAAGCAATGACCCGTGGAGCACTGGCGGCGGTCAATCGCAACCACAGCAGGGCGGCGGCGGTTGGGGCAACCCAGGCACAGACGAGCCACCATTCTGATGGGCGCGCTGACCGCTCTGGGGATTCTCGTCTGCCTACTCATAGCGGTAGGAATCTTATTCGGGTGGATAGTCCTAGTGGATCGCACAGCAGATAGGTTCAACTGGCCGTTCTGGGTGAATGGCTGCATCACTTTCGCTCCATTCGTAGTTGGAATCTACTTCGTCATCCTGGCGTCACTCACCACGCAGTAACCCCTAAGCGCTAACCCAAACCGGGTAGCGCTTTTCTTATGCCAAGAAAGGCAAAAACATGGCAGAGCAGTACAGCAAAGTCGAAGTAGTCACCCCAGCACTAAACGGTGAGGGATGGTTCGGAAAAGTGTTCGCCGCGATCTTCATGCTCGCGCTTCGGACGCTCATCGTGTGGTGGTTCGTTGCCGCATGGTTCCCTGAAATCGGACTGACATTCTGGCAGCTCGTTTTGCCGGTCTACGCAATCCGAACGCTTTTCGGCAACACGCCATTCACACCGAGGATGCTAAAGAAATAACCCTCCAAGCCAGTGCATAACGTACTGGCTTTTTTCATACCCAAAACGGGGCTGGCATTCACTACGGATGCCAGCCCCGAACCATTCCCAAAGGAACTTATTTTGAAAGCGCTTCTTGGAAGACTTTGGAAATCGGTACAGGTCACCGAATCCTGTTGGCTTTGGACCGGAGCACTCCTGGACGGATACGGGATTATCGGCAGCAACGGCACCTGCCTAAGAGTGCACCGTTTGACCTATGAGCAGCTAGTGGGCGAGATACCGCAGGGGCTTGTGCTTGACCATCTATGTCGAGTTAGAAACTGCGTGAATCCATCACATCTTGAACCGGTGACGATCAAAGAAAACGTACTCCGCGGGGTAGGCCCAACTGCCGAATTCGCTCGCCGAGATGAATGCGCTCACGGTCACCTTTTCACCCCAGAAAACACCCGGATAACCAAGACAAGAACGACTACTTATAGGCGATGCCTGGAGTGTCATCGCGCAAGAAATCGCGCATACATGTCTCGTAAACGACAAGAAAGAAAGAACGCCAAATGAACGTAACTGTATTCACCACGACCTCATGCCAGAAATGCCGGATCACCAAACGCAAGCTCGATGACGCGAAAATCCCATACGCGACCATCGACGCATCGACCAAAGAGAACGAGCCTCTAGCCGCCGCGATCCGAGCCAGAGCAGAAGAACTCAACACCCCGGCAGAAATGCCTTACGTGACCGTCTACGACGAACACAACGTGCTCATAGCCGATTGGTTCAGCTTCCGGCCCGACCTAATCAACGAACACATCTTGGAGGCGAACTAACGTGCCGACCAAGAGAAAAATCATCACGCCGCGGCCATCGCATGAAGAGAACATGCGAAGCGCCAAAGCATTCCAAGCTCGACTGGCAAACCTGCACAACAAAGACAAACGCCGCCAGAAAGTGCGCATGGTGACCAAATGACGACCGACACCCCGCCATGCTGCCGGCTCTGCAAAGGCAGAGCACCACATATGTTCTGCCGGTCTGGAACCTGCAAATGCCACACCCCGCCACAGCAATCAGCAAAAACCGGGCGGTCACTCTACCGAGACCCCGTTGCTGAACAAGCCATCGGGCGAGCCGACAGCGACTTCAACGGGGTAGGCCTTCAAGGCCGCCCCGTCTACCTGAAAGGTTATCGACGATGACCAACCCTCAACAGCAAGCCGACGCACTACGCAAGCTTGCCGCCATCCTCGAAGCCGACGACCTACCAGGGCGCGAATACCAAGACGTGCCCTTGCATGTCTGCCTCTACTTCAAAAACGAAGCACAGCGGCAATCGGCAATCTTCAAACTCAAACTGGCGGGTCATCACCTGCGACCGAGCGAATCCGGGAAACATTTCAGCGTCACCATCGACCACGACATAACCAAAACCGGCCTAGAAATCTCGCTCATCGTTCCAACCCTCGACCACGAATAGGAAAACGACCATGAAGTTCTCTATCGATCCCGCAGACCTCAAAGAAGCCGTACGGTTCGCTCAAACCGCAATCGCTGCCCGGCCCACCTCACCAATCATGAGCGCCGTACTGCTCGAAGTTCAACCGCACGAGCTGCGCGCCAGCGGATCTGATTACCTTCGCTATTCAAGAGTTGCCGTGGCAGTAGACGTTGAACAGCCTGGCCGCGCTCTCCTATACGGGCAGATGCTTGGGCTAGCCGTCAACAAGTTCAAATCAAAGAAGCCGGTCACTGTGCACGTCGAATCAGAGCGCGCATATATTTCCCAAGGCTCAATGAAGTTTGAAATGCCAGTCATGCCCGCCAGCGAGTACCCGAAGAACCTCAACGGCAACCCAGAAGACATTGGCAGCATCAACGGCAACGACTTCTCCAAACTAATCCACGCACTCGAAGGATGCGCATCAACAGACGAAGCCTTGCCAGTATTGAAGAGCATCCATTTGGAGCTGGGGGAGCGGATCGACGGGTTGGCCACCGACCGGTACAAGATCGGCACCGATTACGCCGGCTGGGAACCAAACGCAGAAATGAAAATATCCGCAACCGTGTCAACGGACTGGCTCAAAACCATTTCCAAAACCATCGCCGGTGAAACCACTCTGCACATCAGCATGGAGGATGGTGAAGCATCAAGGATCGGTGTCACCTCCGGGGCGTACACAAGCAGTATCAGCCTGCTAAGTGGCGACTACCCAAAGGTTCGGGCACTCTTCACCAACGCGAGCACCGACACCCACACCATCGACCGCAAAGAGCTCATTGATGCTGTTGACGCGGTAAGTGTTATGGCTGAACGAAACACGCCAGTACGCCTCACCGCAAAAGATTCGATGATCGTGCTCGATGCTGGCGGTGGAGATAATGCCGCGTCAGTTGCTATCGAAACTGACTCCTATGACGAGTTCATTCTTGCGTTCAACCCAGGCTTCCTCCTGACCGTACTGCGATCCATCGACACGGATCAGGTGAAGATCTCGCCAGCAGGCCCAAAGCCAACGACTTTAGAGCCAAGCGACGGCAGCAGCCGTTATCTACTCATGCCAGTTCGACTACCAAACCAATAGGAGCTACTACGTGTCCAGAGATACGCGACCATACATCGCGGTCACTAACGAACTCTTTCGACACCCAAAGTTCCGGCGACTCAACTTTGAAGCCCGCGTGACTTTGTTGGAGCTTTGGGCACATTGCAATGAGTTCATGACAGATGGCCACGTTGATTCATGGGTGTTCGAAGAGTATCCACCCAAGGTGCAGGAGCAGCTTCTCAAAGTCGGTTGGGTAGACAAAAAGGGCGACGACTACGCGATGCATGACTACTTGAAGCACCAGAAATCGAAGAAGGAAATCCTGCAACACAAGTCGAACAAATCTGCTGCTGGGGCGCTTGGCGGGCACACGAAAAACCATACAAATCAAGGGATCGTGAAGCCTGGGTGCTACTGGTGCGAGAACCCAAACGCCTAGCAAACGCCTAGCAGGTGCTACAGCAGAACCAGTAGCAAACCACGTAGCAAACGTCTAGCAAAAAGTGGCACCAACACCAACACCAACACCAACACCATTAACTACTTACGTCGCGTCGAATCCACAGTTAGTTTTTGGTCATCTTTTTAATGTGCCAATGAAGAAAAGCGGCGATCGTCAAGTACTTAACGCGAGGCTTCAAATCGATCGCCGCCATTTTTTAGATAGGAGGAAAACAAAAAATGATACTCACCAGATCGCAAGGGCAACGGCTAGTCCAAATCATCAAGCTCATGCGCCCCGACTGGTCAAACAACCCCGTAGACAAGATCCTTCAAGAAGCCAACCAAGGCGACGGGATACCCGCCCACGACTTCGAGCACGCACTCAGAGCCGCAGCACACTACGCGACGATGACAGAGCCAAACGGCGGGTATCTGAAAAGAACCCCGAACCTGTACACCGTCACCGGCAAGCACTGGGATGCAACAGCACCAAGCAACTCCACTCACATGAAAGCGAAGATGCCACCGTGCGAAGACCACGCAGGGCAAGACGCGCACACATGCCGAGCATGCCGAGCAGACATAATGCTTGGCGACCGACCCGAACGTCTAATGGGAAAACGCCTAACTCGGGGTGAGCCAACACAGCCACCAGCAAACTGGAAAACGACTACGAGCTAGGGATCCCGGATTCAGTAGCCTTGCCTGGGTTGCACGGAGATTTTTCAATGAAGCTAGCTACTTCCTGTTCGACTAGTGCACTGAGGCTTTTACGCTCATCTTCGCGCACTTGCCAGTCGAAGATGAGCCGAGCAAAATCACGACCGTACTTGGCGTTCAGTTGGAATTGATCGTTGCGGTAATTGCTGAGTTTCTCTTCAGGATTCTTCCACCAAGACTGAGCCTCGATCAGCATTGCTTCGCCATGTATCAAAGGAGCTAAGATCGCGGCAGATTCAGAATGGTATGCACGCCACAACCCGCCGTTGACTTCCACATCGTCAACGAGATGATCAACGTATGAGCTGTATTGCCCGTCTCGGAGAGCGAAATCCACATGGATGTTTCCTGTAGACGGAGGCGTGAACTGTGCGGGGGTGGAACCGCTTACCCGGGCCAAAGCGTAAAGAGCAGCGACATATCGTGATGCGGCTGAAAGCTGTTCGCTTACTTGCTGGGAACGCAGAGTCTCCTTGGCTGATTTCCAAGCGAAGACTGCGAATACCGCAAGAACCACAGTTCCAATTGCGGTAAACACAGTTGCCCACAAAACCCAGAAGTCAGTTAGGTCCGCATTCAGCGGCCACGGAATTAGAGAACCAATATTCATAAGTCAATCAATACCAACGAGTCGTCAACATGCCCAAACATGTCGGCGACTTTTCTTATACCTAGGAGACAACAAATTGAGCATCACAATCACCGACATGTTTTGCGGCGCAGGAGGATCATCCACCGGCCTACTAGAGATTCCAGGCGTAACCGTGAAGACCGCGATGAACCACTGGGAACGCGCAATCGAAACGCACAGCCTCAACCATCCAGCAACAGACCACGTTCTCGCCGATATCCAAGTCACTGACCCCCGCTACATTTCCAGCTCAGATATCCTCTGGGCCTCGCCAGAGTGCACCAACCACTCGGTAGCCAAAGGGCGCAAACCGTGATCCACATTTACAGCATCATCGACGAACTAATAACCGCCGAACGCATGATGCGCGAATTCTCCCGGCAAGCATTCAACGACTGCGCAATCACGCACACGCTCAACCGAAAGGCAATAACCCCAAATGGCAAACATCACCCGCAGCGCCTCAATGACCGTAACCGCAATGCTCACAGCCACCGAAATGCAAGAGTTTCTAACCGGCGTTCCCGCTGGCGCTGAAATCTCATTCAGCCACCAACAAGGCGACCGACGCGACCCCCGCGAATCTGGCTACCGAGCGACCACAATCAAAGCAACCTGGACGGAGCCAACCGCATGATCCACGACCCGCGACGTATCAAGCGCATTGGTTTAGCCGTCGAGATGGAAGACGGTGAACAGATCATGTTCTACACCGAAAGCCCGACCGCTGAAATTCAGTTCGAAACCAACACCGAATTTAAACGATGGCATGACGGCATGATCGTCAGACCTATGCCCATCGACCGGCAAACCGAAATAACCATAAGCGGCATCCGCGGATACAAGATGCACTCCAGAGCACCCGAATCCACCGCCCGTGCCATAGACCGAATCCACGAAATCACAGGAGGCAACCCCGATGACTACCGATGAACTGATCACCCGCGCCCGACGAGCCATCGAAACCGGGCAACCAAACCTCGCCAAGCTCTACATGCGCAAAGCACTCGAACAGGCCAACCAGCAGCGCCGAGAGCTCAACCCCTGGTACGCAGTGAACCAACATGCCAAGGCGTTCACGGGCGCGGTTAACGGGCTAGTGCAAGCCTACTTAGACGCAGTGCGTGAAGTGCTACCCGGCCTTATGCGCGTAATCGCCGAGACAGAGGCGAACCGCATGCAGTCCGAATACGCGCTAGTAGGGCCAGCCAAGTGAGCGACCAACGACAC
Source organism: Glutamicibacter sp. BW80 (assembly GCF_002332385.1). Classification (NCBI taxonomy): domain Bacteria; kingdom Bacillati; phylum Actinomycetota; class Actinomycetes; order Micrococcales; family Micrococcaceae; genus Glutamicibacter; species Glutamicibacter sp. BW80. The sequence continues at coordinate 137,577 of NZ_NRGV01000017.1, read as the reverse complement.
TGGCACGTCTACCCGGACAACGACCTAACCGAGCATGGCACCGAAAACCAAGACTCATGCGTCTGTGGCCCCATCAGTGAAGTCATCCACCATCCAGCCGGCGACCGCTGGCTACACACCCATCACTCACTTGACGGACGGGAGAAGACCCAATGACCACATGCACCGGCGAGGACTGCGCAAACCCCACCAACCTCTACCTATGCGGACAATGCACAAGCGACCTGCAAGCCTGGCTCGACAAAGTACCCGAACTACTCGATGACCTGTTCACCACAATGGCAAAACTCGACAAGACAGCCCCCCAACGCCACGAAGGCGGCGGGGGGCTTTCTACTGGATCAGCAATGCCACTACGCTACGGCGCGCTAGAACTACGCCAAGCACTCGGACTATGGACACACGCCAACGCCGAAAGCCTCGCCAAAGACCAACGCGCCGGCAACTTTCTCCCCGAACTCAAGCAGCTAATAGACAACGCCAACAGCTGCATCGACAACCCGCCAGAAATCCGCGTCATCACCACATGCACCTGCGGCGGCAAAGTAGTAACCGAAAACCCCAAACCGGAAGCCGGAGAAGCGGACTCAGGAGTATGCGAAGACTGCGAAAACTACTACGAACAAACCGAAGCAATGACCCAATTTCGCATCCACCGAGCAACGCCCGAAAACATGCAAACCAGGCACGCGCTCAAATGGATACGCGAAAACGCAAACCTCAGCATCAAATCAACCGACGTGCGCAACTGGGCGAGAGAAGGAAAACTAGAGCCAACAAACCCAAATCGAAGCAAGCGCGAACACCCTACCTACAACATCGCCGACATACTCAAAATTCACTACCGACACGTCGGCGAAAGCAGAAGAGCGACAAACTTTTAATTTGCGACGAACTAATGTAAATTAGCGTGTAGGAGCTGGGCATAAGTGTAAAAACTTTCGCCCAGCTCCTAAAAAATTAAAGCCCCGCAACTGCGTCAACAGTTCGGGGAATGGTTAATCTGAGAAAGCAGATCAACATGGAAAGTAAACCACTCTCCCAAGAAGACCGCAACTTACGAAAGATTTCGAAGTTAGCGCGCAACTATCGCCCCAAACAAGTCTCGCCCTACGGCTACGAAGTTCACAAGAATCAACTCGTTGGCATCTGCGGATTCGAAGGCTGCAAATTCAACGGAGGCTTCCTAAGCCTCCCAATGTGCGAAGATCACGCATGGATCGCATTCGAAGCTCTCAAGAACGAAAAAACTGAAAGCGAAGCCAGGAAGCGTGCCCGCCAACAGCTGATCGAATGGGAAGAAGAAGACCGACAACGAGAACGAGAAACCGCGGCCAAGAACGCCGAACGATGGAAGAACCAAACTTCAATCGAAGCCGGTTTCATCTACTACCTACTCGTCGGCGAACTGATCAAAATCGGTTACACCCGAAGCGTCGAAGAACGACTCAAGGCATACCCGCCGCACTCAATACTTCTCGCAACGCATCCAGGCACGCTCAAAGTTGAACGCCAGATGCACCACAAATTCTTGCACCACCTCGCAAACGGTCGAGAATGGTTCAATCAAGGCCAAGACCTGATCGAACACATCAACCAAGCGAAACAAGACTTCAAGCAGCACCGGTTAGTTGCTGCTTGAGATAAACGTATAGAAAGGCGATCACTGTTTGAAGGTGATCGCCTTTTTTGCGTTAATGCCCTTGTAGCTCAACGGCAGAGCAACCGCCTTGTAAGCGGTAGGTTTTCGGTTCAAATCCGAACTTTGGCGCTCAGTGGCGCGCCCCCTAACAAAACCTCGTATGCGAGTAGGGTGAGTCAACGCCGTCACTACACTTCTCGGTCAAGCGACAACCTCCGCGCCTTCCATGTGGGCGACCGAGGCGTAAAGGACGGACACCACAAACGCTATTTACTCCTTGCGATAGCGGTTCGCCCTGCCGAGAACCTACTTAGATAAAGGGGAAAACGAAATGCTCAGCCAGCCATGCATTGACGCGATGCTGCACGAAATCGCATCAGGCCGAAACATCGCGATCATCCCCGAATCCCACAAAGCACTAACGGCCATCATTCGCCAGCTCACAGACCTGCTACCCGTCGAGATAGTAGACCGCGTTCGAATGATGAACGGGCAAGAATCCATAACGCTCACCAACGGCGCGAGAATCCTCTTCCCCCGCCAGGCTCGCAACCTCAGAGGCGAGAACCTAGGCCTAGCAATCATCCAAGGCCGAGGCATGACCGAGGAAGACGCCTTCCACCTAATCCCGGCGCTGGACACAACCAACGGGCCAATCCTCACGCGAGCCTAAGCATGGCAACCTCACGCACCGGCACAACCGCATGGCTCAACACCGCACGCCTAGTCATACGCGACGCACAAGACCGAGGCCAAACCAACTGCCTCTACTGCAAGCAACGCCTCAACTACAAAGACCGGCGAGCATTCAACGGCGCACAAGTCGAGCACATGATCCCATACTCAAAAGGCGGAAGCGATCACCCCTCGAACCTGATCGTCATCTGCCGAACATGCAACATCAGCAAAGGAAACCGGCAAGCACCAAAGGTCAAAACCGTAATGGCAAACAAGCCACTACGGACAAGCCGAAAATGGTAAACCCCGTTATCCCCAAATGTGCATAAGTTATTCACAGTTATCCACATATCCACATATCCACAGCCTGAAGGGTAGGGGGTAGGAGGTTCCTGCCCCACCCCAGCCCCGCCCCACCTGGCATAGCGAAAATATCCCCCCGAGCTTGATTGTCAGGCTGACTAGGGATTTCTTTATTTTTGGCCTTTTGGTCTTTTTGGAGGTTCTCGGCATGGATGTTTTCGGTTTAGGTGAGCGCGGTCAAGAGCTTTGGGAGGCTCTGAAAACGGGCGAGGTTGGTCGCGATGCTTTGGTTTTGGAGGCGGCCCGAACGGCTGACCGGCTGAACGAGTTGGACAACATTATTCAGGGCAAAGGCGTCTTGGAATTGATGCAGTTCCGGCTTGATTTCCCCGAGGATGACGGCGAGCCCTTCACGGTTGAGGTCAAATTCCAGAATGTTCTCAGCGAGGCCCGGCAGCAGCAAACGGCGTTCGCGACTTTGATTGAAAAGATTTCTCGCTACGGCTTGACGGCTACGGCAACGAAGGGCGCACCCGCGGCCCCGCTTCCGACAGGCGTTACGGCGCTGGATAAGATGCGTGCCCGCGTGGCGGCTCAGAACGGCTAAGAGGTGATGCTCCTTGTCTTTGGTTGGCTCTCAGGTTGCGCGCTATCAGATTTCGCCGAAGTGCCCGAACGTTTCGACGGTTCACGCTGAGGCTTGTATCGACCTTGCCGCGGCTTATGGCTTGACTCTTGATGAGTGGCAAGCGAATACGGTTCGCATTTGGTTCCGCATGACCCCCGAGGGGCGCTGGGCGGCTTCCACTTGGGGCTTGTCAGTTGCTCGGCAGAATGGCAAGAATGGCGCGCTTGAGGCTGTAGAGCTTTATTTGCTTGTCATGATGGGGTACAAGATTTTGCACACCTCGCATTTGCTCACCTCGGCGCGCAAGGCGTTCAAGCGCCTAATGCAGTTCTTCGGGCGCAAGGTGAATGACCCTAACGCGAAGTACCCCGAGCTAAACCAAATGGTTGTCGAGATTCGAAAGACCAACGGGCAGGAAGCAATCGAGCTTTCGAACGGTGGACTTATTGAGCTCGGAGCTCGCACGGGCGGCGCTGGCCGTGGTTCCTCTTTTGATTTCCTGATCGTTGATGAAGCGCAGGAATATGAAGAGGATGAACAGGAAGCGCTAGAGCCTACTACTTCGGCTTCACCTTCGGGTGACCCGGTGACCGTTTATATGGGCACGCCTCCGAAGGTTGTGGGGGAGCGCGGCGAACCGTTCATTCGCGTTCGCTCTGCAGCGGTTACGGGCCGTTCGAAGCGCACGGCATGGGTTGAGCATTCGCCACAAGGCGAGCTCGACAAGATGACCGAGATTGAATTGCAAGCTTTCGTTCGCGACCGTCGCAATTGGGCTGAGGGTAACCCGGCGCTCGGGATTCGTTTAGCCGAGTCCACGATTGAAGGCGAGATGGAACGGTGGTCTGCTAAGTCGTTTGCTCGCGAGCGCCTGAACATGTTCCCTTCGCCCGCCGAGGTGTTGGAACTTGCGTTCTCTGAAAAGGTTTTGAAGGCGCTGCAGGTTGGCGCCGATGAACTCGACCATGATTTGCCGGTGTCCGCGTTTGGGGTTGATATGAATCCCGAGAAAAGGAAGGTTTCAATTTGCGCGGCCGTGCCAGGGGATACGAAAACCCACTTAGAGCTTGCGGCGAACTCGCCATTTAGCGAAGAGGGTATTTCCGCTCTTGTCAATTGGCTTTGGGAGCGGTGCAAAAGGCGCGTTCCTGTGGTTATGGATGCTTTCAGCCCGGCGCGTGACTTGCTCGAAGCGCCGCTGAAAAAGCGGGGTCTTACCGTTCGAATTCTTGACACGAACGAATTCATTCAGGCTTGCGGGCAGCTTTATCACGCGGTAAAGCGTGAGCGTTCGATTACGTGGTTTGTTGAGCAAGAGCATTTCTTTGTGTCTATGAAATCCACAGTGAAAGAGCCGATCAAGAATCGACCGGGTTCTTTCAAATGGAATCGCTCGGATTTGGAAGTTGATCTTATGCCGACTATGGCCGCGACTTGCGCGCTTTATGGTTCGGTCAAATTTGGTCGTCGTAAGCGTTCTAGCGGTGGCCCTGATGGTGGCTCTTCGCGGAAGCGTCATGCGGTGGTTTTGTGATTGGAGGTGGTGCGTGTGCTACGTGAACTAGACGCTTCGGAGCGATCGAAGTTTGAAGAGATGCTGCGCACCATTCGGCAACGCTCGCCACGTAATCAGTTGCGCCGGAACTTGCATGATTCTAAGCGCCGGTTGGATCGGGTCGGGTTTTCGGTTCCGCCTCATATGGTGGATTTCCAGACACCGCTCGGCTGGGGCGAGAAAACCGTATCGGTTCCTAGTTCGCGCATTCGCCCTGAGGGTTTCCGCCTTCCCGGTAATGGAACTGAGCTTGACGAACTGCAAGAGGTTTTCGACGGGCGCTATGTGTCGCGTTCTTTGCGTGGCGCTATCAAGTCATCTTTGAGGCATGGCCCGGCGTTCGTCTTCACCGCGAGCGGTGACACTAGTGCTGGTGACCCTGAGGTTATCATCGCTGTGCGAACCGCCATGCAAGCTACTTGCATTCAAGACTCGCGCACGGGCATCGTGACAGCGGCTCTTGAAGTAGTGAGCGGCAACAGCGTGAATATGCACGTTCCCGGTTGGATTTTGGCGATTGATCGCGTCGATGGTCGATGGGTTGTCGTCGATGAAGCGCGCCAAGGCCATGACGTGGTTGGCTGTGAGCCGTTCGTTTGGGATTGGGATGTTGACCGCCCGTTCGGGCGTTCGCGCATCACCCGCCCGCTGATTGGCGCAATGGAACGCGGCGTGCGCACCCTGCTACGCATGGAAGTCACGGCTGAATTCTTCTCTGCTCCGCAACGGGCTTTGCTTGGCGCGAGCGAAGAGCACTTCACCGATGAAAGCGGCAACCGAATCGACTTGTGGAAGGCGATCACGGGCGGCGTGTGGGCTTTGCCTGACGTGTGGGATGACGAAGAGGGCAAGCTAGTTCGGGCGCAGTTGCAACAGCTTTCTCAGGCTTCGATGCAACCGCATTCTGAGATGTTCAAGTCAATTGGTTTGCAAGTTTCCTCGGAAACTTCGATGCCTATGAGCTATTTGGGCATTCAGGAGAATCAGCCCGCCTCGGCCGATGCTATTCGAGCAGCCGAGGCCGACATGCTCTCGCTGATCGAGTATCAGATTGAGCTTTCCTACGAATCGGCGATGCTGAATCTTGCGCGCAAGGTTCTAGCGGTAAAGCGTGCAACATCGTTCGCGGCGATTGAGCGTGTCACTCGTGGCCTGTCGATTCGTTTCGCTGATCCTGGTACGCCTACTGTCGCGGCCCGTTCCGATGCGGCGTTGAAGTATGTTCAAGCGTTCCCTGATGGTGATCCTGAACTTGCTATGGAGCTTTACGGCTTGTCTGATGATCAGATCAAGCGCAACACGGCATACATGCGGAAGTCGAACGCTGGTTCGGTCTTAGATCGCCTCGTTGGCGGCGACGTGACCGGCGAACGCCCTCCGGCACCTAGTGCTCCTGAGGATTCGTAATGTCACGGGCTGTCCTTAACCGCTTACCTGCCGCGAATGACGACATTTCGCGTCGGGTTGCGGCTGATTTGCGTCGAATTTTGGCGCGTATCGATTTGGATAATCCGGTTTCGGCTCGTGCGGCGTTGTTTGAACTTGTTCCACCCTTGATTGAGCGGTGGGGCGATGTTTCTGCAACGGCGGCGGCTGAATGGTTCGAAGGATTTCGCGCAGCCAATGGCCTGCCTGGCCCGTTTCGATCAGTGCTAGCCCCGCCGTTGCCGATCGAACAGGTGAACGCCCGGATTGGTTTCGCAACTCGCGAGGCCGGTCACCTGTTCACTGGCCAGACTTCGGAATTCGCGGACTTTATGTTGCTGATCGCTAACGAATACTCGTTGGCGCCGGGGCATAACACGGTGTGGAATAACTCTGCTCGTGACGGTGCGGCATTTGCTCGCGTACCTGAGCCTGGTGCTTGCGATTTCTGCCTGATGCTTGCCAGTCGTGGATTCGTTTACTCTCGCGGCACTGTCGATCAAACTCAGGGCGCAGACGGTGAGATGACCCGCTTTCACGGCGGCTGCCGGTGCCATGCGATGCCGGTGTGGGAAGAAACCCGCGCACGCGTCGAGTACGGGTATGACCCAGAAAAACTGCTCGCCGAGCGTCAGGGCGCCTGATCGCCCGTAATTTTATTTTCCCGCCCTAGATGGTGCCGGGTTCAACCGCCGAGACGGCAAACAAAATGTGGAGGTAGCAATGCTGAAATCTGTCATGCCAACTTATGAGCCGTTGCCGTATTACATGTCCGCGATGGGCATGCAGGGCGCACGGTTCCTTGAAGGTAACGACGGCACTGGTTCGGACGATTCCGACAAATCGAACGAATCCGACGATGCTACGGACTTGAAAGAATCCGAGGGGCAAGCGCCGGACGAAGACAAGTCGAAGGAATCCGGCGACAAGGATTCGGAAGGCAAAGGCGAGGACGCGGCCGGTGAAGATGCGGACGCGGATAAGTCCGACGACGAATTCAAATCGGGCGAATCGAAGAAAGCCGTTCTGGCCGATCTTCGCAAGGCTCGCGACGAACGAAATACGTTGCGCACTGAGAACGAGACGCTGACCGAATCCGTATCTGAGCGAGACGCGGTGATTGCTACTAAAGACGCTGAGATTGCCTCGTTGAAAGCCGAAGCTCAGGTTTCTACGTTGGCAGCGACTCACGGAATTGTTGACGAAGCCGATGTTGAATTGTTGGCTTCAATCTCCGATGAGGAGAAGCGCACGAAGCTCGCTGAGCGACTCGCAAAGGACGCACGAAACCGAGTGAATCGACGTGTAGGCGCGTCGGGCAAAGGCACGCCCGCAGGGTCTTTGGACGCTGGGCGCGACCTCTACGAAAGCCGCAAGAAATAATCAATTCTTTTACCCCTTTAGGAGGGAATCGTGGATCTCACTATCAAGCGTGAATCCTTCGGCCAGGACGATCAGTCTTGGCTCGGCTCTGCCCATGGCACTAATGCTGCGCAGACCATTACCTTGGACGTTTCGACATTCACCAAGGACACTCATTACCCGGACGGTTGGCTGAAGTCTGGCCTGCCGCTGGCTAAGTCTGGCGAGACGTATGTCCTTTGGACCGAGCTTGCCGACCTTGCTGGCTTCCTGTTCACCACGGTTAAGGCTCCTGCCGATCCGGCAACGCCGGTTGGTGGCGCAATTCTTGAGCATGGCCGCGTAAAGGCAGCCAAGCTTCCCGTATCCGTTGACGAAGCCGGGCAGGCTACTGCCTCCGGTCGAATCATCTTCGCCTAAGGAGGCAATCTTATGTCGCTTGTTCTTTCGAGTGATTACATCACTCCTACTGAGCTGACTGGTTATGTCCGCTCGGCTTTGGCCGACCTTCCGCAGAATGCGTTCGGCCTGTCCGCGTACCTTCCAGACGTGCCAACGGATGATATTGATTTCCGTGCGTCGGTTGGTGGCGGTGGCTTGTCGCGTGCGGCATCGTACCGTTCGTATGACACGGAATCGCCCATTTCCGGGCGTCGCGGAATTTCTCGCATCCACGGTGAGCTTCCTCCAATTTCGGAGAAGCGCCGCCTCGGTGAGTACGACCGCCTAAAGATGCGCAAGCTTGATGAAGGTATCAAGAATGCAATCTTGAATGACGCGGTTGAGCTGGCAACGGCAATTAAGGCCCGACTCGAAATTGCCCGCGGCGACGCGCTGATGAATGGCTCGGTTACGGTGTCTGAGAACGGGCTCGCTCTCGAAGCCGACTTCGGGCGCGCAGCGAATCACTCGCAGACCGCGATCATTCGCTGGGATCAGGCCGATTCCGACCCGATCAACGACCTACTGGCATGGGTCGGTGTGTACGTCGCGACCAACGGCGTGCGCCCGGCCGAAATGTTGGCCTCCGAGCAGCTGGTTTCCGTTCTGATGCGAAACAGCGCTATCCGCGGGTATGTCCTACCTGCCGGTTCGACTCAGAACATCGTCACCATTGATGCCTTGAATGCCCTGCTGGCTTCGTTCCGACTGCCGACGCTCGTAACTTACGATGCGCAGGTGGAGGTAGAAGAAGGGGTTGCTCAGTCCATCCTCGACCCAAAGCGCATCCTGTTCTTGCCGCCTGCCGGTAAGAAGCTCGGCGAAACCCTGTGGGGTGTCACTGCTGAGGCGCTGGACGAGAACTACGGCATCGACTCGACCGAGGCGCCGGGCATCGTGGTTGGTTCGTACTCGGATAACGACCCGGTGGCGCAGTGGACTAAGGCATCTGCTATCGCGTTGCCGGTTGTGCCGAACGCAAACCTGACCCTTTCGGGTCTGGCTCTCACCTAAGCATGAGATTTCACTAGGCCGTCTGAATATTCAGGCGGCCTAGTGGCGTTTCCTTATTCTTTTAGGAGGTTCCCGTAATGGGGATCATTTCTCTTGGCCATGCGTCCGCTTTGGACGTCTCTGGCCGCCTTCATGAATTCAAACCGGGTGAAGAGTTGCCTGATTGGGCGACTGGCAAGCAACCCGCGCCAAACCCCGTTGCCGTGGAGATTGTTGCCGACCCTACCGAGGATCAGGCCGCGCTAGTCATCGCTCGCGCTGAAAATGACGCGGCGGGCATCATCGCCAAAGCCCAGGTGGATGCTGAGGCCATTCTTGCAGAGGCTCGCACGGCGGCCGAGCAGGATCAGAAGGATAAGTCTGACCCTGCCGAAGGCGAGGGCGCAGAATCGGCGGAGAGCGACGAAAACGCTACCGCTGAGGAATCGGGCGAGCCAGACTTCACTAAGCCCGCAACGCCTAAGCGTGGGCGCCCGCGTAAGCAGGTCTAAGCATGGCCGTACCATTCGCAACTATTGAAGACTTGCGCTCTCACTGGCCGGGCATGCCGACCGAATATGACGCCGAGGGGGATCAGAAGCTCAAAGAGTCTTCGATTGTCCTTCGGCAGCTTTACCCCGGAATTGACGGGCGAATTTCGACAGGGAAGCTTGACGCGGAAGTTCCCAAGCTCATTGTTTGCCGAATGGTCAAGCGTGCCTTGCTCGCAGCTATCAACGATGTTGAGGGCGTGGCATCGCGCAACGAAACCGCGGGCGGTGTGAGCACTGGCCTTTCGTTTAGCAACCCGAACGGCAACTTGTATCTGACGAAGGATGACAAGGCGCTTTTGGGTAGCGGGAAGAGTGGCCGCAAGGCGTTCATGATCGTTCCGGGGTTGCCGTAATGTTGCCCCGATTCGCTAACCAGACTGTTGTCGTGCTCATGCCCGAAGAGATTGTGGAGCGCGGAGAGACGGTGGAGAGCTGGACGGTTCCGACGCGCACGCCGATTGATGGGTGTTCTGTGCAGCCGGGGAACGGTGGCCGCGACTTTGAGCATGCTGATGGTGTGGTCGCTGACTTCACGGTCTACCTTCCCGAGACTGCCATGGTGCCACGTCGCGCAAGGGTTGAGCTTCCCGTTACTGACGGTCAGTTCGTGCTACTTGGCGAGCCTGAGTCGTGGATTTACGGCTTGCGTACTGACCACGTTCGAATTCGATTGCGGAGGCGTGATGGCTAGAAAAATCAAGGTCAAGCTGAAAAGCGCGGGCGCTCGGGCGCTACTCAATGACCCGGCTGTTGCCAGCCTACTTATGAGTGAAGGGCAGAAGATCGCCAACCGCGCCGGGCCGGGCTATGAAGCCGTGGCAGGAACTCGGGGGCAGACTCGCGCCCGTGTCTTCATTGGCACAGAGACGACAGAGGCCGCTATCGACAATGCACGCAACGCGACACTGTTGCGCGCACTTGGTGGCGGCTAATGCAAGCTCCTGCCGATGTTGAGTACCTGGTGCGCGAGTACCTGAAACCGCTGGCGGGCGTACCCGTTTCTTCAAAGATGACGAACGACAAGAATTTTTTGGTCGCTTTCTCTTTGGGTGGCCCCGAAGCAACGCTGGTGTCCGGTCGCCCGAGGCTGGTCTTTGACTGCTACGGCGAGCGCGAGGCTTTAGCGATCAAGCTGGCGCAACGGGTGTGGGGGCTAGTCAAGGGCTTGGACGGTCTTTTTCTTGATGGGGTGCAGTTCTACGAGGTGGAAGCAAACCTTCCGGTCAATCTTCCGCATCCTGACAAGCCGACCCTGTTTCGGTATCAGTTCAATGCGGCTATCCATGTCCATCATGCGGTGATCGCTTAGCCCTCGCGCTCCAACTCACTCACGTTTTTATGCCACGTACCAAATTGCGGTGCGTGGCGTTGTTCTTTAATGCCCGGAAGGGGTAATAACCATGGCTATTGATGCCAAGAATGTTCTTGTAGGTGGGCCGGATCAGGCAACCACCGGGGCGATCCTTTCGGGTGGCCCAGAAGCTGTTCTGCCGACTGCGCCGGGAGAGGCGGCCGGGGCCGATTGGGAAGACTCGGGGTATATCTCCGAGGACGGACTCACGCTGACCCCCGAACGGTCAATGACCGGGATCAAAGACTGGTCGGGTGCGACCATCAAGGAAATCTTGGAGGAATTCAACGGCACTCTGGCGTGGGCTCATTTGGAGACGAACGAAGCGGCGTTGAAGAACTACTTCGGCGACGACAATGTGAAGGTCACCCCGGCAACTGACAGCACGGGCCGCATCATCAAGGCTTCCATGGGCGCTACGGATATGCCGCGTAAGCCGTGGCAGTTCCGCGTCAAGGACGGCAAAGCCAAGGTGCTGATTGTGGTGCCTGACGGCCAGGTGTCTGAGCAGGGCGAAGTTGCGTTCACGAAGACGAACGCGATCACTTGGCCGATCACGCTAAAGACGTTCCCAGATGCGGACGGATACAACGTTCACATCTACACCGATGACGGGGTTTTCTCCGCCTAACAGGCTGGTGGGCCGGGGTTTCTTCATGCGGGAGCGCTCCCCGGCTCACCCTTTTTCTAATGCGCTCCCATTCCAAATTTTTGAAAGGTGTTCCCGCAAATGGTTTTCAAGCCTAGTTTCAAGCAGAACGTTTTTGAGTTTCAGCTCTCCGGTTCCAAGAAGAAGTTTTCCATTCCGTTGCGCCAGTACATTAGCGCCGATTTGGCCGAGCGCTTAGAGGAAGCGGCGACGACTGCGCAGCCGATGATCAAGAAGATTCAGGAAGCCAAGGAGCTGGCGAGCGCTTCGGGTGAAGAGCCGGTTCTGCCTGATGATTTTGATCCCGACATGTTGGCGTCGTTGTCTCGAATTCAGCGTGAGCTTTTCGAGAAGTACGCGCCGGGTTGCTACGCCGCTGGTACTAAGGGCGAAATTCAGGAAGTCATGCAGGAATGGGGCCGGGTTTCCAACATTGAGTTGGGGGAATCTTCGGCCTCGTCCAGCTCCTAAGGGAGTATGGCGAGGCCATTGAGTATCATCTGCTGACTCTCGGGAAGCACATAGATGATCTTGGCACTTTTGAGCTCTCGTGGCGTGACCTTTGGGTGATTGTGCGTCATGCTCCGGCCGGTTCGGCTATTGCGCGTGCGATGCATCCAGAGGTTGCCGCTTGGGCCAACGGTGAAGTTAATGCGCAGCTCTTGGCGCTCATTGGCGACATGCTCGCCGAGGGAAATTGGCAGCGTGCAGGGCGTAAAAATGCGCCGCATCCGAAGCCGATTGACCGCCCCGGCGCTGAAAACGGTTCGCGCTCGTTCGGCAAAGACCCTATTCCGATTAGCCAGTTCGATGACTGGTGGGAATCCAATTGACCCTTTGGGGTCTTTTTTTATGCCCGAAGGGGGTCTAAATGGCTGGTAGCGGCGTTGATATTGCTCAGGCTTACGTCCATCTCATTCCGTCGATGGAGGGTGCGCAGGGAACGATTGCCGACGTCTTGACCCCCGGCGCGAATAAGGCGGGGGAGCAGGCGGGCAAGAGCGCGGGCGGCAAGTTTTCCGGGTCGTTCAAAAAAGGCCTAGTTGCGCTCGGTGCGGCGGCGGCTGTCACAGGCGCGTTTGCTGGCATGTGGAAAATTGGCGACACGTTCGACCAAATGGCTAACTCAATTCGCGTCGGCACTGGGGCGACGGGTGATGACCTTGAAGGTCTGGTGCAGGTTGCCAAGAACGTTGGCAAGACGGTACCGAATGAGTTCGGCGATATTGGTACGGCGGTTGCCGATATCAACACCCGCATGGGCCTATCGGGCGAGACGATGGAAACCGTCGCGGCGCAGTACCTGCAAGCGGGCAATATCCTCGGTGAGGCCGTGGACGTTGGCAAGACTTCCGCGGCGTTTAGTGCTTTCAAGATCGAGGGCGACGACGTTTCTAAGTCGATGGATCACCTTTTTCAGGTATCCCAGGCTACAGGCGTTGGCATGAATGACTTGGCTTCTCAGGTATCCGAGAATGCTCCGGCTGTTCAGGCGCTCGGGTTCAGCTTCGAAGAGACTGCTGTGCTGATTGGTTCGCTGGATAAGGCCGGCCTGAACTCGACTCAGGTCATGTCGTCCATGTCTCGGGGGCTTGTCAACCTTGCCAAGGACGGCGAAGAGCCTGCCGAGGCGTTCCAGCGTGTGCAAAGCGAGATTGGCGGATTTATTGAATCCGGCGACAAGGCGGCCGCGCTGGACTTGGCATCTGAGGTGTTCGGTACTCGCGGCGCCTCGCAGTTCATCGGGGCGTTGGAGTCCGGCGCCATAAACATGGATGACCTTGGCAAGGCTGCAGGGCAGACCGCGGACACGATCCTTGGCACTGCTGAGGAAACTATGAGCTTTGGCCAGCAATGGGATGTGGTCAAGAATAATGCGACGCTGGCGCTAGAGCCGTTGGCCTCGGGCATTTTTAGCACCATTTCCACGGCACTGACGGACATGATGCCGAGCATTCAGGCGTTCGGCGCCTGGCTGGGTGAAAATCAGTGGGTTCTCGGCATTGTGGCGGGAATTATCGGTGTGACTCTGGTTGCGGCTGTTGTGGCGTGGACTACGAGCATTTGGGCGGCGAACGCGGCCCTGCTGGCAAGCCCGATCACATGGGTTGTCCTTGGCCTTGTCGCCCTTGTGGCTGGCATCGTTTACCTTGCGACTCAAACCGAGTTTTTCCAGACCATTTGGGATGCGGTTTGGGGGTTCATTCAGACTTCGATTCAGGTTGCCGGTGACTTTATCGGTTCAACGCTAACTTGGATTAGTGATACGTGGTCTGCTGTTTGGAGCGCGGTATCTTCGTTTGCGCAGTCTGTTTGGGATGCGATTACCGGCTTCATTAGTTCGGCGATCACTGGCGTGCAGACTGTTATTGCGAATGTCGTTTCAGCGATTAGCGCAACGTGGTCGAGCGTGTGGAACACGATCAAGACTGTGGCTTCGGCGGTTTGGGCTGGAATCGTGGCTTTCGTTACGGGCTACATCAATGCGGTGAAGCTGGTCATCTCGACGGTAATCAATGCGATCAAGAGTATTTGGTCAAGCGTCTGGAACGGCATCAAGAGCGTAGCGAAGTCAGTCTGGGAAGGCATTGTTGGATTCGTCAAGACTTACATCAATAACGTCAAGACGAACATTTCAAACATTCTGAACACGATCAAATCTATCTGGTCTAGCGGCTGGAATTTCGTGAAGACCACCGTCTCGAATATTTGGGATGGAATTATGGGCTTCTTTTCTGGCGCCGTATCCACGGTTTCAGGGATCTTTGGACGAATCGGCGATGCGATCATGACCCCGTTCCGCAATGCGTTCAATTCGATTGCCGGATTCTGGAATAACACGGTCGGAAAGATCAGCTTTACTATCCCGGACTGGGTTCCTGGTGTGGGTGGCAGCGGCTGGTCTGTGCCGAACATTCCTATGTTGGCAAAGGGTGGCGTTGTCACGAAGCCGACGCTTGCGGTTGTGGGCGAGGCCGGGCCGGAAGCTGTCATTCCATTGTCGAAGCTATCTCAGCACGTGCCGGAAGGCGGCGGCGGGGGCATGGCTTCCGGCGACGTTGATCGGATTATCTACGCGCTTCAAAAGTTGGCTGAGCGCCCGGTTGAGGTTCAGGCAGATATTGGAGTTAGCGACATTTCTCAGGGTCTTTACGCTCGGGGAAGCAATTCCAACCGATCCAACGGCAAAGTAAGTCTAGGGGGGCCGGTGAGTTGAGTTTTATCTTCGGTGGCGTGGATACAAATAGCCTGGCTGGGGTGACGGCGACTCTTGCTGAGTGGCCGTCACTCGGCGGGTTGTCTTTGGAAACTGAGGACACAGAAGGCCGGGATGCGCGGTATTTCTACGGCGCTTCTCAGTCTCACACGGCGTTCACTTTTGACGTTCTTATCGAGGGGTCTACGCCGGAACAGGCTGCAGAGCGACGCGATAATTTCGTGGGCTTGATTGCCCCGCACCGTGGCGCGCAGAGCTTGATTGCCGAGCTGGATACGGCATGGCAGTGGTGGGAAGTCATGGTTTCGGGCCAGATCGACTGGCGCCCTTGTGGCTGGCATCGCGGTAAGAGCTTCACGTTGCGCGCTGATGTTTCATTCGAGACGGTGGGCGATGCGGCGGCGATGGAGGCCGAACAGGTGCCGGTTAGTTTCGCTTCGTCGCTTTCGTTCACTTTGGATCGTGGAAATACGGTTGCTTATCCGCAGATTGAGTTTCCATCTGGCGCTCAGGCGACGGTGAAGGTTGGCGGCTTTGAGGTTGTGGTTTCGGCTACGACTTCGGGGCGCACGAACGTTTTGGATTATCAGGCGATGGAGTTTTATCAAAAGGATGCGACGACGGGCGCGAGGTTGGCCAGCATCGTTCGTTTCATGAGTCATTTTCGCCGTGCGTCGCTTACGCCGGGGCAGACGGTGAGTGTTTCGGTGCCGGGCGCGCCTACGGGTTCGCGTCGGTTGTATGCGAATGCGCGCAGGATTTAGGGGGCTCTTTTGTGGGATAACCGTTTTTCGTGGTCTGGGGAGGTTCCGACTTCTTACCCTGATTTGAATCCTGTTGCGTTGCAGCGTATTGAGCCAGCTTCGGGCTTGGATTATGCGGATGCTGTGACCCCTTCGCGGATGTGGCAACGCGTGGTCGGCGGCGCGAATGATGGGTACGTTGCGGGCCAGTGGGGCTATCAGATGGGTCTGAATCAGGTAAACCCGGCGACTGATCAGGGCGGTTTCAAGCTACCTTATTTCAGTGGCTTGTGGCCGTCCAGCGGAAAGCTCTTGATGGGCTTGTGGACGCGTCAAAGTTACGTCATGGCGCATTCTCCGCTCATGTCTACGCGAGGCGGTTCTAGCCCGGTTGCGTACTTGGCGACGGCGGCTAGTGGCCGGTTGCGTCACCAGGTGTATAGCTCGACTGGCGCTAGCTTGCTTGACCAGTACGAGGATACCCCTTGGGTGCAGACGCTCGGTTGGCAGTTTGTTGGGCAGCTGCTTGATTATGGTGCGCAGACTTCGCAGCTTTTCAGCGTGCTTGCAGATACTGGCGCGTCTTGGATCGGCCCTGTGCGCGCCTTGGCTGGTGCGCCTAACCCGGCTTCGACGGCTGATCTTGATGTGTACGCTTTGCAGTCTGCTGGGTATTGGACTACGGGCGTTTTTGACGAAGCGCTAGTAGCTCACCCTGGGGCAAGTTTCGACCTGCCAGGGTTCGTTGATTCGGTGGCTCTTGGCAAATGGGCAGACGGGCAAAAGGACGCGAATCGGACACGCTACACGTTGAGCGAGTCATCTATTACCGCCCAAGTTGCGGGCACCCTTTCGACGGGTGCTGAGCGGGTTTCGTGGAGCGCTCAGCCTGTCGTGACGGGCGCACCGGCTGAGGTTACGCCTTATTGGTCTACTGACGCTGGCGCGACGTGGCAGACGGGCTCGCAGCTTCCCGCCGCGTTGAATGGCCTGTTGCGGTGGACTGTGCCGATGACGGTTGGCCAGTCGTTCAGCGGTTTCACGGTGGACGTTCCGAGCGAGCCAGCGCCGACGCTTGAAGCTATCCCGAATCAGACCTTGGAACAGGGCGGCCTGGTCAATATTCCTTTGGTGTTCTCTAATCAGGGTGCGCCGTCGTGGAGTATTAGCACGCCGCCTGTCGCTTCGGCGACTATCTCAGGTTCGGTGCTTACTTTGGCCTCGGGCTTCGAGGTCGGCGACGGTCAAGTGACGGTTACTTTGACTGATGAAATTGGGCGCAAGGTTTCGCGTACTTTCACGGTGACGGTGACGGCGCGTGAGTGGGAAGCTGGCGCGCCTCCGAATTATCCGCATGCGCCGATCATTCTTTATGACGGTGATGATGTGCCGGTGACGGTGATCATTGATTCTTTGGGTGCTGTGGTCACGTCTGAGGTGAACGGCGAGCATAAGTTTGAGTTCACTTTGCCCGCGACTCATAAGTACGCTTCGACGTTGACTAGCGAGCGATTCGTTGAGGTTGCGGGGGAGCGTTACCGTATTCGGCGTATCACGGATGCGCGGTCTGGCCGGAAGGTTCACACGTCCGTTTATGCTGAGGCTGAATTTTATGATTTGGCGACGGCGGGGCAGATTGACGCGCAGGAGTTTCGGCAGGTGGCGGCGGGCGACGTGATGACTATTGCGTTGGCTGGCACGGGTTGGTCTGTGGACGTGGCGAACGTGCGGACTTTGCGCACGTATTCGATTGAGAACACGAATCCGCTCGCCCTGTTGCGTGAGGTTCAAAAGAATCACGGCGGCGATTTGGTGTTTGATAACCGCAATCATCGGGTTTCACTGGTCACGAATTCGGGCCGCGATAACGGCGTGGCGTTCTTCTACGGCAAGGGTCTGAGCGATCCTAAGCGCGTGATTGATACAACCTCGCTAATCACCCGGATCTATGCGCGCAACGCGGACGGGCAAACCATCGCCTCGGTGAATAACGGTGTGCCGTATGTGGAGGATTATTCGCACACGTCAGAAGTTCGTTCGGCGACTTACGATTTCAAGTCTGGCACGTCGCCTTACACGATGCTCGCAATGGCCAACGCGACCCTGGCAAACCGTTCGAAGCCGTCGTATTCATACGAGGTCACGGTTGCCGATACAGGCAACGAGCTTGACGCGTTCGATGCGGGCGATTTCGTGACGGTAGTTGACGAAGAGATTGGTATTTCGGACACGCAGCGCATTGTGCGTTTGGAGTACGACATTATCAAGCCGTGGCGCTCGGGCATCACGCTCTCGGCCAAGCTTCGCGAATTAGGCTCTTCGGAATCCACGGACGCGGGCTTGCTTACCACGGGCACGGGGCAAGGCGCTTTTGACCTTGTGCCTTTCAACCTTCTACTGAATGCGCGTTTCGATAACGGGCTGGCTCATTGGGCTAGCTTCGGCGCGGAAGTCGTGGACGGTGAAGGCACGGGGGATCAAGCGGTCATGTTTAGCGGGCCGGGCGAGCGGTGGATTGAGCAGACGGTCACGCCGGACAATCGCGAATCGTATGCTTTCAGTTTTGACGTGCGCAGTACGGGGCCGACTGGTTTTGTTCCTGACATTGGCGTTGAAGCTGTGGTTACTTACGAGGATGGAACGTCTGAGACTATCCAGATCGAAATTTCTTAGGAGGTCACGTTGCAAGGTGTTTTGCGCACTTCGGGTAATCCGAATCTGATCAAACTGCGCGTGACCTCGAAGGGCTTGCCGACCGGCGCGACGGTGGAGGTAACCGACCTGATGCTACAGCCTGGGGGCGTGGTGTCGGGTTGGTTGCCCCACGTTACGGAGTTGCCGTGGTCGGCGGGGATTGTGCCACCGGAGGGGGCTGAGGAATTGAACGCACGTATTGATGCGCTGGAATCTCAGGTTGCGGAGTCGCAGATTTATTTGAACCGTATTATGGCACCGGCTCAGGTTTGGGTTGGTGATTCTTCGGGCAATAACGCGCATGTTGAAACGCTTTGGGATGCTGACCTTGGCTGGGTTTCGTGGATTGATGTTGCCGCGTTGCCGGGCACTGGCGATATTGGTTTTTGGTATCCGAGCAGTGATGCGGTGCAGTCGTCGTCTCGGCCTTATGGCTGGTCGATGCAGGTGTTTACTCAAGGTTTGGCGGGCGTTGGTTCGTTGCGGCCGCGTGTGGATTACATGGACGGCGCGACGGTGACCGGCTCAAATGCTGAGCTTTCACTCACGGCTTGGCCGGATTGGTCTTACCGGGTGGAGCACGATTTCATTCTTCCGGCTTCGCGGGCAGCGCGTCCGGCGTTCGTGCTTGTTGGCAGGACGGCGGGCGCAACCGGGCGCATTGGCTTGACTCGCCCGAAGCTGGGCACAAAGTCGGAACGGAGCCAGTAATGATCGATCTGCCTCTGCTCAGTTCTCAGCCCTACCCGACGAAGAATCCTTGGTACGACGTTTCTCAGTACCTCACGCCGGGATTGTCGCCTTTCAGGAGGATGCCGTGAATGATGCGTCGCCATTGAGTACCTACTATCCAGAGTCAAAGCCTTGGTTCGACATCAGCTCTTATCTACTTCCCGGTCTGCGCCCGAGATTTACGGGTTCTGCCGCTGCTCAGGTGGACGGGAACACGATTCACTATGCAGTTCGATTGGTCGTAGGGTCTGAGTATGTTTCGAGGATTGCGAATGGCGGGTGGCTTCTTTTCGAGAATCTACCCAAAGAGTTCAGGGTTGGGTCATCGACAATTGCGTATGCTGACTATCTTGGCACCCCTTCGCAGGTGGTTGCGGATACGGCTGGCAGGATCGTCGTGCCAACGCGGACAGGCCAAGACCCATCCGGGACTACGCAAATCGGTTTCGTCATGACCGGATGGAGGGCAGCGTAGTGGCTGAGGTCGCGGCAAACAATGTTTACCCGGACGCAAATCCGTGGCTTGACCTGTCCGGTTATCTCGTCAATGGGTGGAACGCTGATGCGTTGACGCGGTCAGTGAAAGCTTTAGTCGATGGGAACACGGTCACCCTTTCAGGGTCTCTCGTGACGGGTGACCCGAAGGCCGCGTTTACTTTGCCTGTAGGGCTACGTCCGGCAAACCCGGAGACCTTCGTGGCTCATTTGCGTGACATTGGCACTGTTGAATGCCAAATTCTCACGGGAGGCCGATTCTACGTGCCACCATACTCCTACAACCCTCTTGGCGGGTTCCCTGCGGGGGAGATTCTTCTGTTTTCCGTCACCTACCAAAGGAGGGCATAGTGAGCCTTGATCTTCCGATCTTAGAAACGCCTTACCCGTCGAAGTATCCAATCTACGATATACGGCAGTTTTTGGCTGAGGGCGCTGAACCAATCGGATTCGGGTGCTGGGCGCAAGTGCAACCGAACCTTGTTATCGCAGGGATACGGGCACGCACAAATCAGATGATCGACAACCGAAATTTCATTGTGATTGGCTTGCCGCCCGAATTGCGACCGCCGACGATCAGCCCAGGGATTGCCATGCACTACGACACGCCAGCCCCGGTGCAGGTCAACCAGTACGGCAACATCTATTTCCCAGGATGGCTGAATCGAGTCATGGGCGACGCCGCTCACGTTGAACTTTCTATGACTTGGCCACGGAGGGCAGCGGTATGAGTGATCTTCGGGTTATCCCGCAACCGTACGAGAACTTGCCCGCGTTCGTGAGCGTTGGAACTTTTTTGGTCGGCGGGTGGGTCGCGCAAACAGTAAACGAGGCGACCGCCTTGGTTGAAGGGAATAAGGTTTCCTACAGTATTCGCCTGAATGGCGCTAATGCCAGATCGTGGACGCTTACCGAGCAGCTTCCTAACGAAATACTGCCCGTGGGAAACCCCTTTTTGGCTGCGTTTATTGACGGTGTGGCGAGCGCTGTAAAGATCACGAACCGGATGATGCTGATCCCTGAGCAGTCCCGAGGCGCTTCTTACCCGAACGATGTGGTCATCGTGACCGGGATTATGCCACGGAGGGTGATCTCATGAGCCTTGTTCTTCCGATAGTGGACGTGCCGTATCCGGGTATCAACCCGACTTACGATGTGTCGCAGTTTCTCACTAATGGGTGTGAGCCGTTCAGCGCTGGCTCGGTCATGGCAACGATTGAGGCTAACCACGTTTTCTGGGATGTGCGAATCAATACCTTCAACGCGGAGAACAACCCGAACCGCCGAATGTTCCAAGGCCTACCGCCAGAACTAACACCACCGATTGGCATCACGCGCCCCGGTGCGTTGGGCGTGGGCTTCACGCTCATTCAATGGCACCGAAGCGGATGGGTGTTCCTCAGCGACGCGTCCAAAAGCCTACTCGACGGCGCAATCATGTTCGAAGCACGAACCATACGGAGGTCAGCATGAGTTTGAATCTTCCGATGGTCGAATCTCGGTATCCTGACCAGTTTCCTACCTACGACATTTCACAGTTCCTCGTGAACGGTGTGAAAGCATTCGGGCCCGGATCGGTGACGGCGACCGTTGAGCCGAATCATGTTTCATGGGATATCCGACTAGACACCTCGCAAATCACTGACCCCGACAATAGGTATTTCTTCCAGAACTTGCCTGCCGATCTGATGCCCGGAGTATCCACAGCGCGGATCGCTTTACACGGCACAGTGGCCGCGCAAGTTCAGTGGAATGCGTCTTGGCGGTTCATGCAAATCTACTCAGCCCGATTGAACGATAGAGGCTCACTCAGCTTCGAAGCACGCACGCTACGGAGGCCAGCGTGAGTAGCCTCTATGATTTCCCGAAAATGCCGCAGCCGTATCCTGATGCTAGCCCTTGGTATGACCTGTCGAGTCTCGTGCTCAATAACTGGGCTGCTGACCCGGTGAACTTCCCATTCATGGCGAAGATCGACGGAAACGAAATCAGCATCTACCTACGCACACGGCGCGGAACTGACCGGTTCATAACAAGCGAACTGCCAGACGAAATCATCCCGGCTGGCGACCGAGTTTTCGGTGCGTATGCCGCAGCACCCGGCGATATAGCGTTTTGGATGCGAACGGACGGGCGAACACAAATCTTCTCGATAACGGGAAGCTACCCGGAACTCACAGACGGCACCCTGAGTAACTACGTCGTGGAATCAACCTACCTTCGGAGGACAGTATGAGTCTTTCAGCTATTCCGCAGCCTTATCCTGACCGTGAGCCGTGGCTGGATTTGCATGAGTACGCGATCAATAACTGGCACATGCTCGGCCCGTCTTCGTCGTTCAACTTTCTAGCGAAGGTCACGGCCAACGAGGTCACCTTGCAGTTGCACACTCGCGGGGGAACGGCGCGACAGATCATTAGCGCGCTTCCTGATGAACTACTGCCCGAAGTTGGCGGTTCAGCGGTTCGATACTGGACGTTGCCTGCCTTCCAATACGGTGTCGGCACTGTCGTTCTAGAGCTACATGCAGACGGCACTTTGCATCTCCCATATTGGGGCGGTGGCATCGCGGACGGCACGAACAAGAACGTTGTCTGCCAGGCAACCTACGTTCGGCGAAGTTAGCAAGGGGGTATCGTGCGCCTACAGCAGCCGATCTACGTTGATAAGCCTGTCGCGTCGATCAAGCTAAAAATCAGCGCTACCGACATTCCAACCTCGGCCAGCGTCACGATAACCGACATTCAGTTACAGGCCGGTGAGCAGCCGACCGGCATCGTGCCTAACCCCGCTGAGGTCGGAACAACGATAGGGCGGGCGCAATACCGCAACGGGGTAATCAACCCCGGCTTGCAAGTCGTCGCCCTATCCAACGCAGACAAGGCCGCGCCCGTATACATGCGAATTCGCGGCAAGGGCGTTACCCGTGTGGGCGCATACAAATTCGGGGCTCTCAACGGCGTTGCCGAAGTTGATGGCCTCAATCACTACGCCTCGCAAGGCTACGGGCGCGCACCGATCATCACCGAGCGCCAAGACCTCACACTAAACACAGTCCTGACCGGACGCGCACACCTACAAGCTTCATGGAATGAGAGGTCATAATGGCGAACGTTTGGGCATGGGTTGGCCTATCTTGGACTGACCGAATCCGCCTAGTGCTAGATCAGTACGGCGACCGAATCACCGACCTATCAATCTTCGGCTGGATCGTCGGCAAAGACGGCACACTCACCGAAACATTCGACCCCGCGCAGCTCGACGCATACCGGGCAAAATGGCCGCACATCCGCTGGTGGGGTTGCTTCCGAAACATGGATGACCCCATAGATGGGCCATACACAATCTTCGAAGCGTTGCGCGACTCAGCCACCGCCCGCACCCGCCTCGCTGATCAAGTCGAAACCAAAATGTTCGACATGTACCCGTGGCTATACGGCGTAGATTTGGACATGGAAGCGGGCGGAAACACACGCTCAGCGGATTCCGAAGAACTGTTTCGAGTCGTCACCAACCGGGCTCACTCGCTCGGCAAGAAAGCATCTGGCGCACTACCCGCACTCACCGCGACCGGCTCAGTCGGTGGCGAAAACTGGGTGCGCTACAAACAACTAGGGCAGATACTCGACCACGTTTCGATCATGTCCTACGACTTCGCTTGGTCCGGTAGTGCGCCCGGCCCGGTATCTCCCGGCTTCTGGCTTGAACAGGTTTACGATTGGGCGGCCTCGCAGATCGACCCCGCCAAGGTCAGCATGGGCCTACCGCTCTACGCCTACTTCTGGTCAATCCACGACTACCCGGCATCATGGGGAGCAACCCGGCGCGGCGTGTCTGGCACGTATTACAGCGCATGGCAATACTTCACCGGAGCGCGCCCCTGGTCAGACACAGGCACACACGAAGCTATCGGATGGTTATGCTACCGCGACGAATCGAGCCGCTCACTTTTTGGTTATTTGGACGTTTACGACTGGCTAGAGGCCACGCAATGGGATTCAGTGTCTGGCGCTGTCGGTGGCGAATTCCAAGGCAAGCAATACGCGGTCAGGTACGGGCAACCGGCAGCTGTGCCGATTTGGGGTGTCACTGACAACTCGGTTGGTAGTTCGCGGATTGATTACAAGATGCGCGCCGAGCCGGTCATTGCATCCAACGGGCAGGCGGTAACCCCGAAGGTCGGCTTCACGCTCACAACTGAGCTAATCCAGCGCGAAGCGATTGCCGCGACAATTATTGACGATTATGCGTCGAGTAGCCAGCAGCTCAGCAACGTTTACAGTGAGCCTTCGGGCGCGTGGGCTTTCGAGCAAGTTACCGACACGTATAAGCAATATCGGGGCACAGGCGAACTCGTTTTTGACAACGCGTTCGGCGCGCAGTCACTCTATGCAATGGCACGCTTCCAGTTCGCGACGGGCGGCACGTTCTCGGTCACTTCGCAAGGCATCACCGCGGAGCTCACGAACACTGGCACTCTACGTCTCATGCGAGGCTCCACAGTTCTCGGCTCAACGAACGTCGGCGCGCAGCAGGTCGGGGGAGCCGCGCAAGTCGGTCGGTGTGTGCTCGCGTTGCGGGTGCGTGAAGGCTCGGCCCGCGTGTACTTCTCCAACGCTGAAACAACGATTCCTATGCGCCTCGAAGCGACCACCACACCGCCCGGAGGCGCGACGGGTTACAAGTCGACTGGCATCGCATGGATCGACCATATTTACTTGGGCGACGGGTGGCTCTACCAGCCACGCGAAGCAATCGAAGTAGAGATAAACGGCCAACGAAAAGTCCTCGGCCGCGTCGAGCGAACTAACGTCACATGGGATTCGCAAAACAGGTTCAGACCAAACAACGACGTGGAAGAATCCGCAACCCGCGAAACCGGATACGCACTCGACTGGGTGTTCGCTCACTGGAAGGATCTGCCAATCAACGCGGGCATCGAAACGACAGTCACCATTCGTCCGCTCGATCATGACGTTTGGATTGGACGGCAGCTAATCGGCGACCGAGACGGATTCTCCGAAGTCTGGTTCACGGACGCGCAAACAATAGTTCACTGGTTGGGTCGGGCGGTACTTGACTGGGGGCTGCAAGGCTGTGCGCTGTGGAGTTTAGGCCAGGAAGATATTCGGCTGCACGAGGCGCTTGCCGGAGGCTTATTGCCACCTGAAAGCAAACGCCTGGATGAATAGGTGAACAACAATTTTGAAAGGTAATAATGCCCCAGTGGCTAGTTGATTTGATGGAACCTGAGCGGCTGGTCACGGTCGCACTAATCTTTTTCGTGCTGTATCTGTTCGGCAAAACGGTTGGCAAGAATTGGAAGTTTGTCTCCAATTTCGTGCGCCTCGTGAACACTCTGGTCGGGGATGACAAAAACCCCGGCATAGGCGTTCGTATGGAACAGCAGTCGAAAAAGCTGGACAAGCAAGCCGAAGTTCTCGAACGTGTGCGCGCACAGGTCGAAAACGATCACGACACGAATTTCCGTGACGATAACGACAAGTTGCAGGCAGCTGTTGAAGACCTGACCAGCGAGTTCAAGGCCCACGTTGCTATCTCGAAAGCCAAGGATAAAGAGGGCGACGAGAATGCTTATCGTGTCGCTGTTCTTGCTGACAAGGTAAACAAGATTCAGCCGATTGTGGAGAAGCTTGGAGCTACGTGGGGAGACAAGCCACGGAATATCCAATCCCCAAGAGTCCATCCACCAACCGAATAGACCTACCGCCCGCGAGGCGGTTTTTTTATGCCCTGACACCACACGGTGCGGGGCTTTTTTCATGCCCGAAATCATTTGAAAGGTGGCCTTGAAATGGCACTTACTCGACTTGGCTGGGATGTTATTACGTCCGGCTCCAGCCCGCGACTCACCAACCTGACTTGGATCACTGGCAAGGTTCGCAAGGGCGACGCTCACACGATCCTCGACTACCTCGGAAAGCGCTTCGACGCTGAGGTGGAGAGCATTCGCACGGACTGGTCGTGGGGTTACGCCTACCGCAACGTTCGCGGCGCATCTATGCATTCTGAGCACGCAGCCGGTACCGCCGTTGACTTCAACGCCCCGTTGCATGGCCTCGGCGGTGTCAACACGTTTAGCGGCGCGGAAGAGAAGGCTATCAAGCACATCCTGAAAGACCTGGACAACTCTGTTCGGTGGGGCGGCAACTACGGCGGCCGCAAGGATGAAATGCACTTCGAGCTGCAGGGCGGCGTCAAGCACCTTGCACGCGTGGCGAAGCGTATCCGCAAGAAGCAAATCAAGCCTTCCGGCACCGTGCCGGTTGCATCCAACCCGCCAAAGAACGCGGCACCAACTGTCCGTCCAACCGATTACAAGAACCTCGCCGTTGACGGTGTGTTCGGCAAGGCAACCGCTGAGGCGACTCAGATTCTCATGTCGCAGATTGGCCTTTATGAGCGGGCTATTGACGGCGACGCTGGCCGGTACACATGGGAAGCCGTGCAGGAATGGCTCAATGGGCTCGGTTATTACACGCGTGCTGTTGACGGTCAGTTCGGTTACCACTCGATTGTGGCCTTGCAGCTGTTCCTTCGAAAGAAGGGCCCCTACCCAGCTTCGAAGTGGTTGGCTGACGGCAAGTTCGGCCCAGCAACGGTCGAAGCCTTCCAGCGGTATTTGAACCAGCAGAACGGCAGCTAGCGACTCCACCGGCTCGGCGTGCGCGGTGACCCCGTGTTTCCGCGCATGTCGGGTTATGTCGCGTTTTAGACTAAACATTTTTACGTAACAGTCGTGAAATTTTCTAGGTCTACCACGCTTGTCAATACTTATAATTCCTCCTCACAGATTGGACTTTCCCAATGACTAATTGGACTGCACTCATTCCCGCCAAAATCCGCACCGCCCTCTACATCGGCTTCGGCATCCTGTCGCTGGCACAGACCGGCATCTTGGCTTACACCTCGGCAGTCGGCTCCACCGCCCCGGCATGGGCTATCGGTGGCGGCGCGGTGCTCGGTGTCATCGGCGGCGCGTTCGGCTTCGTCGCCGCTGGCAATACCAACATGGCCAAGCCCCTAGAGCTCGATCATTCGATCACGCTCGCAACGGAATTCCCGGAGCCGCCCGCCCTGCCTGACGAGACGCTGGCACAGGCACACGAGGCTAAGCGCGCTTACCCGGTATCCGAACCGCATGCGCCGACCGAAGCCGACCTAGAGCGCTACGAAAAGTAGCCCCTAACAAACCAACCCCGCACCAAACGGTGACGGGGTTTTTCTACGCCCAAAACGGGCAGAATGTGAGTTACAGAATGGCTAAGCTTCCTGCAAAAGACCTACCTATAAACGGTTATGTGTCGAAGCAGTTAATTGTCAACATCCAGCACTGGCTGAAGGCACGAGGATACTACGCCCAAGCTCGTGAGTGTGACGGAGTATGGGGATACTGGACTACCTATGGAATTCAGGGATACTTACGAACCAAGTATCTGCCTGGATACCCAAAAACCCGCGTATACGCCGGACTCGTTGATGGAGTTTTCGGCAACATGACCAAGGGGGCAATGGGTGACGCCGCCTACTACGTGCTTGGCGGCAGCTACATGAGCAGCTATTGCGCTGGTGGCTCCTGCACAATTGGCTGGCACCACACCGCTGTTGTCAAAAGCTGGCAGTATTTCCTGAATCGGAATACCTAAGCGCGAAAATCCCCCACGTGAGCTTTTGCTCGCGTGGGGGATTTTCTTCATTTAAGACATATTCGCACATTCCATGTTCCCCGAAGTTTTCCCGTCTTCGGAGGTGAATGTGGAAGTGAAGCTTTTGCGGTCTTCGCCAATGAGGGCGCAAGAGACGGTTCCAGGTGGAACGCGCAGATCGAGGGAAGTCCATTCGTTACCCTCGACGCGCACCACAATCTCATTTTCAGAAGGTGCAGACCATTCGAGAATTTTCACGAATTCGCCTTCTAGGCCGGGGTCAACTTTGGGGAGCATAACAACGTGGCCAGCCTTGTATGCACCCCGGAAACCTTGTGAATTCTTTTCGTTGTATTCATCCCATGCCGCATATTCCTGAATGGCCAGCTCTTTGAGCTCGCTTGTTGCCCCGCTGAACTTGATCCCAGTATCAGTTGGCACGTGAGAAGCGCTCGGCGTGGCGCTCGGCTCGACGGCCTTCGACACTGCCTGAGCCGTTTCCGAGGCGCTGGGCGTGGCTGTGGCGCTTGGCGTGGAATCAGCGGACTGATTGCCCGCAGTACACCCGGCAAGAGCGAGGGCGGCAATTAGGGCGAGCGGGGCTAATTTCTTCACAGCGGGTTTCCTCCAAAAGATTTTGATACGAGTCTAACGGGCGCGGGCGACAGTTTGCCAGAGAGTTACTTTTCCCAGTCCATGCGGGCATCTGGGATTCGGTCGATAATGCGCGCCGCTATTGCGAGCCACCAGCTAGCGGGGCGGTCTTCGCTAGCTGGCGGGAAGTCGGGTTAGATGATCCCGTGAGCGCGACCGCTGTTTACGAAGTGACGCCCCTTCGCGGTGAGTTCAATCTTCATAGCTTCGTAGTTCTTTGCGATGAATCCGCGACGCTCTGCCACTCGAACAGCTGCGCGATCTTCCACCTTTGGGCGGTTGCCGTCTGCGACGGTGTTGAGGATGCGGGTTACGGATTCAAAAGCTTCGTTGGTATTCATTGTTTCCCCTTGCGCTAATTCCGGCCTGTCTGCCGTGCTTGTAATTCCAGTCTAGCGCGCTAGACGGTACGAGTCAAGCGCGCTAGACAATCGGTAGGAAAAGTCGCTAGGGTGAGTATATGGAACTTGAGAACGAGCTACGAGAGTTAGCCAAAAAGCGCGACCGGGCAACCGAAGCAATCGCCCAAATCGACAAGGAGATTCGCGCCCGTGTAACCGAAGCTCTAAAAGCCGGAATGTCTGCCGTTGAAGTCGGTAAGAATCTTGGCATTTCTCGCGCCCGTGTCTATCAGATCAAGAATGGAACTCGCTAAATGCGTCACTCTCAGCGACCCGTTTTTATTCGCGAATGCACCGAGTGCGGGGCGGTGTTCAATACGCTCTGGCACAACGTCACGCGTTGCGGTAATGAGCCGTGCGACTACTGGCACATTCGAACTAGCGCGCTCATGCGATACGCCTCAAAGCACGGGGCGC
Organism: Glutamicibacter sp. BW80; assembly: GCF_002332385.1. Lineage (NCBI taxonomy): Bacteria > Bacillati > Actinomycetota > Actinomycetes > Micrococcales > Micrococcaceae > Glutamicibacter > Glutamicibacter sp. BW80. Next base: position 108,976 of record NZ_NRGV01000017.1, on the reverse strand, counting down.
AAATTGTTGAACGTGTCCACCCCCTCGAAGTTTTAGAGCGGGATAACTACACCTGCCGAAGGTGCGGCGAGCCGATAGTTATCATTCGATCAAACGCCCTGGAAGCAGAACAATTCTCTATCGACCACATCATTCCCCTTGATTCGAAGGGGGCGCACACGATAGACAATCTGGCCTCCACACACATGCGATGCAACTCGGAAAAGGGGCATAAGGTCACGGCTCGCGAAATGGCTCTAACCGCTACAAGCCATGATGCTTAAAGCATCACAGCCTAGAACAGCCTAGAGGTAGCCTAAAGCGAAACCGCGGAATCCCGGCGAACTTAGACATGGCCAATGTTGCGAATAGGTGTTATAGGGGTTTTCAATTCTCCCCATCTCCACGTATTTTAACCCCGGGATCCTCGTGATCCCGGGGTTTTCTTTTGCACGACGGCCTAATTGGCTTGGCTATTGGCCGGGCGACTATGGCTAATCACGGAATGCGGCAGCTCGATACAGTTCCGTTAGTTTCTTTCAATACAGGCCCGGGACATCCTCGCGAAGAATGGTAACGCTATTGCTACCATCCTGCGTTGTCAACGTGACGCGTTGCAGCTCCGGCGACTCATATCCCACCCCCGACATCACGGCTTCGGCGTACGAATGCGCGGCTTGAAGATTGACCCAGTAGGCGTCCTGGACGGTGATCACGAGTAAACCTGTCTCCGGCGATTCCCAGCCGATGGTTCCGTGCTGCGGAGTCCAGCCCTTGAAAGCCGCGAAACTTCGAGCTCCCCGACCATTGAGATACTGGTTTATTTTCTCGTCGGCCCATTGCTGCGGGTCCTCCGGCGTGGTGAGCTCATTGGCGTAATAGCGCAGCTCGGTGGAGCCGGTGTTGGCTTCGGTTCCCTTCTCAACGGCGGGCATCGTCCGCGGTCCCGGGGTTACTTCATATGCGGTGCAGCCGGCGAGGGACAAGGCAACTACCAAGGGGAGCGGAGCTAATTTCTTCACGAGTTCTTCAGTAGACATCGACACGAGTGTATCGGTCGGGGACGACAATTAGTGCCCGGAGTTGCAGTACCTTAACCAACTTCTCAGAGGTTTCGTGGGCAACGCATTTGGCCGACAATTCCTGCGATCAATATACCAGCGGATAGGGCTGTAAGCGGACATGAAAAACTGCCCATAGGTGGCCAAATAAATGCCCACACGCGGCCAACAAAACTGCCCACTGACGGACAGCAGTAATACCCATCCACGGCCAGTGATCTTTGCCCACTGATTTCGTAACCACCCACTTTCTCACCACCACGCCGCCACGGCAGGTATGAGAGCGGGGCCCCTTCCATCGGGTTTGATGAAAAGTACCAACAACTCATCAATCCATGGTTCTGAAAGGAGCCCCTCTATGAAGTCTGACGGAGAAATCATGGAAATCCTTGCAGCGTACGACCGGACCGGGTCGTTTCGCGCCGCAGCCGCAGCCGAACTGACCGGATGCTCGCATCACACAGTCGCCAAACACGTCAAAGCCCGTAACGCGGGCGCCCCAATCCCCACGGTGAAACCCCGGGTGAAACTCACCGACACTTTTCGGGACAAAATTGAAGAACTCATCAAAGCAACAAGCGGCGTCGTGCGTGCCGACAAAGTCCACGAAACCTTGGTCAGCATGGGCTTCACCGGCTCAGAGCGCTCCACCCGCCGCAGCGTTGCGGAAGCGAAGCTCGCGTACCGGCTAGGAAACCAACGTAATCATGCCCCGTGGGTCACCGAGCCAGGGCTGTGGCTTCAATACGATTTCGGGGACGGACCGGTCGTGGACGGAGTGAAAACTGTGTTGTTTGTTGCTTGGCTGGCCTGGTCACGCTTCCGCGTGGTCATTGCGTTACCTGACCGGCAGGGCCCGACGGTGTTCGCCGCGTTGGACCGCACGTTCCGCTTGCTCGGCGGAGCACCAACTTACGTGCTGACAGACAACGAAAAAACGGTGACCGTCATGCACGTTGCCGGCATCCCGGTCCGTAACCGGTCCGTAGTAACGTTCGCCCGCTACTACTCAGTCAGTGTGCTGACCTGCGAACCACGGGACCCTGCGACGAAGGGCGGGGTGGAGAACGCAGTGAAAATAGCGAAAGCAGATCTGGTACCTACCGGCACTAACCTGCGTGAAGCGTACGCGTCCTTCGAAGAAGTTGAGCAAGCGTGCGAGCAGTTCATGGCGCAAGTGAATCAGAAGAAGCACCGTGCTACAGGGCAAGCACCGATGGATAGACTCACCGCCACCGAGCAGTCCTTATTGCACGCGGTCCCGGCCGACCCGTTTACCTTGGCTTTAGGTGAAAGCCGCAAGGTTCCGATGAACACGTCAATGATCACCTATGAAAATGCCCGCTACTCCGTTCCGGGAAGCCTTTTGGGTCAGAGCGTTTGGGTGCGCACCGTCGGGGTGGGGCACCACGCGACAGTGATTATTGTTCATCAGGGCGTTGATGGTCCGGTGCAAGTGGCCTCTCATTCGAAGCTGGGGCCAGGAATGGTGGGCGTGAAATCGGAGCATTTCAACGGAAACCAAGACAAGAAAATCCCTGGGTTCAAAGAACCAAAGCCACGTAATCAGGCCGAGCGGGACTTCTGCCAGATCGGTGCCGAAGCGACCAGCTGGCTTACTGAAGCAGCCTCGACCGGCACTGACAGGATCCTAGTGAAAATGGCTGAAGCGGTGAGCCTGGCTAAATTGCACGGCGCTGCCCCGGTGGATCGTGCCTTGGGCTTGGCCGCAACTCATCACCGTTTCGGATATGAGGACCTACGTTCCCTCCTCGCCTCCGAAGTCACCCGGGAACAGCCAGCACAGCAGCAGGCCAGCGAAGTAAATTCTTTGACTCAAGGAACTAGATCTTGGGCTGATTTTGGAGTTATCGAACCGGAAGAAGAACAGTAAAATGGCTATCACCACCACACATACGGCCCCGCTGCTCCCGCCTGAGATTGAGCAGCAGTTACGTGCTTTGAGGATGCCTCACGCACGCGTGGCAGCACCTGAGCTGTTGGCAACGGCGAAATCCCAGCGGTGGGAACCGGTCGAAGTATTGCGAGCGTTGCTGGAAGAAGAGATGGCAGGTCGTTCCCGCTCGGTGACTGCGACCCGTCGCAAAGCTGCAGGTTTCCCCTTGGGGAAGACGTTTGATACGTGGGATCCTGCGCTTTCAACGATTCCGGTGGCTACGCAGCAAGCGTTGCGTAGCTTGGAATGGGTGCAGCGTAAAGAGAATCTGGTGCTTGCAGGACCGTCAGGGACCGGCAAAACTTTTTTCCTTGAAGCGTTGGGTCAGCAGGCGGTGGATCAGGGGATGAAAGTTGTCTGGTTCACGCTGGAGAAGTTAGCCGGGATTATCCGGTCGCACCGGGTGGATGCCACGGTGAACAGGGCTGTTGACAAGGTGCTTCGGGCAGATTTAGTCGTTATTGACGATATTGGCCTGTTGCCGGTGCCCCAGGATGCTGCTGAGGCTTTGTATCGGGTGGTTGATACCGCGTATGAGAAACGTTCGGTGGCGATTTCTTCGAATTTGCATCCGTCGGGGTTTGACGAGTTGATGCCGAAGACGTTGGCTACTGCGACGGTGGATCGGTTGTTGCATCATGCTCATATTTGCCAGACCAGTGGCGATTCGGTGCGGTTGACGCAGGCGTTGGCTGGGGTGGGGGTGAGCTCGTTGACGTAACCCATATCAATGGTGGGCTGTTGTTGTTGTTGATGGTCACTGCCATACTGGCTTTTATTGTTCAGTGGGCAGTGGTGGTGACCGTCAGTGGGCAGTTTTGTTGGCCATCAGTGGGCATTTTTCGTGGCCACCGTTGGGCAGAAACCAATGTCCCTTGACATGGGGCGGACGAATACCGGTCACCTATGGACTGCAATCGCGCGGAACATAGCAGTGACCAGAGTGATGATCGTTGATTGCGCAACGTTTACAACACCGAAAACTCCTGTCGCCAGCAGTCGTCGAAACACCGCTTCCAGGGCCCCTGCCATGTGTGGTTAAGATAGGTAACAAGGAGCCTTGCGAGCGAGTCATGTCGCGGGGCTATGGTTTAGCACTTAGACTTAAACAGAACGGCCAAGCCGACGGCCAGATCGCTGAAACGGAGTGAGATCGAAAACGATGGGTAAAAACGGTTCCCAGCGGGTATCACCGGTAATTTCGGCACTCTATGCTGTGGTCGCATTCCTCCTCGAAGTTGGTTTGCTTTTCGCCGCTGCGCTGGCCGCCATTGCTTTCATTCCGTGGCCGACGATTCCATCGATCCTCGTGGTCGTAGTGCCTTTGTTGATCATCTGGGCGCTGTTCTTCTCGCCTAAGGCGAAGTTCCGGCTCCGCTTGCGCACACGCTTGATGCTCATTCATCTGTTCTACCTGGTCGGTGCCTACGTGCTCTGGCTGAGCGTGGATCATTCATTCACCGATCAATCGCAAATCTGGGCGATCGCGATGCTGTCGTTGACCGGCATTAGCGCAATCCTGATCCTGGCCACCGGCGGATACGTGGTTCCACATGACCGCGAGAAGCGCGGTCCGGCCACCCCGCCCCCTGTGCAGGATGCCAAGCGCAGCCAAAATCGTGGACGCCGCGCGGCACGCTAAGTTTTCACGGCTAGTAATGAGGGGCTCGGTCAACTGACCGGGCCCTTGCTCGTACCCGCAAGGCGAGGTTTAGACGTTCAGCAACCAGCCCAGCAGCCCGGCGATTCCGGCAAATACCAGCGTGCCTAACAGGAACATGATGGCGCGGGCGCGGTTTACCTCGTAGAGCAGGTGGAAGCCGACGAAGAGGGTGCTTGCAGTGGTCAGCGAACCGCAGAACCCGGCAGTCAGCAACCATAAACGGTCCGCGGCAGATAAGGTGCCAGCGAAGCTGTCCCGGGTGAGCTCTAGTCCGTGAGCGTGCGCATAGCCAAGGAAAAGGCCCAGCGCGAAGGTGCCGACGATGTTGGCAGTGAGGATTCCCAGCGGCCAGCCACGCCAGAGGCTGTGGGTATCGTCATGGGTGGCGGGAAGCGCTCGGTCAAGCAGGTATCGTCCCACCGCGCCTAGCGCCCCAGCCAGCAGCAAGAGTCCGATCATGGGCGGCCCTTGGATGCTGGTACCAGACGGAGGATCACTCGGTGGGTGGTGAAGACCGCGGCAAGGCACAGCGTGACGGTCAGGGCCAAATAGCCCAGGTAGCCGGTGGCGCTCATCGCGGTGAAGAGCAGCAGCACGGTGGACAGGGTGGTGAATGCGCCAAAGAAACCGGTACCGGCGGCCAGCTGGAGCAGCGGATTCAATGGCCTGCGGGCGCCGTAGGCGCTCAGCCCGGCCAGGGCGGTGCTGCCCAGCACATTGACCAGCAAGGTCGACGCGGCCCACTCGTTGGCTGGCAGAAGCATGTCCACCCCGACCCGGGCGTAGGCTCCGAGTGCGCCGCCAATTGCTACCGCAAAGAGCCGGTAGACGGTCTGCCTGCGAATCACAGTTCGCGAACCCAGATCAGCGATGCCGAGATGTAATCCAAGCCGTGCGGAATCTCGATAACCGCTCCGGGGACGAGTCCCAGGTCCTTGGCGCGGCGCAGGAATTCCGGGTCCTCGTCGCTGACCCGGCAGATGACCGCGCGCGGTCCGTCGAAGCGGTCCAGCCGTTGCGCATCGCGTGCTGCGAGCACACCGGCGGCCGAGGGAATTGCGTCTCCGTGCGGGTCTACCGCCGGGTGGCCCAGCCGTGCGTGCAGTGCGTCGATGAATCGGTCGGTGACGGTATGCTCGAGCTGTTCGGCCTCGTCGTGGACCTCATCCCAGCCATAGCCGAGCTCATCGCGCAGGAAGGTCTCCAGGATGCGGTGCCGGCGCACCATGCGCAGCGCTTCGCGCCGCCCGGTGGCGCGAAGCGAGATGGCCCCGCGCGGGATATGGTCCACCAGGTTCTTAGCCGCCAGCTTCTGCACCATCGCGGTGGCCGAGGCGGGGGATAGGCCCAGCTGGTCGGCCAGCGCACCGGTGCCGACCGGGGTCTCTTCCCACTCGGTGAGCAGGTACAGCGCCTTGAGGTAGTCTTCCTCGCTGGTGGTCAGCTTGCGCGGATCATATCCGGGCATGGCTAGCCGCGGTTCAGGTAGGGCAGGATCGCGTCGTGCAATTTCGCGTTGCTGGCCAGCGCATTGCCGTCGTGGCAGCCCTCTACGCCGGCGATGGAGGTGAAGCGGCCGCCGGCCTCGCGCACGACGGGGACCAGCGCGGCCATGTCGTAGAGTTCCAGTTCCGGTTCGAAGGCGGCGTCCACCGCGCCCTCGGCGACCAGCGCGTAGGACAGGAAGTCGCCGTAGCCGCGGGTGCGCCAGGCCGTCCCAAGCAGTTCGAGCAGGCCATCGAGCTTGCCGCGTTCCTTCCAGCCGTTCAGCGAGGCGTAGGACAGCGAGGCGTCGGGCAGTTCGGCCACCGCCGAGACCGCCAAGCGGCGTTGGCCTTCGCTGCCCGGCTCGGTGACGAATGCCCCCAGCCCGGTGGCCGCATGCCAGCGGCGGGATAGCGCCGGAGCGGAAACCACGCCGAGCACCGGCTCGTCGTCGATGAGCAGCGCGATCAGCGTCGCCCACACCGGCACGCGGCGCACGAAGTTCTTTGTCCCGTCGATCGGGTCTATGACCCAGCGCCGGGACCCGGTGCCGTGCACCCCGAATTCCTCGCCGAGCACCGAATCATCGGGACGGTGCGCGGCGAGCTCTGCGAGGATCAGTTCCTCGGCGCCGCGGTCCGCGTCGGAGACCGGGGTCATGTCTGGTTTGGTTTCCACCCGCAGGTCGTTGGAACCGTAGCGGGCCAAGGTGAGCGCATCGACCTTATCGGCCATCGCCAAGGCGAAATCAAGGTCTTGCTGCAAGGTGTATTCGGCCATGGTGTGGTGGCGCTAGAGCGCGCCCAGCTCCTTCTCGTGCGTGGTGTCCTCGGTGGTGATCAGTCGGCGGTAGGAAGCCAGCCGGGAGGCGGCGGCCGGAGGCGTTTGCGGATCCTGCACCCAGGCTTCCAGCGCGCAGCCGGCGGCGTTGGCATGGTGGTTGCAGCCGCGCGGGCAGCCGGTGGCGATATCTGCCAGCTCCTCGAAGGCGCCCAGAATATTATCCGGATCCACCAGGCCCAGCCCGAAGGACCGGATGCCGGGGGTGTCGATCAGCCAGCCGCCGGCGGCCTCGCCCAGACGCAGCGCCAGCGCATTCGATGAGGTGTGCCGGCCGCGGCCGGTCACCGAGTTCACCTGCCCGGTGGCACGGGTGGATCCGGTCAGCGCGTTGACCAGCGTGGATTTGCCCACCCCGGAATGGCCGAGCACCACCGAAACGCAGCCCGAGAGCAGTTCTTCGAGTTCCTCCAGCGCGCCGACCGCTAGCCGGGCGCTGGATCCGTCGGCACCGCGCGCATCCACGCCGGTGGCCTCATCCCCGGTGGTGCGCGAGATGACTACCGGCAGCGCCAGCCCCTCGTAGTGGCCCAGGAATTCGGCCGGGTCCTTCACATCGGCCTTGGTCACGCAGAGCACCGGCTGGATCCCGGCATCATAGGCGGCCACCAGGGCGCGGTCCACGAAGCCGGTGCGCGGCTCGGGGTTGGCGGCGGCGACCACGATCACCAGCTTGTCGACATTCGCCACGACCACCCGCGCGGTCGCGTCGGTGTCATCGGCGCTGCGGCGCAGCAGCGTGGTGCGTTCCTCGATGCGCACCAGCCGTGCCAGGGTGTCCGGCTTGCCGTTGGTGTCGCCGACCAGCGCCACCAGATCCCCGGGCACGACCGCCTGGCGGCGCAGCTCGCGGGCGCGCGCGGCGACCACGATCCGCTCCTCGGGCGTGTCCTCGTCCAGGATTGCCGTGTAGCGGCCGCGGTCCACGGTGATGATGCGTCCGATGACCGCCTTCTCGTAGGCCGGGCGCTCCTTGGTGCGCGGGCGGGAGCCCTTCTTGTTGGGCCGGACCCGCACCGTGAAATCGTCGTATTCGCTGTAGCTCATCAGCCTGCCTGACCCGGTGCGCCGGGCGCTGCGGTGCTGGCCATCTGCGCCCAGAGCTGCGGGAAATCGGGCATGGTTTTTGCGGTGGTGGCGATGTTCTCCACGCGCACCCCTTCGATGGCCAGACCCAGCAGCGCGCCGGCGGTGGCCATCCGGTGGTCCTCATAGCTGTGCAGGTCCGCCGCCTGCAGCGCCCCGGGTTCGATGCGCAGCCCATCCTCGGTGGCGCGCACCCGGGCGCCCACCTTGGACAGCTCGGTTTCCAGCGCGGCGAGCCGGTCGGTTTCGTGGCCGCGCAGATGCCCGATGCCGTGCAGCGTACTCGGCGCATCGGCCAGCACGCACAGCGCCGCCAGGGTGGGAGCCAGTTCGGAGGCGTCCGCGTAGTCGATCCCGTGGATGGTTCCGGAACCGCGCACCGAGAGCACCCCGTCCGCGGAGCGCGAGACCTCGGCGCCCATGGCGCTGAGGATCTGCACCCATTTGCCCCCGACCTGGGTGGTGTTTTCGGGCCAGAAAGGCACCCGCACGGTGCCCGCGGTGGCCAGCGCCGCGGCCAGGAACGGTCCGGCATTGGACAGATCGGGTTCCACGGTGACGGTGAAGCCGGCGATGGCGCCGGGGGCGATCTGCCAGCCGCGCCCGTCGGCGTCTTCCGCGACCGCAACGCCTAGCTCGCGCAGCGTGGCCACGGTCATCAGGATGTGGTCGGGGCTGGCGATATGCCCTGCGGCGGCCCGCAGGTGCAGCCCGCCGGGCAGCGCATGCCCGATGAGCAGCATCGCGGAAATGAATTGGGAGCTGGCCGAAGCGTCGATGGTGACCGATTCGCGCGCGGCCACCGCGGAGGCATCCATGGTGAAGGGCAGCATGGAGGGCTGTGCGTGGAAATCGAATCCGACGCCGAGCGCGGCCAGCGCGTCAAGCACCGGGGCCATCGGGCGCACCCGGGCGGCGGGGTCCCCGTCAAAGTGGACCTTCGCCCCGGTGACTGCCGCCAGTGCGGGCACAAAGCGCATCACGGTGCCGGCCAACCCGCAGTCCACGCGCGGGGTTTCGGCGCCCGCGGGGCCACCGGGGGTGAGCACCACCGTGGTGGAGCCGTCCTCCTGCGCGGTTCGCTGAACGCGCACGCCGAACTGCTCCAGGGCGCGCAGCATCAGTTCCGTATCGCGGCTGATCAGCGTGTTGTGGATCGTGGAGGGTGAATCTGCCAGCGCGGCCAACACCAGATACCGGTTGGTCAAGGATTTCGACGCCGGAACGCTCACCGTCGCATCCAGCGCGCCGGAGGCAAAAGGTGCCTCCCACCAGTTCAGCTCGCTTCCATGAGTGCTCACAGAGATAATCGCACTTCCTTCAAATCAGCCGTCGGACTCTTGGCACAATTCTAGCCGAGAGCGTGGCGGGAATAACCGCATAGCTACCGCGGTTGAGATAAGTGTGACGACGATTGAAGACATTCAGACGCAGCAGACGGCTTGCCCCGGTGTGAGCCGCACCCTGTCCAGCCATCGGGCCAAGCGCGTAGACTCTGTGGTGATGACTGATAACACCGTGGACACGGACTTGCCCGATGTGAGCAAGGAGACCGATCAACAACGTCGCGAGCGCTTCGAACGCGATGCGCTGGGCTATGTCGACCAGCTGTACTCGGCAGCGCTGCGCATGGCGCGCAACCCGTCGGACGCCGAAGATTTGGTGCAGGAGGCCTTCACGAAGGCCTACTCGGCATTCCATCAGTACAAGCCCGGCACGAATCTGAAGGCTTGGCTGTACCGGATTCTGACGAACACCTACATCAACCTGTACCGCAAGCGGCAGCGCGAGCCGCAACGCACCTCCACCGACACGGTCGAGGACTGGCAGATGGCCGCCGCGATGGAGCATTCTTCCACCGGGTTGCGCTCCGCCGAGGCCGAGGCCTTGGACCACCTGCCGGACTCCGATGTGAAGGCTGCGCTGCAGTCCATCGGCGAGGACTTCAGGATGGCTGTCTACTTCGTGGACGTCGAGGGCTTCAGCTACAAGGAAGCGGCCGAAATCCTCGGGGTGCCGATCGGCACGGTGATGTCCCGGCTGCATCGCGGACGCAAGTCGTTGCGTGAACTACTCGCAGATTATGCAGCCGACCGCGGCATCAAGCCGGCGGAGAGCAAAACCAAGGCCACAGCGAAGAAAGCAGAGAAGTAGCGATGGACTGTAACTCATTGGGGGATTGCGCCGATGACCGCATGGTGCGCATCTATGAATACCTGGACGGCGCGTTGACGCTGAATGACCTCAAAGACGTCAAGGCACACCTGGATCACTGCCCGGAATGCACCGAGCAGTACGACCTGGAATGCATTATCCGTTCGGTGGTGCGCCGCAGCTGCCAGGAGCATGCCCCGCAGCAGCTGAAGGCGAATATCATCACGCGTATTTCGCAGATTCGGATCGAATCCGGACACTGATTGTCGCGCTTTTGCCGCCGGCGCGAGGCGCAGGCGGCCAAGGGCATAAGAAAAACCCCGTATCCTTCGAAAACTTCGAATGCTACGGGGTTCTTTTTACTCGCATCGCTTAGCTGTTTGGGCGCTTGCCATGGTTGGCACCGCCACGCTTGCGATCTTTACGCTTACGCGAACGCTTCGACATGGTGACTCCTTTGCGCGATCAATATTTCTCTTCCCGATCTCCCGGGTCGGCTAGTAGTCTTTCACACCTTGATGTGATTTCCCTAACCAGAGGCATGGGCCGCGATCTGCTGCCCGACGGCTTAGCTGGCGTCGGGTTCGGGCAACTCCAGCCAAGAGTACCAGCCGCGGTGCAGCACCAGCCACGCCATCAGCCCATAGCCGGCCTGTCCGGGCACTCCGCCGGAAGCCGTCAGGTCGCTGCGCCACTGCGAGTGCGCCCGCAAGGGCGTGAAGGTGTCGATGTAGTGGTGGTTGCGGCGCAGGGCCACATCCGAATAGACCCGGTTCAGTTCCGCGACGCGTTCGTTGCGTGCATCATCCAAGCCCGGGGCCGGGCCGACGAGCAAGGCCTTGATGCTCATCTGCGAGGCCGAGTCGAGAATGTTTGCCAGGTTCAGCCGGCTGCGCGCGGTGGTCAGCCCGAGGTCGACGTCGCGATCGGAGAGCGCGATGACCAGACGGTTTTCCACCTGATCGCCGAAACGGCGGGAGGCTTCCCCCATCCAGCGTTCGGCCAGGGCCTCGGAACCTTCGGCGGGGCTGGCGAGCACGAAGGACTGCAAACGCAATGCCGGGTCCTGGGTCCGAGCCATCACGCGGCCAAACCAGCCCAGCGCACGCGGGTCACCATGTCCTGCAAGTAGCTCATCGCCGATGGCGGTGATGCGGATGGTGCGAAACTCCAACTTGGCGACCTTTCGTTGGGAAATCTGAATCTTCGTCAACCTTAGCAGTGTTGACTTGCCGGATCGGGGAGGACAAAGCGGGTTAAATGCCACAGCCGGCGAACCCGGCTCCGTGATGACGGGGTCGGGTTCGCCGGCTGTGCGCCGTTGAACCGAGCGTGTCGGCTAGCGGGCGAAGGCCTGCTTCAGCAGCACCGCGGCTTCGGCGTCGTGGCGCTTGGCGGTACCGGCAGAGGTCGCGGCCGAGGCCGGACGCGAGACCAGGGTGACCTTCTTCTCCAGCTCCGGGGCGACGTACAGGCCGAAGAACGGCCATGGGCCCTGGTTGGCTGGTTCGTCCTGAACCCACGAAACCGTGGCGTTCGGGTACTTGGCCAGCTCGGCAGCGATCTGCTCGGCCGGAGCCGGGTAGAGCTGCTCAACGCGGACGATCGCGACCTTCTCATCCTGCGCCTTGGTGCGCGCGGCGAGCAGATCGTAGTACAGGCGACCGGAAACCAGCAGCACCTTCTCCACGGCCTCCGCATTGGCGATCGACTTGTCGCCGATGACCTCCTGGAAGCCGCCGGTGGTGAAGTCCTCCACCGAGGTGGCCGCGGCCTTCAGGCGCAGCAGCTGCTTCGGGGTGAAGACGATCAGCGGCTTGCGTGGCCGGGCGTAGGCCTGGCGGCGCAGCAGGTGGAAGTGGTTGGCACCGTTCGAAGGCTGGGCGACCACCATGTTGTTCTCCGCGCACATCTGCAAGAAGCGTTCGATGCGCGCCGAGGAGTGGTCCGGGCCCTGGCCTTCGTAGCCGTGCGGCAGCAGCATCACCAGGGAGGTGGACTGCGACCACTTCTGCTCGGCCGAGGAGATGAACTCGTCGATCACGGTCTGCGCGCCGTTGACGAAGTCGCCGAACTGCGCTTCCCACAAGACCAATGCATTCGGGCGTTCCACCGAGTAGCCGTATTCGAAGCCGAGGGCCGCGTATTCGGAAAGCAGCGAGTCGTAGATCCACAGCGGTGCCTGGTCATCGCTCAGGTGGTGCAGCGGGTACCACTCGTTGTCGTTCTCGCGGTCGTGGAAGACCGAGTGGCGCTGCACGAAGGTGCCGCGGCGCGAGTCCTGGCCTGCCAGGCGAACCGGCACGCCTTCCATGGACAGCGAGCCGAGGGCCGCCAGCTCGGCGAAGCCCCAGTCGATGCCGCCTTCGCGGGACATCTTCTCGCGGCGTTCGAGCAGTGCCTTGAGCTTGGTGTGCATGGTGAAGTCTTCGGGCACCGCCAGGTGGGCCGCGCCGATCTTCGCCAGCGTCTGCTCGCTGATCGCCGAACCGCGGGCGCCATCGACGGTGTTCTCGTCGGCGGCCTGCGCGAAAGGCTTCTCCAGGTCGTTGATGGTCGAACCCGGGGTGATGATCGGGATCGGGGAGGTCTGGGCGGCATGCGTCTCGGAGAAGATGCGCTCCAGATTCTCCTTGTATTCGGCCAGCACGTTTTCGGCTTCTTCCTGCGTGATGTCACCGCGGCCGACCAGGGCCTCGGTGTACAGCTTGCGGGTGGAGCGCTTCGCTTCGATCAGGTTGTACATGATCGGCTGGGTCATCGAGGGATCGTCGCCCTCGTTGTGGCCGCGGCGGCGGTAGCAGATGAGGTCGATGACCACGTCCTTGCCGAACTTCTGGCGGTACTCGAAGGCCATCTGGCCCACGTGCACCACTGCCTCCGGGTCATCCCCGTTGACGTGGAAGATCGGTGCCTGCACGGTGCGTGCCACATCGGTGGCGTACACCGAAGAGCGCGAAGAACTCGGAGCGGTGGTGAAGCCGATCTGGTTGTTCACGATCACGTGCACGGTGCCGCCGGTCTTGTAGCCCGGCAGCTGGCTCATCGCGAGCACCTCGGAGACGACGCCCTGGCCGGCGAAGGCCGCGTCGCCGTGCACCAGGATCGGCAGCACGTTGTTCTTCGAGCCCATGCGGTCCAGCTTCGCGCGGGTGATGCCCTCGAGCACCGGATCCACGGCTTCCAGGTGCGATGGGTTGGCCGCCAGATAGACCTTGGTGGCGTTGCCGGCGTCCGAGGTGTAGGAACCCTCGGTGCCCAGGTGGTACTTCACATCGCCCGAACCCTGGACGGAGCCCGGGGTTGCGGTGCCCTCGAATTCGCGGAAGACCTGCGCGTAGGTCTTGCCGGCGATGTTGGTCAGCACGTTCAGCCGGCCGCGGTGCGCCATGCCGATCGCGACCTCGTCCAGCTGCTCGTCGGCCGCGTCGGAAATGATCGCATCGAGCAATGGAATCAGCGATTCACCGCCCTCCAGGGAGAAGCGCTTCTGGCCGACGAACTTGGTCTGCAAGAAGGTTTCGAAGGCCTCGGCGGCGTTCAGCTTGGAGAGGATGCGCAGCTGTTCGTCGCGGGTCGGCTTCGCGTAGCCGGACTCCAGCTTCGCCTGGAACCACTCGCGTTCTTCCGGGTTCTGCAGGTGCATGTACTCGGTGCCGGTGGTGCGGCAGTAGGCGTCGCGCAGGATGCCCAGCACGTCGCGCAGCAGCGCGCGGTTCTTGCCGCCCAGTCCGCCGGCAACCCATTCGCGATCCAGATCCCACAGGGTCAGCCCATAGGTCTGGATGTCCAGGTCCGGGTGCTTGCGCTGGATGTATTCCAGCGGGTTGGTATCGGCCATCAGGTGGCCGCGCACGCGGTAGGAGTTGATCAGGTGCTGGATGCGGGCGACCTTGTTGACCGCCAGGTCGACGTCGACCTGGTTGTCGATGGCCCAGCGCACCGGTTCGTATGGGATGCGCAGCTGCTCGAAGATCTCATCGTAGAAGCCCTGCTCGCCGAGCAGCAGCGCCTCGACCAGCTTCAGGAATTCGCCCGAACCGGCACCCTGGATGACGCGGTGGTCATAGGTGGAGGTCAGCGTGATGTGCTTGCCGATGCCCAGGGACGCGACGGTCTTCTCGGATGATCCGCGGTACTCGGCCGGGTATTCCAGCGCGCCGACGCCGATGATCGCGGCCTGGCCCTTGGACAGGCGCGGCACCGAGTGCACGGTGCCGATGCCGCCGGGGTTGGTCAGCGACACGGTGGTGCCGGAGTAGTCGTCGGCGGTCAGCTTGTTATTGCGGGCGCGCTTGATCAGGTCTTCGTAGGTGGCCCAGAACTCGTTGAAGCTCAGGGTCTCGGCGACCTTGATATTCGGGACCGCGAGCATGCGCGAGCCGTCCGGCTTTGGCATGTCGATCGCGATGCCGAAGTTCACGTGGGCCGGCTGGACGGCGGTCGGCTTCTTGTCGATCACGTCGTAGGTGACGTTCATTGACGGGATCTGCTTCAGCGCGCGAATCACGGCGAAGCCGATCAGGTGGGTGAAGGAGATCTTGCCGCCGCGGGCGCGCTTGAGGTGGTTGTTGATGACGATGCGGTTATCGATCATCACCTTGGCCGGAACCGCGCGCACGGTGGTGGCGGTTGGCACGGTGAGCGAAGCATCCATATTGGTTGCGATGGCCTTCATTGGCCCGCGCAACGGGGTGCGCTTCTCCTCGCCGTACAGCTCGGTGGAAGGCGTAGCCTTCGGAGCTTGGGCCGGAATCGGAGCCGTCTTCGGCGCCGCTTCCTTTGCTGCTGGTTCGGCTTTGGCCGCGGCTGGCGCGGGAGCCGATTCGGTGCTGCGCGCCTCGGCCGCGGCGCGTGGTGCGCCCTGGCCGTTGGCTGCAGGAGCAGGTTTCGCCGCTGCCGCCGGCGGCGCGCTCGGCGCGGCCTTGGCCGCGGAAGCCGCCGGTGCAGCCGGTGCGTTGTTTTCGGTGGTGAGGGACTCGAAAATGTCCCACCATTTCTTATCGACCGAGTTCTTATCGACGAGATACTGCTGGTACAGCTCGTCTACTAGCCACTCGTTTCCACCAAACTCTTCAGTAAGTCGGTGGTGTGCTTGCTCTGGCACGTGCAACGCCTCTTCCCTGATTTCTACGTTGTTCTAGCTTGAGCCGGTGGTAGCCCGAGGACGTGAATAATGGCCACCGATACTCACAAGATTTCTAGACCTGCGCCCCAGTCTAGTGACTTTTCCAAGGGATTTGCCACGAGTCGTCAGGAATATCTCGAAAGTGGCGCTTAACACTGCCCGTTTAGCTTGTTTCCCGTGCCGCTGGTCGTGCGTGCGTGGCTATTGTGCGCGAAGCGGGTTCATTGGATAGAATGAGTCGCACTATGGAATCTCATTCTCCTAGCCGGACCGCCGCCCGCGGGCGCAGTGCCGGCCACCTTTGCCATCGTCCCGAAGGCTCCGCCTCCCAATTGGAGCCTTCTAGTTGCCGCTTACGGCAAATTAGACGCAACTTAACCCATCCAGCCCCGGGGCGTGGTTAGTCGCCCATGGAATGGATCTACATACTTTTCGGCCTGCTGCTGATTCTGGGCACCGGCTTCTTCGTGGCCGTGGAATTCTCCCTCGTTGCCCTCGATAAAAGCACCGTTCAACAGGCCATCGATCGCGGCGAACGCGGTTCCAAAGCTCTTTTGCAGTGCCTGACCTCTCTCTCCACCCAGCTTTCCAGCTGCCAGCTGGGCATCACCCTGACCACCCTGCTCACCGGCTATGTGCTCGAACCGGCGATGAGCAAGCTCCTGGCCCCGGTGCTCGAGAACCTCGGCGTGGTGGGAGCCAGCTCCAGGGCGATCTCGGTGGTCATCTCGATGGTGATCGCCACGCTGCTCTCGATGCTGATCGGCGAGCTGGTGCCCAAGAACCTGGCCATCGCGAAGGCCATGGCCGTGGGCAAGGCGCTGGCCCGCCCGCAGCTGATCTTCACCGCCATCTTCAAGCCCGCCATCGTGCTGCTCAACGGTTTTTCGAACTCGGTGCTGCGCAAATTCTTCGGGCTGGAGGCCAAGGAGGAAATTTCGGCCGCCCGCAGCGCCCAGGAGCTCGCCTCGCTGGTGCGCCGCTCGGCAGAACTTGGCACCCTGGACATCCAGACCGCGCGCTTCGTGGAATCGACCATCGAATTCTCCGAACGCACCGCGGCGGATGTGATGACCCCGCGCACCTCGATGTCCACCATCGAGTCCGAGGCGGCATTATCCGAACTGATCCTGATGAGCGCGGACACCGGATTCTCCCGGTTCCCGGTCACCGAAGGGTCCAGCGATGATATCCAGGGCATCTGCCATGTCAAGGCGGTGGTCTCGGTGCCGCGCGAACGCCGCGCGGCGCTGCAGGTCGGCGAATTCGCGCGCGATGCGCTCTACGTGCCGGAAACCATCCACCTCGACGTGCTGCTCGAGCAGCTGCGCGCCGCGGAGTTCCAGGTGGCCATCGTGATGGACGAGTACGGCGGAACCGCCGGGCTGGTCACCCTGGAGGACCTGGTCGAAGAGATCGTCGGCGAGGTCTCCGATGAGCACGACGAGGACGAGGAAGAGGCGGTCACCCAGCCGGACGGCAACTGGCTGTTCCCCGGCATGTACCGCCCGGACCAAGTCAACGAGCACTTCGCCAGCGATGTCATCGCCGACGATTCGGCCTACGACACCATCGGCGGGTTCATGCTCTCCGAACTGGGGCGCTTGGCCGAACTGAACGATACGGTGCACACCGAGGCGGGAATTTTCACGGTGACCGAGCTCGATGGCCGCCGGATCGCCCAGGTGCGCTTCGAACCTGCCACGCGGACCAAGGAGGAGACCAATGAGTGACTTCATCGGGCTGGCCTGGCTGGTCGTGCTGCTGGCGGTCAATGCGTTTTTCGTTGCCGGCGAATTTGCGGTCATGTCCGCGCGCCGCTCGCAGATCGAGCCGCTGGCCGACGAGGGAAATAAGCGGGCGAAGATCGCGCTGTATGCGATGGAGCACGTCTCGATCATGCTCGCGGTCTGCCAGCTGGGCATCACCGTCTGCTCGCTGCTGATCCTGAACATCTCCGAACCGGCGCTGCACCACCTGCTGGAGGTGCCGATGACGGCGCTGGGCATGCCGGAGCAGATCGCGGACACCGCCGCCTTCCTCATCGCGCTGGTGCTGGTGACCTTCCTGCACGTGACCTTCGGCGAGATGGTGCCGAAGAACATCTCGGTCTCCGTCGCCGACAAGGCGGTGCTGGTGCTTGCCATGCCGCTGGTGGGCGTGGCCAAGGTGCTCAAGCCGATCATCTCGATGCTCAACGGCGCGGCGAACCTGTTCCTGAAGCTCTTCGGCGTCGAGCCGCAGGACGAGGTGACCAGCTCCTACACCGCCGCGGAGGTCCGCTCGATCATCGACACCTCCTCCCAGGAGGGCACGCTGCGCAACGAGCACGCGCTGCGGCTGACCAAGGCGCTGGAATTCTCCACCGTCACGGCCGCCTCCTGCATGGTTCAGGTCGATGACCTGTTCACCCTGGAGTGGGGGCAGACCACCGCGCGCGAATTCGAGAAGAAGGTCGGCAAGACCGGCTACTCGCGCATGCTGATCACCCGCGACGAGGTGCCGGTGGGCTACTGGCATGTCAAGGACGTGATGCTGATCGACGACGCGCACTCCACCGCGCCGCTGCGCGACCTGCCGCTGCACCCGCTGGGCGTGGTCAAGCAGGACGCGGAAATCGAGGAGGCGCTGGAGAGCATGCGCCAGGAGGGCAACCACCTCTCGGCCGTGGTCGACGAGGCGGGGCACACCATCGGCGTGCTGTTCCTGGAGGACATCATCGAGGTGCTGGTCGGCGAGATCAGCGACTCGACGCAGAAGCGCCACGCTCCACCGAGCAAGGCGAACGGCAATTAGTCTCACAGCCAAACGCGTAATGCGAACCAGTCGCAACTGGTAGGATTGACTGCGGCACCGCTTCAGCGGTGCCGCAGTCTTCTTTAAGCGCGAAAGCCGGTTCATGAGCACATCCCCGATTGTCACCTTCGACGCCGCACGCCTGGCCTTCGGGTCCCGGGTGCTGTGGGAGGGGCTGGACTTGCAAGTGCAGCCCGGGGAGTTCTTGGCGGTGCTCGGGCCCAACGGCTCGGGCAAAACCAGCTTTATCAACACCATGCTCGGCACCACGGCCCTGAACGCCGGTACCGTGTCCATCGCCGGGGACCCGGTGCGCCGCGGCTCGGAGCTGGTGGGCCTGATCCCGCAGCAACGCCCCTTCGGCGACAACGTGCCCCTGCGCGCCCGCGACCTGGTGGCCCTGGGCGTGGACGGCAACCGCCCCGGCATCCGGCTGGCCCGCCGAAAGGTTCACGCGAAGGTGGACGAACTGCTCGAATTGGTCGGCGCGCAGGACTACGCGCACCGCCCGGTCTCCGATCTTTCCGGCGGCGAACAGCAGCGGCTGCGCGCCGCGCAAGCGCTCGCGGGGGATCCGCGGGTGCTGCTCTGCGACGAGCCGCTGCTCTCCCTGGACCTGCACCACCAGCAGGCGATCAGCGAGGTGATCCACCGCCAGGCCGTGCAGCACGGGGCCGCGGTCATCTTCGTCACCCACGAGATCAACCCGATCCTGCCCTATGTGGACCGGGTGCTCTACCTGGCCGAGGGCAAATTCCACCTGGGCAGCGTCGACGAAGTGATGCGCTCCGAGGTGCTGAGCGCGCTCTATGGCGCCCCGGTGCAGGTATTGCGCGTGAACGGGCGGATCGTGGTGCTCAGCGGCGACGGAAACCGGGCGCTGCCGCCGGACGGGCATGAGCACCCCGAAGACCACGAACTAGAGACCGGAAGGTAGGCGCGCGATGAATTTCGCAGACTTCCTGGAGCGCACGCTGAATTTCGAGGACTACGCGCAGCTGCTGCCGCTGGTGACCAACTCGCTGATCGCCGGGGCGGCGCTGGGCATCGTCGGCGGGCTGATCGGCATCTTCATCATGATGCGCGATATGGCCTTCGCGGTGCACGGCATCGCCGAGCTCTCCTTCGCCGGGGCGGCCTTCGCGCTGCTCATCGGCGTGGATGTGGTCACCGGCTCGGTGTTCGGCTCGCTGGTCGCGGCGCTGGTGCTCGGCGTGCTGGGTACCCGGGCCAAGGACCGCAACTCCATCACCGGGGTGCTGATGCCCTTCGGCCTGGGACTCGGGATCCTGTTCCTCTCGCTCTACGAGGGGCGCAGCGCCAATAAGTTCGGCCTGCTCACCGGGCAGATCGTCGCGGTGGACGATGTGCAGCTTTCCGGCATGCTGGCGCTATGCGCGGTGGTGGTGCTCGCGCTGCTGGTCGTCTGGCGGCCGCTGACCTTCGCCTCGGTGGACCCGGTGCTGGCCAACGCCCGCGGGGTGCGCACCGGCGGGCTGTCGATAATCTTCATGGTGATCCTCGCCCTGGCGGTGGCCGTGGCCATCCAGGTGGTGGGCGCGCTGCTGGTGCTGGCGCTGCTGATCACCCCGGCCGCCGCGGCCCTGCGGATCAGCTCCAACCCGGGGCTCACGGTGTTCCTGGCGATTCTCTTCGCCGAGATTTCGGTGCTCGGCGGGATCCTGCTGGCGCTGGCCGGCTCGCTGCCGATCAGCCCGTATGTGACCACCATATCCTTCGTGATCTACCTGGTCTGCCGGGGGATCGAGGCGCTGCGTTCCCCGCGCAAGCACCTGGTCTAGTCCACCGGCCCGCTCGGCGCAGCGCGAAGGCCGCCCACCGTAAATGGCGGGCGGCCTTCGCATTTGGGGTTCGATGGAGCCGTTCAGCTGGCCTTGCGGCGGCACTCTTCGCAGAGCCCGTAGATTTCCACGGTGTGCTCCGGGTCGGTGAAGCCGTTCTCCTGCGCGACGCGCGCGGCCCAGCGCTCCACCGCCGGGGCGAGCACCTCCACGGTCTTCGAGCACACCCGGCAGACCAAGTGGTGGTGGTGCACCTCGGTGAGGCACTGGCGGAAGCGCGCCTCGCCGTCGCCGCTGCGCAGCACATCCACCAGCCCGTCGTCGGCCATGGACTGCAAGAGCCGGTAGACGGTGGCCAGCGAGACCTTCTTCTGCGTATCCACCAGCCAGCGGTGCAGTTCCTGGGCGGTCGCAAAATCATCGACCTCGCCCAGGGCCTCGGCCACCGCGAGCCGCTGCTTGGTGACGCGGGTTTCTGGCTGCACCATCGACTTGCACCATTCCTTCTGAAAAGCTGTTGCGGGCGAAACGCGTTCGGCCCCGTTCCACCCAATTTTAGCCAACTTTTCGGCCGAGTGCGTGTCAGTGGCTGGCCGAGGGCGCGCCGTCGGCCTAGGCTGAAGCTATGCGCATCACATTACGCGGGCATTCCTGCTTGGAAGTCACCACCATCGACGGTTCGCTGCTGCTGGATCCGGGCAGCTTTTCGCAGCTTCAGGGGGCCTTCGCCGGTGTCAGCGCCGTGCTGCTCACCCACCAGCACCCCGACCATGCGGACCAGCGCCAGATCCTCGCCGCGGTGCAGGACAGCTCGCTGCTGCGCGTGTATGCCCCCGAGGCGCTGGCCCAGATCCTGCGCGAGCAGCTGCCGGCGCCCAAGCGGGCGCAGATTCTCACGGTGGCCGCGGGGGAGGACTTCGTGGTCGGCGGCATCCGGGTGCGCACCTTCGGCGGAACCCACGCCAGAATCCACGGCTCGATCGAGCTGGTGGCCAACGTCGGCTACCTGCTGGGCGACGAGCAGCTCTTCCACCCGGGGGACAGCTACCAGGTGCCGATCGGGATCCGCCCGCAGGTATTGCTGCTGCCGCTGATGGCCCCGTGGGCGAGGATCGGGCAGACCATGGACTTCGCCACCGCGCTGAACGCGCCGGTCTGGGTGCCGATCCACGACGGGCTGCTCAACGAACGCGGGCTGAACCTCTTCGACACCATGCTCGGCGCCCGCGCCGAAGCCACCGGCAGCGTGCTGCGCCGGCTGGAGGCCGGCACCACCCACCTGCTCGACGAGCTGGCCGAAGGCAGCGGGCAGAATTCCGGAACACCGGCGGGAGAGAGAAAATGAACACGCTGATCAGCGCCGGAGAACTCACCGCCAGGCTAGCCGATGAAAGCCTGGTGCTGCTCGATGTGCGCTGGGTGCTCGGCCGCAAGGACGGGCAGGAGCACTACGCCTCCGGGCATATCCCCGGCGCGGTGTTCGTCGAGCTGGAGACCGAGCTTTCGGGGGCGGCCGGAGCGCATACCGGCCGCCACCCGCTGCCCGACCCGGCCGACTTCGAGGCGGCCGCGCGCCGCTGGGGGATCGGAGGGGATTCCTTCGTAGTCGCCTACGACGATTCCGGGGCGCTGGCCGCCGCCCGCGCCTGGTGGCTGCTGCGCCATGCCGGCTTTGAGAACGTGGCCGTGCTCGACGGCGGGCTGGATGCGTGGAAGGAACTGGGCGGCGAGCTGGCCACCGGGACCGAAACCCGGGCGCCTGGGGACGTTCAGCTCAGATGGGGCGGGATGCCGGTGCTCGAATACCAGGAGCTGGCCGGCTACTCCGGCACGCTCATCGACTCGCGCGCCACCGCCCGCTACCTGGGCATCCAGGAGCCGATCGACCCGGTAGCCGGGCATATCCCCGGGGCGCGCAACCGGCCGACCACCGACAACCTCGACGCGCAGGCCAAATTCTTTTCCGCCGAGCGGCTCGCGGCGGCCTTCGCCAAAATCGCGCCGGAAAACCTTCCGCTGGCGGCCTATTGCGGCTCCGGGATCACCGCCACCCACCAGGTGCTCGCCGCCGAGCACGCGGGCCGCACGGCCGCCCTCTACCCGGGCAGCTGGTCGCAATACTGCTCCTACCCGCAGTCTCCGATCGCCACGAGCGATGAACAACACCGACACTAACCGAGCCGAGAAAGGCCGCCATGAGCACGCTCTTCACCAAAATTATCGACGGCGAGATCCCCGGACGCTTCATCTGGTCCGATGAGAGCTGCGTCGCGTTCCTGTCCATCGGACCGCTGACCGACGGGCACACCCTGGTGGTCCCGCGCGCGGAGATCGACGAATTCACCGACGCCGACGAGGCGCTGCTCAGCCACCTGAACCTGGTGGCCGCGAAGATCGGCCGCGCGCAGAAACGCGCCTTCAACGCGCAGCGCGCCGGGCTGATGATCGCCGGTTTTGAGGTCCCGCACCTGCACGTGCATGTCTGGCCGACGAACTCGCTGGCCGATTTCGACCTGTCCAACGCGATGGTGAACCCGGAGGCGGCACGCATGGACGCGAGCGCGGACAAGCTGCGCGCTGCCCTGCGCGAAGACGGGCACAGCGAATTTGTGCCCGCCGATTGAGCCTGCGCGGTTCATCCGCTACCAGTCGCTGGCGCCCAATCAACGCGGGGTGCACCCCGGCATTTTCGCGCTGGTCAACAAGCTGGGCGCGCAGGGGGAACTGAGCCCGGCCGAGCACGCGCGCTGGCGGGCCGGAAACGACTGGTACAACGCGGCCTACCCGAATCCGAGCCTCAGCCGCCCGCAGGTCTACGACCGGGTGCTCAACCCGGGCGCGGCCGCCTGGTTCAAGCACGGCGCCGTGCACCTGCTGGCGCGCGTGGAGCCCTACCTGCTGCTGCTCGATGCGCACCAGATCCGTTGGGAACGGCTGGAAACTGCCGATCCGGGCCGCATCGTCTACGAGGATCCGGTGCAGGTGATCGCCGCCGGCGGGCCCCGCGGCTAGAGCGCCGCGAGCCCGTCCTTGATGGCCTTGCGGATGCGCTTCTCGCTGACCGAATAGGCGGTGCCCAGCTCCTGGGCGAACAGCGAGATGCGCATCTCCTCGAGCATCCACTTCACCTCGCGCAGCCCGGCCGGGGTGCGCGCGCCCTCCGGCACCCGCCCCAGCGCGCCGTCGTAGTCGTCCTCCAGCTTCTGGATCACCGTCAGCGACTGCCCGTCGCGGGTGACCGCCCCGGAATTGAGCTTCACCAACCGCGATTCGATGCCCGCCAGGTAGCGCGGCAGGCGCATCAGGTGCGCGGCCCCGGTGGCGGCGATGAACCCGGGGTAGATCAGCTGCTCCAGCTGCGAGCGGATGTCGCTGACCGCGGCGTACATCGCCAGCGACTTGGTGGACTTCAGCGCATTCGCCACCCGGGTCGCGGCGCCGAACACCTGGGAGATCACCGAGGTGATCGAGAAGACCGTGTCGATCTGCTCGGCGCGCACGGTTTCGAAGAGCTTCTCGTAGCCCGCCTCATCCATCGGTAGCGCCTCGGGCACCAGCTTGTCCACCGCGGCCATGGTGCAGTCGGCGATCAGCTCGTCGATCGACCCGTGCGGGTTCTGGCTGAACGCCAGCCGCTCGGCATTGCTCAGGTGCCCGATGACGAACTTCGCCGCCGGGGGCAGGCGCAGCATCAGCAGCCGGATGATCCCGGCCCGGTGCGCGGCATCGCGTTCGGCCGCGGTGCGGTAGACGCTCAGCGCCGCATCCTTGCCGGCGTCGTGCAGCCCCGGATAGGCGGTGATCTCCTGGCCCATCACCGTGGTGGTGACCTGGGCCGGCAGCGCGTTCCCGGCCGTGTGCAGCTTCGGCCAGCCGGTCAGCCCGCGCTGGTCCCACTGCCCGGAGCCGGGCGCCGACTTCGGAGCCTTGGCCGGCGGGGTGCCCTTGGATCCCTTCGCGCCCTTGGCCTGCGCCGGGGCCGCGGCGCGCACGGTGGCGGGGGAGTTGACCTGGCTGGACAGCGCGGCCCGGTTCGCCGCGGCCAGCTTGTACTGCAGGGCGGAGAGGTCATCGCCGTGCCCCAGCAGCTTTCCCGCGGCGTCCACCACCTCGAAGCCGAAGCGCAGGTGCGCGGGCAGCGCGGAGAAGTCGAAGATCGCCGGGTCCACCACGATGCCGCGCAGCCGGCGCAGCACCAGCGCCAGGGAAACGGCCAGGTCATCGGTGCCGGGATCAAAATCCGCGTCGAGCATGGCCAGCGCCTGGCCTGCCACATCCGGGGCGGGCACGAAGTTCTTGCGGATCGCCTTGGGCATGGAGCGGATCAGCGCGGTGAGCAGCTCGTGGCGCAGCCCCGGGATCAGCCAGGCGAAGCGCGCCGGATCGAGCTGGTTGAGGAACACCACCGGCACCTGCAGGCTCACCCCGTCCCCTTCGGCGTCGGCGGCGGCCGGGTTGTACTCGTAGCTCAGCGGCAGCGCGATGGACCCGTGGGACCAGGTGCGCGGGAACGCGGTCTCATCGAGCTGCTGTGCGTCGCCGGCGAGCACCGCGGCCGGATCGAAGTCCAGCAGGCCCGGATCCTTGGCCGCCGCGCGTTTGAACCAGCGGTCGAAGTGCCGCTCGGAGACGACCTCTTCGCCCAGCCGCGCATCGTAGAAGTCGAACAGGTCTTCGTCGGAGATGCGCAGATCGTGGCGGCGCATCCGGGTTTCGAGCTCCTCCACCTCGGCGAGCACCGCCCGGTTGCGCTCGAAGAACTTGTGGTGGGTGCGCCAGTCGCCCTCCACCAGCGCGTGCCGGATGAACAGCTCGCGGGCCAGCGGCTTATCCACCCGCCAGTAGTGCATGCGGCGCTTGAGCACGATCGGCAGCCCGAAGAGCGTGACCTTCTCGTAGCCCATCACCGAGCCCATTTTCTTGGACCAATGCGGCTCGGAGTAGCTGCGCTTGAGCAGATTCGGGGCGAGCTCCTCCACCCAGGCGGGGTCGATGACCGCCGCGGTGCGCGCCCAGAGCCGGGAGGTCTCCACCAGCTCGGCGGCCATCACCCAGGTCGGGGACTTCTTGAACAGCGCGGAGCCGGGGAAAATCGAGAAGCGCCCGCCGCGCGCGCCCTGGTAGTCGCGTTTGCGCTCGTCATAGAGCCCGATATGCCCCAGCAGCCCGGACAGCAGCGACTTGTGGACCGCATCCTCGTTGGCCGCCGGGTCCACCGGGGCCGCGGCGACGGTGATGTCCAGCGACTTGGACAGCTGGCGCAGCTGGGTGAACAGGTCCTGCCATTCGCGCACCCGCAGGTAGTTGATGTGCTCGGCCTTGCACAGCCGGCGGAAGGCCGAGGAGGACAGCTCCTTCTGCTGTTCCTGCAGGTAGGCCCACAAGTTCAGCAGCCCGATGAAGTCGGACTTCTCGTCGGCGAAGCGCTTATGCAGTTCGGCGGCGCGTTCGCGCTGCCCGGTGTCCTCGCTGGGCCGCTCGCGCGGATCCTGGATGCTCAGCGCGGCGGCGAGCACCATCAGCTCCTTCGCCACCCCGCGCTCCGCGGACTCCAGGATCATCCGGCCCAGGCGCACGTCCAGCGGCAGTTGGGCCAGCTTGCGGCCGATCTGCGTGACCTGCGCGCGCTTGTCTTCGCCCAGTGCGCCCAGTTCGCGCAGCAGATTCACCCCGTCGGAGATCGCCCGCGCGTCCGGCGGCTGCACAAAGCCGAAGTCGGCCACGTCGGCGGCGGTGGCCACTACGCCCATGGAGATCATCTGCAGGATCACGCTGGCCAGCGAGGTGCGCAGGATCTCGGGGTCGGTGAATTCCGGGCGCGCGGCGTAGTCCTCTTCGGAATACAGCCGGATCGCGATGCCCTCCGAGACGCGCCCGCAGCGGCCCGAACGCTGGTTCGCGCTGGCCTGCGAGACCCGCTCGATGGGCAGGCGCTGGACCTTGGTGCGGTGCGAATAGCGCGAAATGCGCGCGGTGCCGGTGTCGATCACGTACTTGATGCCCGGCACGGTCAGCGAGGTTTCGGCCACGTTGGTGGCCAGGATCAGCCGCGGCGCGGACCCCGGATGGAAGACCCGGTGCTGTTCGGCCAGCGAGAGCCGGGCGAACAGCGGCAGCACCTCGTAGCGCGGCAGCCGCTTGTTGCCGGCCACCATCGCGCGCAGGGCGTCGGCGGCGTCGCGGATCTCGCGCTCCCCGGAGAAGAAGATCAGGATGTCTCCGGGCTCCTCGGCGGACAGCTCGCGCACCGCGTCGGTCACCGCATCCAGCGGGTCGCGCTCCTCTTCCAGCGCGTTCGCATCCGCCTCGTCCGGCTCTTCACCGCCGGCCTCCAGCGGCCGGTAGCGGATCTCCACCGGGAAGGTGCGCCCGGAGACCTCGAGGATCGGCGCGGGCACCAGCGCACCTGCAGCGTCCCGGGTGCCGAAGTGCGCGGCGAAGCGTTCGGGGTCGATGGTTGCGGAGGTGATGATGATCTTCAGCTCCGGGCGCTGGACCATGATCTGCTTGAGGTAGCCGAGCAGGAAGTCGATGTTCAGGCTGCGCTCGTGCGCCTCGTCGATGATGATCGCCGAGTACTTCTTCAGCAGCCGGTCGCGCTGGATTTCGGCGAGCAGGATGCCGTCGGTCATCACCTTCAGCTTCGTGTTGCGCGAGACCTCCCCGGTGAAGCGCACATGGAAGCCCACCTCGTCGCCGATGCTCGTGCCCAGCTCCTCGGCGATGCGCTCGGCCACGGTGCGCGCGGCCAGCCGGCGCGGCTGGGTGTGCCCGATCATGCCGTGCTTGGCCAACCCGAGCTCGAGCAGCATCTTGGGCAGCTGGGTGGTCTTGCCGGACCCCGTTTCACCGGCGATGATCACCACCTGGTTCTTGCGCACCGCATCGAGGATGTCGGCGCGGCGGGCGGAAACGGGAAGGGCTTCGGGATAAGAAATGGTGAGGGCCATGATGAGCCCATTCTATTCCGGCCAGGCAGCTGCCGGCAGACACCGCGACTCAGCGCGCCCGCGGGGGCGCAAAACCGGGCACGCGCCGGCAAAATCCCTTGATTTGCGTCACAGCATGGCGATGTCAATTTTTTAATCCGTCCACCGAAAGGCCGGCAGCCTCTCGTCTCCGAATACGGATGTGCGCCCGAGAGCACGCCAAATGCCCACTTGTGTCCGGCATTGGCCGTTTCAAGGGGCAAACGTCTTTGGTATCACCGGGATCATGGGCGAAGTGAGGTCTTTCACATGTAAGATCGTGGGTAATCACCTGCACGTGGTTCGGGCAGTTCCCGGTTCGCTTGTCTTCGCCGATGAGCTGGCTACCGGGCCACCGTGCACGGGGACATCACTCGCACAGGGAACTTGTTGAAAGGATCACCATGAAGCGATTCACCGCTTTGAAATTAGCCGCAGTGGCCGCCACCGGCGCGCTGGCATTGACCGCTTGCGGAGGGGGCACCGGCAGCGAGGGTTCCGGCGACGGCGGAGCCGCCGCCGAGGGCCCGGTCAAGATCGGCATTTTCCAGTATGTCTCGCACCCATCCCTTGACGCCGTCACCAAGGGCTTCAAGCAGGGCATGGAAGACGCCGGCTACACCGGCGACAAGATTTCCTACGACGACAATAACGCGCAGGGCGACCAGGCCACCAACGCCTCGATCGCCGGTAAGCTCGCGGCCGACAGCGACATCGACCTGGTCTTGGCGATCGCCACCCCGTCGGCGCAGGCCGCGGCCCAGTCGATCACCAGCATTCCGGTGCTCTTCTCCGCGGTCACCGATCCGGTGGACGCGAAGCTTGTGGCCTCCAACGAGGCTCCGGGCGCCAACGTCACCGGCACCTCGGACAAGAACCCGGTCAAGGAGCAGCTGGAACTGCTCAAGGAGCTCTCCCCGGATGCCAAGAAGGTCGGCATCGTCTACTCCTCGGGCGAGGCGAACTCCGCCATCCAGGTCCAGTGGGCCGAGGAAGCCGCCGGCGAGCTCGGCCTGAGCATCGAGAAGTCCGCCATCTCCGCGCCTTCCGAGGTGCAGCAGGCGGCCAACTCGCTGGACGTCGACGCCTACTACGTGCCGACCGACAACGCGGTCGTCTCCGCGCTGGAAGGCCTGCTGCAGACCGCGCAGGGCAAGAAGGTCCCGGTGATCGCCGCCGATGGTGACTCCGTAAAGCGTGGCGCCACCGCCACCTACGGCATCAACTACGAGAAGCTCGGCGAGCAGACCGCGGTGATGGCGGACAAGCTGCTCAAGGGCGAGGCGGAACCGGCCACTATGCCGGTGGAAACGCTCACCGAGGTGGAGCTGTACCTGAACGAAACCGCCGCGACGAAGATCGGCATCGAGTTCTCCGAGGAACTGAAGTCCGAGGCGGTCGAAACCTACTAGGGCCAAAGCACCACCCACCTGCGAGGAAGGCGAGGCGAGCACGTAGACGCCTCGCCTTCCTCGTGACCAAGAACCTTCTCACAACTCAAGGATCCAATTATGATCACAGCGGTTGAACTCGGGCTCATCTACGCCCTGATGGCGCTCGGGGTATATCTGACGTTCCGCATCCTGGATTTCCCGGACCTCACCGTCGACGGCAGCTTCACCACCGGTGCCGCCGTCGCCTCGGTGGGCATCGTGAACGGGATGAACCCCTGGCTGGCCACGCTGCTCGCCTTCTTCGCCGGCATGGTCGCCGGCGCGATCACCGGCCTGCTGCATACCAAGGGCAAGATCGACGGCCTGCTCGCCGGTATTCTGACGATGATCGCCCTCTACTCGATCAACCTGCGCATTATGGGCAAGGCGAATACGCCGCTGCTGGGCGAGGACACGCTGATCAGCCCGCTGCGCACGGCGGGAATTCTCGGCTCCGCGGGCTCGATCCTCATCCTCTTCGCGGTCGCCTTGGTCTTCGTGGCCGCGATCGTCTGGTTCCTGCACACCGAAATGGGCATGGCGATGCGCGCCACGGGGGACAACCACGAGATGATCCGCTCCTTCGGGGTGAGCACCGATAGCCAGAAGATCCTGGGCCTGGCCCTGTCCAACGGCTTTGTCGCCCTCTCCGGCGCGGCGATCGCCCAGTACCAGGGCTTCGCCGATGTGGGCATGGGCATCGGCGTGATCCTGATCGGGCTGGCCTCGGTGATCGTCGGCCAGGCCATCTTCACCCAGCGCTACATCTGGCTGGCCGCTCTGGCCGTCGTCTTCGGTGCGGTCATCTACCGGCTGGTCATCCAGTTCGCGCTGGTCGCCGGGCTGGAGGTCAACGACATGAAGCTGATCTCCGCGGTGCTCGTGGTGGTGGCGCTGCTGCTGCCGAAATGGAAGGGCTTCCAGAAGATCGTGAAAACCTTCAAACGCAAGGATTCGGACGCCGCGCCGATCCAGGAAGAGGTGCGCAGCCATGCTTGAAATTTCCAACCTCTCACGGACCTTCTTCCCGGGAACCGTCAACGAGCGCAAGGCGCTGCGCAATATCAACCTGAACCTCGGGCCCGGCGAATTCGTCACCGTCATCGGTTCCAACGGCGCGGGCAAGTCCACGGTGCTGAATATGGTCGCCGGCAAGCTCTTCCCGGATACCGGGACGGTCACCGTCGACGGCAAGAACGTCACCAAGATGGCCGACTACACCCGCGCCAGGTACATCGGCCGGGTCTTCCAGGATCCGATGGCCGGCACCGCGCCGACGATGACCATCGAGGAGAATATGGCCCTGGCCCACGCCCGCGGCCGCTTCCGCGGTTTGGGCATGGGGGTGGGTGCCAAGCGCCGGAAGCTGTTCGTCGAGGAGCTCAAGTCCCTGGAGCTGGGGCTGGAAAATCGCTTGAAGACAAAGGTCGGGCTGCTCTCGGGTGGCCAGCGCCAGGCGCTCAGCCTGCTGATGGCCACCTTCTCCAAGCCGAAGATCCTGCTGCTCGATGAGCACACCGCCGCGCTGGATCCGCAGCGCGCGGCCTTGGTCTCGCGGCTGACCAACGAGATCGTGCAGCGCCATGCGCTGACCACGCTGATGGTCACGCACAATATGGAACAGGCGCTGGCCCTGGGCACCAGGCTGATAATGATGCATGACGGGCAGATCATCCTGGACCTGGACCAGGAGGCGAAGAGCAAGATGACGGTCAAGGGCCTGCTGGGCGAATTCGAGAAGATCAAGGGCGCGCAGCTCGACGATCGTACGATGCTGCAGTAGCTTTTGCCGCTTTGCCTTTCCGCTGGCCGCCGGCTCTCCCCGTATTCCGGGGTTCGCCGGCGGCCATCGGTGCTTTAACCGGACAACGCGGCGGCGCGCGGCGTACTAGGGTGGGAGCGGTTGAAGAATTTCCCGCTCGCGGCTTCCGCAGCACCGGCGAGCACCGCATGAAAGGTCCAGGTGGATAGATGGCACGCAGGCAGATTCCGGTGATCGCGCTGACCGGATACTTGGGGGCCGGCAAAACCACCGTGCTCAACCACCTGCTGCGCACCCCGGGGGCGCGGATCGGGGTGGTGGTCAACGATTTCGGGGCCATCAATGTCGACGCCGGGCTGATCACCGGGCAGGTGGACGCCGCGCAATCCATCACTGGCGGCTGCGTGTGCTGCCTGGACGATTCCGGGGGACTGGACGAGGCCCTGGCCAGGCTCGCCGCGCCGCGGCTGCGGCTGGACGTGATCATCATCGAGGCCAGCGGGGTGGCCGAACCGCTGTCCCTGGCCCGGCTGATCCGCTTCAGCCAGGCGAAGAACATCCGGCCCGCCGGGCTGATCGAGGTGGTGGATGCGGCGAACTACTTCGAGACCGTGGACACCCATGCCGATCCGCCGGCGCGATTCGAGGCCGCCTCGCTGGTGGTGCTGAACAAGCTCGACCAGCTCGGACAGGAAGCTCACCCGGGCGAGGATAAAGCCGACGTCCTGGCGCGCATCGCAGAGCGCATCGCCCTGCGCAATCCGCGCGTTCCGCTGGTGCACGCGGTGCGCGGGGCCATCGACCCGGAGCTGGTATTCGACGTGGCCCTGGCCGAAGACCCCGAAGACCAGCTGCCGCTCGGCGCGCTGATGCGGGCCGAGCACGGCTCGCATACCCACCAGCATGCCGCCTCGGTGAGCGTGAGCGCCGCCGCACCCATCGCGGCCGGCGCGCTGCTGGACCTGCTCGAGCGCCCGCCGTCCGGGGTCTACCGGCTGAAGGGGATCGTCCAGGTGGCCACGGCCCGCGGCGCGAAATCCTGGGCGGTGAACCTGGTCGGGCGCCATATCCACGTGGCCGCGCATGCTTCCAGCGAGGCAGCGGGGCTGGTGGCCATCGGCGTCGGGATCGACGAACATCTGGTGCGCGGGGCACTGGAAGAAACGGTGCAGCCAGCACCGGGTCCGGACACGGAGGGGATGCGCCGGCTGCAGCGCCACGCCCGGCTGAGCGGCTGAGCGCCAGCCTCGGCGGCGGGGCAGCGACCCGGCACCGCGGGGAAAAGAAAAAGGCCCCGCAACTGCGGAACCTTTTTGCTGGTGCCCCTGAAAGGAATCGAACCTTCGGCCTTCTGCTCCGGAGGCAGACGCTCTATCCACTGAGCTACAGAGGCAAGTTGCTGGGCAACAGGAAAAATACTATCAGGTGAAAGCGCCATCTGCGCAATTGGCCCGGCGGCGCGCCAGCGCGGGGGATGCCTGCAGCATCACAGGGGGCAAAGTCATCAATGCCGAAGATGCCTGCGAAAAACCGCTATTCTTGAACGGTGACTCCTGAAGAACTCTCCGCTGCCATATCCGCATGCCTGACGCAGGCCGTAGCCGCCGGCGAAATCGCCGTCGAGGTACCCGACACCGTGCGCGTCGAGCGACCCAAAAGCCGTGAGCACGGCGACTGGGCGACCAACATCGCGCTGCAACTGGGCAAGAAGGCCGGCATGGCCCCGCGCGACTTCGCGCAGATGCTGGTGCGTCGGCTTTCCGAAGTCCCGGGCGTCGGCGCGGTGGAGATCGCCGGACCCGGCTTCCTGAACATCACCCTGGACGCGGCCGCCGCCGGCGAGCTGGCCCGCTCCATCGTCGAGGCCGGGGCGAGCTTCGGGCACAACCAGGCGCTGGCCGGGCACGTGGTCAACATGGAATTCGTCTCCGCCAACCCCACCGGCCCGCTGCATATCGGCCACACCCGCTGGGCGGCGCTGGGAGACGCGATCGCCCGCGTGCTGCGCGCCTCGGGCGCCGAGGTGACCAGCGAGTACTACATCAACGACGCCGGCAACCAGATGAACGTGTTCGCCCGCTCGGTGTACAACCGCATGCATGGCCTGCCGGTCCCCGAGGGCGGCTACCCGGGGGAGTACATCAAGGAGCTGGCCGACATCGTGCAGGGCGCCGCCCCGGAACTTGCCGAGCAGGACGAGGCCACCGCGCTGCCCAAGCTGCGCGAACTGGCGTACACCGCGCAGCTGGCGGACATCAAGTCCACGCTGGCGGACTTCGGCGTGCACTTCGACGTGTTCTACTCCGAATCCACCCTGCATGACGGCGGCGCGGTGGCGGACGCCGTCGCCCGGCTGCGCGAACAGGGGCATATCTTCGACCTGGAGGGCGCGGTCTGGCTGCGCACCACCGACTTCGGCGACGACAAGGACCGCGTGCTGATCCGCGCCAACGGGGAACCGACCTACTTCGCCGCCGATGCGGCCTACTACCTGTCCAAGAAGGACCGCGGCTTCAGCGAGAAGATCTACCTGCTCGGCGCCGACCACCACGGCTACGTGAACCGGCTGAAGGCCATCGCCGCCTGCGCCGGGGACGACAAGGACAAAAACATCGAGGTGCTGATCGGCCAGCTGATCTCCGTCAACGGTGCGAAGCTCTCCAAGCGCGCGGGCAATATCATCGAGCTGCGCGATTTGATCAACTGGATCGGCGCCGACGCGCTGCGCTACTCGCTGGCCCGCTACCCGGCCGATTCCCCGATCGCACTGGATCCGGAGCAGCTGAAGAAGAACACCAACGACAACCCGGTGTTCTACGTGCAGTACGCCCATGCGCGCTCCTTCGGCGCCTCGGCGAATGCGGTCGCCAAGGGCGTCACCCGCGAGAGCTTCGACGCGGCGCTGCTCACCGACCCGAGCGAGAACGAACTGCTGGCCGTGCTCGGCCAGTTCCCCTCGGTGGTCGCCGGGGCCGCGCAGTCGCGCGAACCGCACCGCATTGCCCGCTACCTGGAACAGGTCGCCGGGGCCTACCACTCCTGGTATGCGGCCACCCGCGTCACCCCGCTGGGCGACGACCCGGTGCAGGAGGTGCACCACACCCGGCTGTGGCTGAACGACGCCACCACCCAGGTGCTGGCCAACGGACTCGGACTGCTGGGCGTTTCGGCCCCGGAGAGGATGTAATTCTTATGACCGCTTCACCACTGGCTCCGGCCTGGCTCAGTTTCCCGGCCGACCCCAACGCGCTGCGCGAAGTGCAGTGGGCCTCCGGAGTTTCCCGCGATGCCCACGGCGAAGTGGCCGTGCAGGGCGTGCCGGTCTCGGAGCTCGCCAGGGAATTCGGCACCCCGCTGTTCGTGCTGGACGAAAACGATTTCCGCGCCCGCGCCCGCGGCTTCAAGACCGCCTTCGACGCCGCCTTCGCGCAGCTGTGCGGCGAGGTGGACGTGTACTACGCCGGCAAGGCGTTCTTGTGCACCGAGGTGGCCCGCTGGGTCACCGCCGAGGGTTTGCGCCTGGACACCTGCTCCGGCGGCGAGCTCGCGGTGGCCCAGGCCGCCGGCGTGCCCGGGGCGAATCTGTCGCTGCACGGGAACAACAAGTCCGTGCCGGAGATCTCCCGCGCCCTGCGCATGGGCGTGGGACGCATCGTCATCGACTCGCTGGACGAGCTGGAACGCGTGATCTTGGTCGCAGCCGCGGAGGGGATCGCGGCGCAGGTGATGCTGCGCCTGACCCCCGGGGTGCACGCCTCCACCCACGAGGCCATCGCCACCGCGCACGAGGACCAGAAGTTCGGGCTGTCCATCCAGCCCGGGCCCACCGGCACCTCCCCGGCGCTGGCGGCCATCGCCCGCGCCCTGGAAGCCCCGGGCATCAACCTGCTCGGCCTGCACGCGCATATCGGCTCGCAGATCTTCGACGCGGAGGGCTTCGCCATCGTCGCGCGCACGATGCTCGGCATCCTCGCCGAGGTGCGCGAACGCCACGGGGTCACGCTGCCCGAACTGGACCTGGGCGGCGGCTACGGCATCGCCTACACCGAGGCCGACCACCCCTCCACCCCGGCGAAGCTCGCCGGGCAGATGGCCGAGGTGGTCGCCGCGACCTGCGCGCAGCTGGGCATCGACTGCCCGCGGCTTTCCATTGAACCGGGCCGCGCCATCGCCGGGCCTTCGACCTTCACCCTCTACGAGGTGGGCGTGCGCAAGGACGTGTTCGTCGAAGACGGGGCCGGGGGCACCGCGCCGCGGCGCTACGTGTCGGTGGACGGCGGGATGAGCGACAACGCCCGTCCGGTGCTCTACGACGCGGACTACAGCGCCGTGCTGGCCAACCGTGTGACGCAAAGCGACGCGATTATTTCTCGCGTAGTTGGGAAACACTGCGAGTCGGGTGACATAGTCGTGAATGACGTTTACCTGCCCGAGGACGTAGCCGCCGCCGATTTGCTGGCGGTTCCGGGCACCGGCGCCTATTGCTGGGCGCTGTCGAGCAACTACAACTACCTGACCCGTCCGGCGGTGGTTGCGGTGCGCGACGGCCAAGCCCGTCTGATCGTGCGCAGGGAAACCGAATCCGATTTGTTGGCCCGTGACATGGGAGTTTAAGTGAGCGGTGAAAAAAGCCTGAAGGTCGCCCTGCTGGGTTGCGGCACGGTAGGTGCCCAGGTGGCACGAATCCTGATCGAAGACAGCGGCGCCCTGGCGGCCCGCTCCGGCGCGAGTCTGGAACTGACCGGGATTGCCGTGCGCAACCTGGAAGCCAAGCGCGATGTGCAGCTCGACCAGCAATTGTTCACCACCGATGCCAACGCGCTGATCGATGGCGCCGACGTGGTGATCGAGCTGCTCGGCGGCATGGAGCCGGCCGGGGAGTACATCTCCCGGGCCTTGGCCCGCGGGGCCAGCGTGATCACCGGGAACAAGGCGCTGATCGCCGCCCGGGGCGCCGAACTGAACGCGCTGGCCGCCGCCTCCGGCGCCCAGCTGCGCTACGAGGCCGCGGTGGCCGGGGCGATTCCGATCCTGCGCCCGATCGCCGATTCGCTGGCCGGGGACCACATCACCAAGGTGATGGGCATCGTCAACGGCACCACCAACTTCATCCTCGACGCGATGGACACCACCGGCGCCGCCTTCGACGATGTGCTCGCCGAAGCCCAGGCGCTCGGCTATGCCGAGGCGGATCCAACCGCCGACGTGGGCGGGCACGATGCCGCCGCGAAGGCCGCGATCCTCGCCTCGCTGGCCTTCCACACCACAGTCTCCTCGGACCAGGTGCACACCGAGGGCATCACCGAGGTGTCCGCCGCCGATGTATCCGCCGCCGCCGCGGCCGGCTACGTGATCAAGCTGCTGGCCATCGCCGAGAAATCCAAGCAGGGCATTTCGGTGCGCGTCTACCCCGCGCTGGTCAACCGCAGCCACCCGCTGGCCACCGTGCACGGTGCGTTCAACGCGGTGTTCGTCCAGGCGCAGAACGCCGGGGACCTGATGTTCTACGGCGCCGGGGCCGGCGGCAACGCGACCGCATCGGCGGTGATGGGCGACGTTATCGCCGTCACCCGCCAGCTGGCCGCCGGGGCCCCGCTGCCCAATGGCTCCGCGGATGCCGCCGCGAACCTGATGGACTTCTCCGCGATCACCACCCGCTACTGGATCGGGTTGACCGTCTCCGACGAGCCCGGAGTGCTCGCGCGCATCGCCGCGATCTTCGGCGAGCATGGGGTCTCCATCGAATCCATGAACCAGCAGGCGGCGCAGCCGGATGCGGCGGCCCAGCTGCGCATCCTCACCCACCAGGGCACCGAGGCCGCGCTCAGCTCCACCGTGGCGGCGCTCACCGCGCTGGACGCGGTGGATTCAGTCCTATCCGTAATGCGAGTTGAAGGAAACTAAGTGGCGCATCAGTGGCGTGGAGTCATCCGCGAATATGCCGACCGACTGCCGGTCGATGAGAACACCCAGGTCATCACGCTCGGCGAAGGCGGGACCCCGCTGGTCTTCGCTCCGGCGCTGAGCGAATTGACCGGATCGAGCGTCTACCTCAAGGTCGAGGGAATGAACCCGACCGGATCCTTCAAGGACCGCGGCATGACCATGGCGATGACCGCCGCGGTGGCCGCCGGCGCCAAGGCCGTGGTCTGCGCCTCCACCGGCAACACCTCCGCCTCCGCCGCGGCCTACGCCACGCAGGCCGGGCTGAAGTGCGCGGTGCTCGTCCCGGAGGGCAAGATCTCCATGGGCAAGATGTCCCAGGCGATTGCGCACGGGGCCGACATCATCCAGATCGACGGCAACTTCGACAACTGCCTGGACGTGGCGCGCAAGCTGAGCGAGAACTACCCGGTGTTCCTGGTGAACTCGGTGAATCCGGCGCGCATCGAAGGCCAGAAGACCGGCGCGTTCGAGGTCGTCGACTTCCTCGGCGACGCCCCGGACTACCATGTGCTTCCCGTCGGGAACGCGGGCAATATCACCGCCTACTGGAAGGGCTACAAGGAGTACGCATCCGAGTACACCACCCAGGCCGGCGGCAAGCTCGCGGCGGTCTCCACGAAGACCCCGATCATGTGGGGCTTCCAGGCTGCCGGCGCCGCGCCGATCGTGCTGGGCCACCCGGTGACCGAACCGGACACCATCGCCACCGCGATCCGCATCGGCAACCCGGCCAGCTGGGAGCAGGCCGAGGCCGCGCGCGATGAATCCGGCGGACAGATCGATTCGGTGACCGACGAGGAAATCCTCGCCGCGCACCGCTGGCTCTCCTCCCGCGAGGGCGTGTTCGTGGAACCTGGTTCCGCCGCCGGGGTTGCCGGGCTGCTCAAGCACCACGGCGCCGGAAACGTGCCGAAGGGCAAGAAGATCGTCATCACCGTCACCGGCCACGGCCTGAAGGACCCGAACTGGGCCCTGCAGAACCCGGACGGCACACAGGTGGAACCGACCAAGGTCGGCTTCGACGTGGTCGAAGTCGCCACCGCCCTGGGCCTGGCCTAAAAAATGCAGCATCGGCCCGCCGCATCATCTTTCGATGCGGCGGGCCGAGCACTATCCGAGCCAAGATTGATACGCCGATGAACCCCGAACTTCTCGAAGGAACCATGACGCAGCAGATCGCCCTGGGCCAGCACCTCATCGTGGCCCCGCCGGCCACCAGTGCAAACCTCGGCCCGGGCTTCGACTCGCTGGGCCTGGCGCTGGAATACCGTGACCGCCTCGAAATCCGCACGGCCGAGCAGAGCTCCGTGACGCTCACCGGGCAGGGCGCCGACACGCTGCCCACGGACGAGTCGCACCTGATCATCGCGCAGATGCACGGCTACTGGAAGGCGCGCGGTTTCGCTCCGGTGGGCATCGAGCTGAACGCGGAGAACAATATCGAGCATGCCCGCGGCATGGGCTCCTCCGCCGCGGCCATCGTTGCCGCCTTCGCCGCCGCCGACGCCTTGCTCCCGGAAGAAGCGCGCGGCGGGATCGACGCCATTTTCCAGGCCGCCGCCGCCTGGGAGGGGCACCCGGATAACGTGGCCCCGGCCGTGTACGGGGGGTTGAGCATTTCCACCACCGATGCGGCAGGTAGCTTCAGCACCGTGGCCGTGCCGCTGCATCCGGCGGTGCGCGCGGTGCTCGCCGTGCCCTCGAATGGGCTTTCCACCGAGGCCGCCCGCGGAGTGCTGCCCGCGCAGATCGACCACGCGCAGGCCTCGGCGAATTCCGCCAGCGCCGCGCTGCTCATCCACGCGCTGAGCAATGACCCAAGCCAGCTGCTCGGCGGCACCCGGGACTACCTGCACCAGGACTACCGGGCGGTGGCCATGCCCGAAAGCGCCGCGCTGCTGCGCGCCTTGCGCGGGAATTCTCTGGCCGCGGTGGTCTCCGGGGCCGGTCCCACGATCTTGACCTTGGTCTCCGATGAGGCCCAGCTGCAGGCCGCCCGCGCGGTAATCGAGTCATTCGCCACAGGATCTTCGGTGTCGTGGAGCATTAAAGTGCCCGAACTGGCCAAGAACGGTGTTACAGTAGAAGTGCTGTAACACTCACGGCAGACCGGATTGCTGAGCGCATTGCGCAGTAGTGAATCCACTTGGCCAGTGTTGATCGGGCGAAATCGGTTTACCGTACTTTCGTTCGTCCAGCCGTTCCGGATCTTTTCTGCAGTTCGCAGCACCTCTGATATCCCACGTTTGTGCACTCCTCGTGCCGTCGAGATATCAACCTTTTAAGTCCAGCGTTTGCCTTACACAATCTTTTAGCGTGAGCGGCCTGGATGGCGTGATGACCATCGAATCTCGGTCGTGACGCCTATACATACGGCACAGTGGGTTGCTTGAACCAGCCCATCCTACGAGTCAGAAGGAACTTTCGTGACCGAAACCACAAGCCTCAACGAAGGCGTGGACACCAAGACTTCCGAAACCAAGAGCGCCGGCCTGGCCTCTTTGAAGATGACCCAGCTCCAGCAGCTGGCCTCCCAGCTAGGTATTACCGGCGGATCGCGCATGCGCAAGGCCGATCTGGTGAAATCCATTGGCGATCATCAGCGCGGTGGCTCTGTAGCTTCCAAGGAAACCGGCAAGGAATCCGCCAAGGCAGCTAAGGCTCCGGCCAAGGAGCAGAGCGAAACCGCGGAAAAGGCTCCTGCGAAGAAGGCAGCGGCCAAGGCCCCGCGCGGTCGTCGCGCACCTAAGGCCGAGGCCGAGGCGCCAGCTCAGGGCGAGGCTTCGACCCAGGCGGCAGCTCCGGCTGCTGCAGAGCCGAAGACCGAGCAGACAGAAAAGCCTGTGCGGGCACGTCGCACCTCGCGTCGCGTCACCGATTCGGGCAAGGTCACCGCTCCGGCAGCCGAAGGCGGCGAAACTCCTCAGCCAGCGGCCGAGCAGGCTCCGGCCGCGAAGGCCGAGCAGACGCAGGCTCCGCGCCAGCGACGCAACTCGCGTGCCAAGGCCGAACCGGTCGCCGCGGAGAACACCGAAACCGCTGCGGAAGCCAAAGCAGATGCTGGCGCATCGGCCCCGGCCGCCGAGGGCGAAAACCAGCCAGAGGCCCGCGAAGAGCGGCGCGAACGCGGCAACCGCCGCGAACGCAATTCCAATCGTCGCGAGCGCAACGCCGATCGTGGCGAGCGCGCTGAGCGCAGCGAGGCCGACACCGATCGTGAAGAGCGCGGCAACAACCGCAACGATCGTGAAGAGCGCGGCAACAACCGCAACGATCGCGAAGAGCGCGGCAACGACCGCAATGACCGGCGTGAGCGCAACAACGACCGCAATAGCGACCGCAACAACGAGCGCAACGACGAGCAGGGCGCAAACGACTCCGAGGACCGCAATGAGCGTTCCAACGATCGCAACGACCGCAATGCCGAGCGCAGCGAACGCAACCGCAACCGCCGCGAACGTAACCGCGGGGATCGCAACGATCGCAACGACCGCAGCGATCGTAACGACCGCAATGATCGTAGCGACCGCAATGATCGCAACGACCGGAACAACCGCAACCGCCGCAACCGCCGTGATGACCTGGACGAGCCACAGCTGAGCGAAGACGATGTCTTGCTGCCGGTGGCTGGCATCCTGGACGTGCTGGAGAACTACGCGTTCGTCCGCACCTCCGGTTACCTGCCGGGCCAGAACGACATCTACGTCACGCTGGGCCAGGTCAAGAAGTACAACCTGCGCAAGGGTGACGCGATCGTCGGTGCGGTCCGCGCTCCACGCGATGGCGAAACCCCGAACCCGCGCCAGAAGTTCAACGCCCTGGTGCAGCTGACTTCGGTGAACGGCAAGAAGCCCGAAGACAACAAGGAGCGCGTCGAGTTCAACAAGCTCGTTCCGCTGTACCCGACCGAGCGCCTGCGCCTGGAAACCGATCCGAAGCTGGTCGGCCCACGTGTGATCGATCTGGTCGCCCCGATCGGCAAGGGCCAGCGTGGCCTGATCGTCTCGCCTCCAAAGGCCGGCAAGACGCTGATCCTGCAGGCCATCGCGAACGCGATCACCATCAACAACCCAGAAGTGCACCTGATGATGGTGCTCGTTGATGAGCGTCCCGAAGAAGTCACCGACATGCAGCGCACCGTGAAGGGTGAGGTCATCGCCTCCACCTTCGACCGCCCGGCAGATGACCACACCACCGTCGCAGAGCTCGCCATCGAGCGCGCCAAGCGCCTGGTGGAAATGGGCATGGACGTCGTGGTCTTGCTTGACTCGATGACCCGTCTGGGCCGTGCGTACAACCTGGCTGCTCCGGCCTCCGGACGTATCCTGTCCGGCGGTGTGGATTCGGCCGCGCTGTACCCGCCGAAGCGCTTCTTCGGTGCCGCCCGCAATATCGAGAACGGCGGCTCGCTGACCATTCTGGCTACCGCGCTGGTGGAGACCGGGTCCAAGATGGACGAGGTCATCTTCGAGGAGTTCAAGGGCACCGGCAACATGGAGCTGCGCCTTTCGCGCAAGCTCGCCGACAAGCGCATCTTCCCGGCGGTCGACGTCAACGAGTCCTCCACTCGCCGCGAAGAGCAGCTGATGAGCGCCGAAGAGGTGCGCATCATGTGGCGTCTGCGCCGGATGCTCTCGGGCATCGATCCGCAGCAGGCCCTCGAGGTGCTCACCGGCAAGATTCGCGAAACCGAATCGAACGCCGAATTCTTGATGCTGGTCAATAAGACCACTCCCAACAAGGATTAGCACCCCTGACCGCCATGGCGTCCAGGCAGTTGGCATTTCACGCCGACCGCCTGGACGCCATCGGCGCGTCACACGACATAGACTTTGACTACAGCGCGCGACGCACGATCCGTGAGCCGGGCAACGCATAACAGGAAGAACAGCCAACATGTTTGAATCCGTCAAGACGCTACTTGAGGAGCACGCCGCGATTCAGGCGGAGCTTTCAGACCCAGCGGTCTACGCCGACCAGGCCAAGGCCCGCAAGCTCGGACGACGTTCGGCTCAGCTCAAGGGCATCGTCGACGCGTACAACAAGTGGAAGCAGGCCACCGAGGATCTGGAAGCCGCGCAGGAAATGGCCGATGAGGATCCGGAGTTCGCCGAAGAGGTCGAAACCCTCAAGGCGGACCTGCCCGAGCTGGAGGAGAAGCTGCGCCGCCTGCTGATCCCGCGCGACCCGAACGACGCGCGCGACGTGATCCTGGAGGTCAAGGGGGGCGAAGGCGGCGACGAGGCGGCCCTGTTCGCCGCGGACCTGCTGCGCATGTACACCCGCTTCGCCGAGCACAAGGGCTGGAAGGTGGAGATGATCTCCTTCAACGAGTCCGATCTGGGCGGCTACAAGGATGCCCAGGTGGCGATCAAGGGCAAGTCGAACGACCCGGCCGAAGGCGTTTACGCGCAGCTGAAGTTCGAGGGCGGGGTGCACCGTGTGCAGCGCGTCCCGCAGACCGAATCCCAGGGCCGCATCCACACCTCGGCCGCCGGCGTGCTGGTGCTGCCCGAGGTGGACGAGCCCGAAGAGGTGGACATCCACGCGAACGATCTGAAGGTCGACGTGTACCGTTCTTCCGGCCCCGGCGGGCAGTCCGTGAACACCACCGACTCCGCGGTGCGCCTGACCCACATCCCCACCGGAATCGTGGTTGCCATGCAGAACGAGAAGTCGCAGATCCAGAACCGTGAAGCCGCGATGCGCGTGCTGCGCTCGCGCCTGCTGGCCCACCAGCAGGCCATCATCGACGAGGAGAACTCGGCGGTGCGCGCCAGCCAGATCCGCACCATGGACCGTTCCGAGCGCATCCGCACCTACAACTACCCGGAAAACCGCGTCGCGGACCACCGCACCGGCTACAAGGCGTACAACCTGGACGCGGTGATGGACGGCGAGTTGGCTCCGGTGATCGAATCCTGCATCCAGCTCGATGAAGAAGAGCGCCTGGCGGCGCTGGGCGAACGCTAAGCGGCAAAGAGCCATAGCGTGGAGCAGCTCAATACCGTGCGGCGGGACGCCGCCGCGGTTCTCTCCGGCGCCGGGGTGCCAAGCCCCGGCGTCGATGCCGACCTCTTGCTGTGCTTCGTCACCGGGGACAGCCGTGCCGAGCTCAAATTGCGTGAGCTGCGCGGGGAGAACCTCGACGAGGCACAGTACGCACAATATCTGGACCTTGTAGCCCGACGGGCGCGGCGCATCCCGCTGCAGCACCTGACCGGCGAAGGCCATTTCCGCTACCTGACCCTAAAGGTCGGGCCCGGGGTGTTCTCCCCGCGTCCGGAAACCGAGTCGGTGGTGCAGGTGGGCCTGGATTTCCTCGGTTCGCTACAAGGTTCACGTTGTGTAGACCTGTGCTCCGGGTCCGGGGCGATCGCCGCCGCGCTGGCCACCGAACTGCCCGCATCCACCGTATGGGCGGTGGAACTCTCCGCCGAGGCGATCGGCTATACCCGGGCGAACTGCGAACCGCTGGGCGTGCACGTCCTGCACCAGGACGCGGCACGGCTGCCCGCAGCTCTGCACGGAACCATCGACCTGGTGATTTCGAACCCGCCGTACATCCCGCCGAACGCCATCCCGCGCGAGGCCGAGGTGCGTGAGCACGACCCGCAGATGGCGCTGTACGGGCTGGGCAGCGACGGGCTGCAGATCCCGCGGGCGGTTTCCGCCGAAGCCCTGCGCCTGCTGCGCCCGGGTGGCATGTACGTGATGGAACACGCGGAGGTGCAAGCCGAAAGCGCCGCCGCGATGCTCGCCGCACTGGGTTTCGAGGCGGTCACCGGGCACCAGGATCTCAC
Source organism: Glutamicibacter sp. BW80 (assembly GCF_002332385.1). Lineage (NCBI taxonomy): Bacteria > Bacillati > Actinomycetota > Actinomycetes > Micrococcales > Micrococcaceae > Glutamicibacter > Glutamicibacter sp. BW80. The sequence goes on along the minus strand of NZ_NRGV01000017.1, from coordinate 66,113 downwards.
CGGACGGGCACGAGCCACCAGCGGCCTTGCCCCGTTATCCACCGACCGCATGAAAGAATAAACCCGTGAGCACAACATTTGATGTCAGCAACGCAGAGCAGCGCGCCGCAGCGATCAGCGCAGCCAAGGAAACCCTCGGCGAGAAGCGCTGCATCGTGCTACCCACCGACACCGTCTACGGGATCGGAGCCGACGCCTTCAGCCCGCAGGGCGTCGCCATGCTGATGGCCTCCAAGGGCCGCTCGCGCAATATGCCGCCTCCGGTGCTGATCGCCCAGGTCGCCACCATGGACGGGCTCGCCCGGGATATCCCCGATGAAGCCCGCAAGCTCGCCGAGGCCTTCTGGCCCGGCGCACTGACCCTCATCCTGCAGGCACAGCCGTCGCTGACCTGGGATCTGGGGGAGACCCGCGGCACCGTCGCGCTGCGCGTGCCCAACGACGACACCGCGCTGGAACTGCTCGGCGCCACCGGACCGCTGGCCGTCTCCTCGGCCAACCGCACCGGCCAGCCGGCGGCCACCACCGTGGAAGAAGCGATCGCGCAGCTCGGCGAGAGCGTGGACGTGTACCTCGACGGCGGCGCGCGTGGCAGCTCAGATGGCGGCGCCACCCTGCCTTCGACCATCGTCGACGCCACCGGTGAGACCCTCCGCGTGGTCCGCGCCGGCGCCATCGACATCGGCGAACTGCGCGTCGTGGTCCCGAACATCATGGATGTGGAGGAGCCCCAAGCTCCGAGCCAGGACGCATGAGAAGCTACGTTCTGCTGATCGCGTTCAGCTTCGCCACCTCCTTTTTGCTGACCCCGATCATCCGTTCGATCGGCCACCGCTTCACCCGCAGCCAAATGGTGCGCGAACGCGACCAGCACCACGCGCCGATCGTGAAATTCGGCGGGCTGGCCATCATGATCGCCTTCGGCGCCGGGCTCTGGCTGGCCAGCCACTTCAGCTTCTTCGCCGGGGTCTTCGAAAACGGCCTGACCATCCGCGGCATCGCCATCGCCCTGGTGATGATCGCGCTGCTCGGGCTGTGGGATGACGTGGGCGACCTGCGCTGGTACTACAAGGCGGCAGGCCAGGTGGCCATCGGCGCGGTGATCGCCGGACACGGCATCCTCATCCGCTCGCTGCCGGTTGGCACCTGGCGGATCGAGGAGCCCTGGGCGCAGGGCGCCCTGACGGTGTTCCTGGTCGTGCTGACCATGAACGCCATCAACTTCTCCGACGGGCTCGACGGGCTCGCCGCGGGTCTGGCCGCTATTGGTGCGGCCACCTTCTTCCTCTACTCCTACATCCTGGCCACGCATGTGAGCGCCGATGACTACGCGAATGTCGGCGCGCTGCTTTGCGCTCTGTTACTCGGTGCATGTGTGGGATTCCTGCCACATAATTTCAACCCGGCGAACATCTTCATGGGGGAGACCGGGGTGCTGACCATCGGGCTGATCCTGTCGGTTTCGGCCATCGCGGTCACCGGCGACGTGCAGGGGCTAGATGCGCATCGTTTCCGCAATGTGCCTGCCTACATGCCGATGGTGCTGCCGATGGTGATCGTCTTCCTGCCGGTGCTCGATCTGAGCCTTTCGGTGGTGCGCCGCCTGCTCAACAAGCGCTCGCCCTTCTCCCCGGACTCCAAGCACATCCACCACCGCATGCTCTCCCAGGGCCATTCGGTGCGCAAAAGTGTGGTGTTGCTCTACATCTGGGCGGCGCTGGTGGCCGCTACGGTCGTATCGATCGCCTTCATACCCCTGGTCATCCTGATTCCGGTCATCGTGATTCTGGTTATCGGAGCCGCCTTGCTCACCTGGTGGCCGCTGGTCTCGGTACGTTTCGCCAACCTTCGAGCCAAGCTTGGGAAGTAACCAGAACCCAAGCAGTTTCTATCTCGTGTAGAATTCATGATGGATCATCTCCCACGCGGGCAATAACCGCGCGGGGGAAATGAGTATCATCAGCATCATCCGGTGCCCGATGGATCGTCGAAAGTGAACAGAGGAGGATGCGGAGATGAATTCACGTTCTGACCGCATAACCGCCTCTGCCGCTCCGAAGTCCATCTGGCTGCCAATTCTTGGTATCTCCTTGCTGTACTCGTTGATCGCAACGGCCGCATTTTTCCTGATTTCGTGGCTGCTTGCTGATTTGCGATATGCACTTTCCGGGGCGTTTGCCGCCGGCTTAGTGATCGGCTTCTTCGCCGTCAGCATCTTGATTGCTGAGGCTGCCGGACGAATCCGCAGCACGTGGGCGATGCCCGCGTTTCTGGGAACATTCGTCATCAAGGTATTTGGCATTGCCTTCGTGCTGTTGAACCTGGGGTTGCCCGAATGGGTCAACCGTCAGGGATTCGTGCTCGCAGCTGCGGTCTCACTCGTTGCCTGGCAGGTCGGCGAGGTTCGCGCCTTCATGAAGACGCGCCTTGCCATCTACAACGAGTCATAGACATTTAGCCCGCGACGTTTATGTCATGGGTGAGCTGTGAGTTTGATAGGCTTACTACGGGTCATTTTCGGCAATTCGTTTAAATGCGAGGGGCCGTCTCCGAAAGACATCTTCAGGGGATCCTGAGGGTGGCACTTCATCAACGTCGATGTGCTATGCAGAAGCGCTGATGGAACCCGTTTGATTTTTTCTTCACAAGGTGAGAGGCAGTTACCGCCAGTCACCGCCTTTTGCCCGTGACCGTTACTGCAGAGAGGACAGCGCGTTGTTCGCGTTTGCGCTCCCAATGGCCTCAGAAGAAGGCGGATTCATTCCGCCATCCGTATCCGATACCCACCTCCCAGATATTTTCCCTTGGATGGTTGAGTACGGCACCGGTTTCGGCAAGCAGATGCTCATGATCGTACTTTCGATCGTGCTCATTACTTGGTTCTTCACCGCGGCCATCAAGAACCCGAAGCTGGTTCCAAGCAAGACGCAGTACCTCGCCGAGTCCGGCTACGCCTTCGTGCGTAACGGAATTGGCCGCGACATCATTGGTGAGAAGAACTTCCGTCCTTGGATTCCTCTGCTGTTCGCGACCTTCTTCTTCGTCCTGCTGAACAACCTCTTCGGAGCAATTCCGTTCCTGCAGATTCCATCGTTCTCACACGCTGGTTCTGCATACGCGATGGCCATCATCATCTACGGCACCTGGATTGCCGTGGGTTTGAAGAATCATGGTATTCGCTACTTCAAGTTGGCCGTCGTTCCATCCGGTGTTCCGGGCTGGATCATGCCACTGATGATTCCACTGGAAATCATCTCTAACTTCATCGTTCGCCCACTGACGCACTCGCTGCGTTTGATGGCAACGATGCTGGCTGGTCACATGATCGTGATGCTGGCAGCTGTCGGCGCACGTCACCTGATCGTTGTTCAGGATTCCTTGGCTATGAATGGTCTTGGCATCTTGGTCATCCTCGGATCGGTCGCAATGTACTTCCTGGAACTGCTGATCATGGTGCTGCAGGCGTTCGTTTTCGCCTTGCTCACCGCGATCTACCTCCAGGGTGCAATTGAAGCCGACGCCCACTAAGGCCAACACTTCTTCTAACCACTAAAGATCTTCCTTGAGTCGCTCAAGGAATACCTCACAACCTACCGGCAAAAGTCCGGTATCTTGAAAGGAACATAATCACATGTTGCATGGCTCCCTGAATATGATCGGCTACGGCCTGGCTGCAATCGGTTCGGCAATTGGCGTGGGCTTGATCTTCGCTGCTTACATCAATGGTGTTGCACGCCAGCCAGAAGCTCAGCGCATCCTGCAGCCAATCGCAATGCTTGGCTTCGCACTTGCCGAAGCACTTGCAATTTTGGGCCTGGTTTTCGCTTTCGTTATCGGCGCCTAGTCTTTTCGCGACTGTAGTAGTGGCCTCGCCACTGTTGCGAGGCGTACACACATGCGGAAACTAGTAGATAGGAATAGTGAGAATGAACAGCACTGAATTCATCCTCGCTGCGGGCGAATCGGTTAACCCGCTGTTGCCGAACCCGTGGGAGATTCTCGTCACGGGCGTTGGCTTCGCGGTATTGCTCTTCATCGTCATCAAGGTGATTGCTCCGAAGTTCGAGCAGTCCTATGAAGATCGCGTCACCGCGATCGAAGGTGGACTTGAGAAGGCTGAGGCCGCTCAGAAAGAAGCAGAGGAGACCTTGGCTCAGTACAAGGCCCAGCTTCTGGAAGCGCGCACCGAAGCTAACCGCATCCGTGAGGAAGCACGTAGTGAAGGTGCACAGATCCTTGCCGATCTGAAGACCAAAGCAACCGATGAGGCTACTCGTATCACCGAGCAGGCTCAGCGTCAGATCGAAGCAGAGCGCACCAGCGCCCTTGCTTCGCTTCGCAGCGATGTTGGCTCTTTGGCCACCGAGCTTGCAAGCAAGATTGTTGACGAAGCTCTGCAGGACGATACCCGTGCACAGCGCGTGGTTAATTCGTTCCTGACCGATTTGGAAGCTCAGCAGAATGCAGGTGCATCGAACTAATGGCAAGTGTATCGAGCGAGTCATTGGCAAAGGCCTTGGAGTTCTTGGAACCAAAGCTGGCGCAGGCATCTGTTGATCTGCCGAAGGATCTGTTCGCGGTCCTGGAAGTACTGGATGCAAATGCCGGTCTTCGCCGCGCATTGACTGATCCAGCACGTGAAGCTGCCGCTAAGGCAGGCCTTCTGGCCCAGCTGCTGCACGGAAAGGTTTCGGCTGACGCCGAAGCAATCGTCGCAGAGCTGGCTTCGTACCGCTGGAGCTCGGAACGCGACATTAGCGATGCGCTCGAAACGCTGGCCGTCACCGCGGTAACCGCGGTGGCAGAGCAGCAGGACGGCGCTTCGGGGCTGGCCAAGCTGGAGCAGGATCTGTTCTCCTTCATCGAGGTAGTTCGTTCTAACCATGAACTACAGCGTGCGTTGGATGAGGCGCAGGCCCCAGCCGAAGCAAAGAGCGCCCTGGCGCTCAAGCTCGTGCCTAACGCGTCGCGAACCTCGAAGGTATTGATCCAGCAAGCGGTGGCAGCTCCTCGTGGGCTTAAGCCAATGGCCTTGGTGGAACGTTTCGTTGAGTTGGTGGCCAAGCGCCAGCAGCGCTGGATCGCTACGGTGACCAGCTCTGTCCAGCTTTCCGAGACTCAGCTTCAGCGACTTCAGCAGGGCTTGAACAAGTTCTACGCTCGCGAGCTGAACCTCAACACCTCCATCGACCCAAAGTTGGTCGGCGGTTTGGTGGTCAAGGTTGGCGACGAAGTTGTCGACGCTTCCGTGGCATCACGCGTGGCCGATTTGCGCCGCGCACTGGCTAGCTAGGAATTTTCGGTGGGGGAGCGATCCCCGCACCGAAGTCCTAGCTAACCAGGACCACAACAGACTTCATTCATATTCGATTCGTAATCTTTTTCTACGGATCACAATTTAGGAGAGCAGGGACTGCAGATGGCCGATTTGACCATCAATGCCGACGACGTCCGTAATGCCCTAAACGAGTTCGCTACTTCCTACGAACCGGGTAAGGCAGAGCGTACCGAGGTGGGACGCGTCGTCAGCGCGAGCGACGGCATCGCCAAGGTGGAGGGTCTTCCTTCCGTCATGGCCAACGAGTTGCTCAAGTTCGAAGACGGAACTCTGGGCCTGGCCCAGAACCTAGACACCCGCGAAATCGGTGTTGTCGTGCTTGGTGACTTCACCGGCATCGAAGAGGGCCAGAAGGTTGAGCGCACCGGCGAGATCCTTTCGGTTCCAGTAGGCGACGCCTTCCTGGGCCGCGTGGTTGACCCATTGGGTGAGCCAATGGATAACCTGGGCCCAATCGAGGCCGAGAGCCGCCGTGCACTGGAACTCCAGGCACCAGGCGTCACCGAGCGCAAGAGCGTGCACGAGCCAATGCAGACCGGTCTGAAGGCTATCGACGCCATGATCCCGATCGGCCGTGGCCAGCGTCAGCTGATCATTGGTGACCGCCAGACCGGTAAGACCGCTATCGCGGTTGACACCATCTTGAACCAGCGCGCCAACTGGGCCACCGGGGATGAGACCAAGCAGGTTCGCTGCATCTACGTAGCGGTTGGACAGAAGGCATCGACCATCGCTGCCGTACGTCAGACCCTCGAAGAGGCGGGCGCTTTGGAGTACACCACCATCGTGGCCTCCCCGGCATCCGACCCAGCTGGCTTCAAGTACCTCGCCCCATACGCAGGCTCGGCCATCGGCCAGCACTGGATGTACGGTGGCAAGCACGTGCTGGTCGTCTTTGACGATCTGTCCAAGCAGGCCGAAGCATACCGCGCCGTGTCGCTGTTGCTGCGCCGTCCACCAGGACGCGAAGCCTACCCGGGCGACGTGTTCTACCTACACTCCCGCCTGCTTGAGCGTTGTGCCAAGCTCTCCGACGAACTCGGTGCAGGTTCGATGACCGGTCTGCCGATCATCGAGACCAAGGCAAACGACGTGGGCGCGTTCATCCCGACCAACGTGATCTCGATCACCGATGGTCAGATCTTCTTGCAGTCGGACCTGTTCAACGCCAACCAGCGTCCGGCCGTCGACGTGGGTATCTCCGTATCCCGCGTGGGTGGTTCGGCACAGGTCAAGGCCATGAAGAAGGTCTCCGGTACGCTGAAGCTCGAATTGGCCCAGTACCGCGACATGGCGGCCTTCGCCATGTTCGCTTCGGACCTGGATGCCGCTTCCAAGCAGCAGCTCACCCGTGGTGCACGTCTGATGGAACTGCTCAAGCAGGGCCAGTACCAGCCGTACCCCGTGGAAGATCAGGTTGTATCGGTTTGGGCCGGCACCAACGGCTACCTGGACGATGTTCCAGTGGAAGACGTTCGCCGCTTCGAGACCGAGTTCATCGATTACCTGCGTCACCGCACTCAGGTGCTGACCGTTATCGGCCAGACTGGCAAGCTGGAGAACGAGACCGTGGAAGCCATGAAGGCTGCCGTAGTCGACTTCAAGGCTGGCTTCTTCGGTGAAGGCGATGACCAGCTGGTTGCAGCCGGCCACGAAGAGCATGACGCTCTGAACGCCGAGTCCGTCGACCAGGAAAAGATCGTCAAGCAGAAGCGCTGACATTTTCTTTACGCAGGGGTGGGGCGCTGCTAGCGGCGCCACGCCCCGATCGTAAGGAATAAGGAAAGGACACACATGGGAGCCCAGATTCGGGTCTACCGCCAGAAGATCGGTTCGACTTCGTCGATGCGCAAGATCTTCAAGGCGATGGAACTGATCGCTGCATCCCGCATCGGCAAGGCACGTGCGCGTGTTTCGGCTTCACTGCCGTATGCCAATGCGATTACCCGTGCAGTAACCGCCGTCGCGTCCCAGGCCGATGTCGATCACCCATTGACCACCGAGCCGGCGCAAGTTCGCCGCGCCGCGGTCTTGGTTATGACGTCGGACCGAGGCCTCGCCGGGTCCTACTCCGCCAGCGTTCTGAAGCAGGCAGAGCATCTCGTGGAACTCCTGCGTGAGGAAGGCAAGGAAGTCAAGACCTATTTGGTCGGCCGCAAGGCTCAGGCTTACTTCGATTTCCGTTCGCGCGAGTACGCCCGAGTGTGGACCGGGGACACCGATTCCCCGCGTTTCGAAACCGCACGCGAGCTGCGCGAAATCCTCCTAGAGGACTTCGCTACCGATTACGAGCAGGGCGGTGTGGAGGAGATCCACGTCGTATACACCCAGTTCAAGTCGATGGTCACGCAGGAACCGACGGTCATCCGTCTGTTGCCGTTGGAGGTAGTCGAGGATGAGACCGAGACGCCAACCGACGAGTTGTTGCCACTGTACGAATTTGAGCCATCGCCGGAGGAAGTGCTTGACGCGCTGCTTCCGCGGTACATCGATTCGCGATTGTTCAACGCCCAGCTGCAGTCCGCAGCCTCGGAGCTCGCTGCTCGTCAGCGTGCGATGAAGGCTGCTGGCGACAATGCTGGCGAACTAATCAAGAAGTACAAGCGATTGCTCAACAATGCCCGTCAGGCTGAAATCACCCAGGAGCTTTCGGAAATTATTGCCGGCGCTGACGCGCTGAACAGCTAGTTTCCGAATTACTCCGACCAGACAAGAAGTGAGAAAGATGACTGCCCAACTCAACGAGCAGGTTACCGCAGGGGCCACCGGTCGTATTGCCCGCGTGATTGGCCCGGTCGTGGACGTCGAGTTCCCTGCCGATGCACTGCCTTCAATCTACAACGCCCTCACCGCCGAGCTAACCCTCGCCGGTGTAACCAAGACCATTACCTTCGAGACCAGCCAGCACCTCGGTGACAACATGGTCCGCGCGGTATCCCTCCAGGCCACTGACGGCCTGGTACGCGGTACCCAGGTAATCGACACCGGCGCTTCGATTTCCGTCCCTGTTGGCGACGGCGTCAAGGGCCACATCTTCAACGTTTTGGGCGAAGCCCTGGACGTTGACAACTCGGAGATCCAGGTCACCGAGCGCTGGCCAATCCACCGCCAGCCACCTAAGTTCGCAGACCTTGAGGGCTCGACCGAGATGCTGGAAACCGGCATCAAGTCGATCGACCTTCTCACCCCTTACATCAAGGGTGGCAAGATTGGTCTGTTCGGTGGTGCAGGTGTGGGTAAGACCGTGCTGATCCAGGAAATGATCACCCGTGTGGCACGTAACTTCGGCGGTACCTCGGTATTCGCCGGTGTGGGCGAGCGCACCCGTGAAGGCAACGACCTCTGGGTCGAAATGGAAGAAGCCAACGTTCTGAAGGACACCGCCCTGGTGTTCGGCCAGATGGATGAGCCACCTGGAACTCGTTTGCGCGTGGCGCTGTCGGCACTGACCATGGCGGAGTACTTCCGCGATGTGCAGAACCAGGACGTGCTGCTGTTCATCGACAACATCTTCCGCTTTACCCAGGCCGGTTCCGAGGTGTCGACCCTGTTGGGCCGCATGCCTTCGGCCGTGGGTTACCAGCCGAACTTGGCCGATGAGATGGGCCTGCTGCAGGAACGCATCACCTCGACGAAGGGTCGCTCGATCACCTCGATGCAGGCTGTTTACGTCCCGGCCGATGACTACACCGACCCGGCTCCAGCTGCAACCTTCGCTCACTTGGATGCAACCACCGAACTGTCGCGTGAAATCGCGTCGCGTGGCCTGTACCCGGCGATCGATCCGTTGACCTCGACCTCGCGAATCCTGGATCCGCAGTACATTGGTCAGGCTCACTACGACACTGCCATCCGCGTGAAGGCTATTTTGCAGAAGAACAAGGAACTGCAGGACATCATCGCGATCCTCGGCATTGACGAACTGGGCGAAGAGGACAAGATCGTCGTGTCGCGTGCACGCCGTATCCAGCAGTTCCTCTCGCAGAACACCTACACCGCAAAGCAGTTCACCGGTGTTGAGGGTTCGACCGTTGAAATCAAGGACACCATCGAAGGCTTCACGGCCATTTGCGATGGCGACCTGGACCACATCGCAGAGCAGGCGTTCTTCAACATCGGCGGTCTTGATGACGTCGAGCGCCAGTGGGCCGAAATCCAGAAGGCCAGCTAATTATGGCCGAGCTTCAGGTCGAAATCGTCGCGGCGGACCACTTCGTGTGGTCCGGCGCAGCGAAGCTGGTCAAAGCACGTTCGGTTGACGGCGAGATCGGCGTTCTGCCCGGTCACGTCCCGATGCTGTCGGTGCTTGCCGCTGGGGATTTGGAAATCGATCCAGTTTCCGAAGCGCGCTTCTCGGTGCAGATCGACGGTGGCTTCTGCTCCGTCGATTCGGATCGCGTAGTGATCGTCGCCGATAACGCTGTGATTGGTACCGCAGCGTAGGCATTGAATTGATCGAGATAACCGCACCAGTTCTGATAGCGCTGCTGGTACTAACCTGCATCGTGTTGTTCTTTGGTGCCATGGGGGTGCGCCGCATTCAATTGCGGCGCACCCTGGGCACCTTCGACGCCTCCATCCGCACGCCCAAGGGCCGCTGGATGATGGCGATCGGCCGCTACGGCGGGGGACATCTGGACCTGTTGCGGTTTTTCTCTGTCTCCCCGGTGCCCAGCTACGTGCTGCAGCGCCGCGGACTGGAGATGAACGGGTGGCGTCGGCCCAGCGAGGATGAAGCGATGCAGATTCCTCCGGGGTTCGTCATCGTGCAGCTCACCCAATCGGGCGACGAGCAGCTGCTGGCGATGGACTACCGCGACTACACGGGCTTCTCCGCCTGGCTTGAAGCCGGGCCGATCGCCGGTAGTTGGCAAATCTGAGCCAGCACCGCAAAAAGCGCATCCCGCCGCTTCCACCCATTGGGTGGACACGGCGGGATGCGCTGTTTAAACCGGGTGCGGGCTAGAGGACCTGCCCGTTGCGAATCACCTGCTGCAGCTGCAGCTTCGGATCCAGCATCACCACATCGGCGCAGAAGCCATAGTGCAGGCTGCCGACCTCGTCGGCCAGGCCGATCAGTGCGGCGGGGATGGAGGTGGCGGACTCGATCGCCCGGGTCAGCGGGATGCCCGCGTCGACCGTGCAGCGCAGCACCTCTAGCAGGGTGGCGGTGCCTCCGGCCAGCGAACCGTCGGCCAGGCGGGCCTGCGAGTCCTTGACCTCAACCTGCGCCGGGCCCAGCGAGTAGTGCCCGTCGCTGAGCCCCGTGGCGGCCATCGAATCGCTGACCAGCACCACATGGCGCCCGCCGATCAGGTTGAATACCAGGCGGACCGTATCGGGGGACAGATGCACATCATCGGCGATGAGTTCCACGAAGGCGTTCCCGCGCGAGGCCTCCTCCAGGCAGGCGGCCACCGGACCGGGCTCCCGGTGATGCAGCGGAGGCATGCCGTTGAACAGGTGGGTGACGGTGGGCTTCTCGGTGAAGCCGTCCACCCCGGCGTTGCTCAGCTGGTCGCGGGCGTAGCGCAGGGAGGCGGCGGTGACCTCGGCGCTGGCATTCGTGTGGCCCAGGGAGGGCACGACGCCGAGGATCACGAGCTGCTCGATCAGCTCCTCGCAGCCGGCCAGCTCCGGGGCGTAGGTCATGGTGCGCAGCTGACCGCGGCTGGCGGCCACGAGCTCCTCGACGAATCCGGGATCCGGGTCGGTGAGGTAGCGCGGATCTTGCGCCCCGCAGCGCGCCGCAGACAGGAACGGGCCTTCGGCGTGGATGCCGGCGATCTGGCCCGCCTCGGCGAACTCGGCCAGAATTTCTGCCGCCCGAGTCATTTCGCCCTGCTCGGCGGTGACCAGCGAGGCGAGCAGGGTGGTAGTGCCGGCGCGGTGCAGGTACTCCAGGGCGTCGGTGACCTGCCCGTGTTCCGGGGCGGCGAAATCGGCGCCGAGGGCCCCGTGGCAGTGCAGATCGATCAGCCCGGGGATCAGGATGGTGCCTTCGGGCACCGGATAGTCGGTGAATTCTTCCGCCTCGGGCAGGGCGAGCCAGTCGTCGCGGTTGCCCGCGAAACGGATTCGATCGTCCTCGATGGCCAGCACACCATCGCTGACTTCCTGTCCATCGGAGACGAGAGTGGCGAAAATGGCGTAACGCGAAGCGGTATTCATGTACCTAGCTTAGAAGAGTCTGCCCGCAGAGTCATCGACTCCGCGCATTGCATCGTAATCCAGGGTCAGGCAGCGGATCCCGCGGTCCTCGGCCAGGGTGCGCGCCTGCGGCTTGATCTGCTGCGCGGCGAACACGCCGGTTACCGGTTTGAGCAGCGGATCGCGGTTGAGCAGCTCCAGGTAGCGGGTGAGCTGCTCGACACCATCGATGTCGCCGCGGCGCTTGAGTTCCACCGCCACTGCGGCGCCGGAGGCGTCGCGTGCCAGGATGTCCACCGGGCCGATGGCGGTCATGTATTCGCGGCGCACCAGCCGGTGCCCGTCGCCGAGCAGCCCGATCTGCTCCGCCAGCAGGCGCTGCAGATCGGCCTCCACGCCGTCCTTGATCAGCCCCGGGTCCACGCCGAGCTCATGAGCCGAATCGTGCTCGATCGAATGGAAGCTGATGGTCAACTTGTCATCGGTCTTCGCGCTGGTCACATGCCAGACGCTGAGCGCGCCGAGGGCGGCGGCGTCCTCATCGGGACTCGCCTCACGCAATACCAGCGGCGGATTCATCCAGTTCAACGGCTTGTAACTGCCGCCGTCCGAATGGATCAGCACCGAACCATCGGCCTTGACCATGATCAGCCGGGTAGCTAGGGGGAGGTGGGCTCGAAGACGGCCCTCGTAATCTACTGAACACTTTGCAACCACTAAACGCACCCGACCCACTTTACCGGTTCGTGCCGCCGGTGCGCGATACGGCATGATTAAAGGCATGCCACGTTCGAACCGCCCGCGCCGCAAACCAGGATCCGCACCGAATGCTCGGTCGCGGTCCAACGCGCCCCAGGGCAATGACGAAGATTGGATGCAGCGTGCCCGCTATGGGGTGGTGCGCCTGCAGGACGCCCCGGACGGCCAATGGCATGTGCGCAAGGTGTCTCCGCTGAACGCGGTGAAAACCTACACCTGCCCGGGCTGCCACCGAATGATCACCCCGGGCGTGGCGCACCTGGTGACCTGGCGGGCCGATCATTGGTCCGGGGACGATGCGGCCGCCGCGAATCGCCGGCACTGGCATCCGAACTGCTGGGAATCGCGCTCCTACCGCTACTAGAGCCGGTCCTGGCGGGCGATGAACACCTCGCGCAGCAGGATCATCGCCGAGGCGGCGACCGGGATGGCCATCAGTGCCCCGGTGATCCCCACCAGCGTGCCGCCGGCGATCACCGAGATCACCGCGACGGCCCCGGGCACCGCGACGGCCTTGTTCATAATGCGCGGGGAGACGAAGTAGGCCTCCAGCTGCAGGTAGCCGAAGTAGCAGACCGCGTAGATCAGCGCCGTCTGCCAGCCCAGGGTGAGCGTGACCAGGGTGACCAGCACCCCGGCGATCACCGCGCCGACCAGCGGAATGAAGGCCAGCATCGCGACCAGCAAGGTCAGCAACGCCGCGAAGGGGACCTCCAGCAGGGTCATCAGCGCCAGCGCCACGAGCGCGTTGAGCACCGCCACCGAGGCCTGGCCCATGACGTAGTTGCCCACCGAGCGGGTGATGCGGGTGGCGATTTCGCTGGCGCGCACCCGCTTGGAGCGCGGAACCAGGCGCATCGAAAACGACATCATGCCCGGCAGTGAGGCGAGGAAGTAGATCGCCAGCACCAGCACGATGAGCACCCCGAACATCGACTGGGCCACCGTCTGCGAGACGCCCAGCACGCCGCCGAACACATTGGTGACCGCGCCGGAATCGCCGAAGAAGCGCTGCACCTCGGTATTAACGCGCGCCGAGAGCGCATACTGCGCATCGATCTGCCTGACCCATTGGCTATTGAGGAAGTTGTCGGTGATTTCCGGGGCGCGGGAGATGAATTGGGTGATCTGGGTGACCAGGGTCGGGATGATCAGCGCCATGAACCCCGCGAAGATCGCCAGCAGCCCGACCATCGTGGAGGTGACCGCCAGCGGCCGGTTCAACCCGCGGCGCATCAGGAACCGCACCACCGGGTCAAGTCCCAGGGCTATGAACAAGGCGATCGAAATCCAGGTGATCAGCGAGCCGACATTGGTCAGCAGGTAGTAGCCGGCCAGCGCCAATCCCACGCCAATGGTGCCCAAAAAACCCATGGAGATCGGGTGCAGGGCGGGAATCGGCTCGGGGGCCTCCTGATCGGTGGCATCGGGGAGTTCACCGAACGCATTGGGGCGCCGCGGGGATTTGAGTAGTGCGTTCACCTTGGCGGCAAGCCGGCGGGCCCACTGCGCGGTGGGGGAATCGGGCTCGGCGGAACCCGGTTCGCGCCGCCCGGCGGCCGGCCCGGTGGCGGAAGGATGCGCGGGGTTAGTCGCCGGGTCCGGAAGCTCATTGGGCGGCTGATTACTCTCCATGGCACCGAGCATACCGCCGGAATGGGTTCTGAAAGTGCTCTATGACACTCCGACATGGTCATTTGAGTCACTTCACAGGTAGCCCGCGGAACCATTGGGGCGGTGGACTCGTTAGACTTGTGAAAGAACAGCTGTGACCGTTGGCGAATAGGTGAAGTCGTGCGAAAAGTTATCTCCGTGATCGCGATCCTGCTTGGGGCCGTTGCCCTGGTGGTAGGGATCGGACAGAAGACCTTTTGGGCTCCGCCCGAAACGGTCACCGCAAGCATGCCAGAATTTGAATCCGAGGCACCGCTGACGGTTATCCAACCGTCGGTGCAGAACGCCAACGCCGAACCGGTGGAGCTGGTGATCAGCGCAGAGGGCGAATTCACCGCCTCGCTGGCGCGCAGCTACGACGTCGAGGCGTGGGTCGACGACGCCTCCCATGTGGAGCTGACCGGAGTGGACCGCGAAAACCACCAGCTGGTCGCCGAACTGCTCGACGGGGAGAAGAAGACCCCGAACCCGGCTGGCGATGACCTGTTCTTCGACTCGCAGAAGGCCGATGGCACAATGACCTACCGCTGGACCGCGCCGGATGACGGCGACTGGTCGCTGCTGCTGGCCGCCGATGGCACCAAGGCGGCGCCAACCGATATTTCGGTCACCTACGCCAACGACGATGCCATGCCATGGGCGCTGCCGCTGATCATCATCGGCGCGCTGCTGCTCGTCTTCGGTGTGGCCCTGCTGCTGATGCGCGTAATCAAGCCTTCCAAGCCTGCACGCCGCGCCGAAGCGGCGTCCCCGGGCACCAAGGGCGGCTCGACCACGCAGAACTCGCTGGCCATGGCCGCGGTGCTCGCGTTGGCCGTGGGCGGAGTCAGCGTGCCGATGGCACCCTCGGAAGACCAGCCAGCCGAATCGGCCAAGGCCTCGGACTCCGCGAAATCCGAGGAATCCGAGCCGGCCGAGGAATCCAAGCCCGCCGACGACTCGAAGCCTGCCGAAGAATCGACGTCCGCGGAAGCCGAACCGGATAGCTACCCGGTGCTCACCGAGGAGCAGCTGCAGCGGATCCTGGGCGACGTGGAGAAGCAGATCGGCAAGGCCGACGAGAAGAACACGAAGAAGGACCTGGATGCCCGCGCTTCCGGTGCCTTCAAGGACCTGCGCACCAAGCGCTACGACATCCTGAACGACGACATCGAGATCGCCAAGCCGCTGGCGCTGAAGACCGCGGTGATTCGCTCGGCCGCCGTGCCGAATAGCTCCGAGGCAAAATTTCCGCGCGTGATCTCCGTGGTGACCGCAAAGGACTCGGATCCGGCCACCTTGCCGATGGCGTTGACCCTGAAGCAGGACAGCGCTCGCGATAACTACAAGGTCAGCTTCGCCGCGCAGATGCTGCCGAACTCGACCTTCCCGGGCATCGCGGTGGGCGACCCCTCGATCCAGCAGCTGGGCAACAACGCCGAAGGGCTGAAGGTCAAGCCGGAAGAGGCGCTCGACCAGCTGGCGGACGTGTTGACCAACGAGAAGTCCAAGCACAAGGGCAACTTTGCGGAATCCGAATTCATCAAGGCGATCCACTCGGGGCAGAAGAAGGAAAAGGAAGAAGCCAACGAGGCGAATGTGAAGTACTCGCGCTCGGTCACCAAGAATGACACGCAGGTGATTTCCACCCCCGATGGCGGCGCGATCGTCACCGGCCGGCTGAACCAGAAGGCAGTATTCGAGCGCACCGAGGATGCAGATCCGCTGGAGAGCGCCGACGAGCTGACCAAGAAGTTGCTTGGATCGAGCACCTCTACCGGTAACGTAGAGATCACGTACGCCGAACCGGTGATGATGTACATCCCAGCGTCCGGCAATGACGACAAGATTCAGCTAGTCGCCAGCGAGGTAGTGTTGCTGAGCGTCAAGCAGGCGGAGGAGAACTAATGACCGAACCACATATTCCCTCGGCTCGCGGAGCCATCGATTTAGGCTCCCTGGCCGCCAATGGCCCGCAGGCCACCGAGGAGAACGCACCCGGCGCGGCGGCTAGCTGGACGCTGACCCTGGACGAGGCGGCATTCCAGCAGTTTGTCGGGCTCTCCCAGCAGGTGCCGGCGATCGTGTCCCTGGGTTCGCCCCGCGTGCAGGTCTCCGCAGACCTCGACACCGCGCTGAAAACCCTCGTGGATCGCCGCGCCGGCAAGATGGTGCTCGGCCTGGTGGACGCGGAGAAGTACCCGAATATCGCCCAAGCGTTCAAGGCGGAGCAGATCCCGATGGTGATCGCGCTGGTCAACGGCCAGCCGGTCCCGCTCTTCCAAGGCCCGGCAGCTGCCGAGCAGATCGACCAGGTGCTCAACCAGCTGGCCGAACTGGGTGTGCAGCAGGGCTTGGCCGGGAGCGTTCCGGCCTTCTCCGGTGGAAGCGAAGAGCAGCCATTGCCGCCGCTGCACCAAAAGGCGGTGGATGCGATCGAAGCCGGTGACTACGCCGCCGCCGAGGCCGCCTACCTTGAAGCGCTCAACGAAAAGCCCAACGATCAGGACGCCCAGGTCGGCGTCTACCAGGTGCGTTTGCTCTCCCGCACGCAGAGCCTGGAACTGAACGAGGCGCGAGCCGCCGCGGCAGAGAACCCGGATGATCTCACCGCGCAGCTGAACGTCGCGGATTTGGACCTGGTCGGCGGACATGTGGAAGACGCCTTCGCCCGGCTGGTTTCGCTGATCTCGCGGTTGGCCGATGAAGACCGCGAACGGATCCGCCGCAGGCTGATCGAGCTCTACGCGGTGATCGGCAACGCGGATCCGCGTGTGGCCGCATCGCGCCAGAAGCTGGCCCGCGTGCTGTTCTAAGCATCCGCAGCCCATGGCGGCCCACTTTCATTGCTCAGGCGATGAAAGTGGGCCGTTTTATTTTGCCTGAATGCTTCTACCACGGGCCTGGGCTGCGAGATTAACTCCAAAGGATGATGCGTCTTGACTTGGCAGGTTGATATTCTCGACACATGAATAGCATGGCGCTCGAAATAAGGAACCTTGCCAAGCAATTTGGTGACAAGGTTGCGGTGAACAATGTCAGCCTCCAGGTGCCCGCCAAGTCCTTTTACGGACTAGTTGGCCCCAATGGCGCAGGCAAAACGACGATGCTTTCAATGGCGACCGGATTGCTGCGCCCGGATCAGGGCAGCGCGCTGGTCAATGGGGTGGACATCTGGGCGGAGCCGCACACCGCCAAGCGGACCCTGGGAGTGCTTGCCGACGGGGTGCGACAATTCGACCGGCTGACCGGCCGGCAGCTGGTGACCTACGCCGGCCTGCTGCGCGGCATGGACCGCGAGGAGGTCACCACGCGCACCGAAGACCTGCTGCGCGTGATGGATTTGAGCGCGGATGGAGACAAGCTCGTCGTGGACTACTCCGCGGGTATGACCAAGAAGATTTCGCTGGCGACCGCGATGATCCACTCGCCGAAACTGCTGGTGCTCGATGAGCCCTTCGAAGCGGTGGACCCGGTCTCCGCGGCGAATATCCGCGACATCCTCAACGACTACGTCGCCTTCGGCGGCACCGTGATCGTTTCTTCGCACGTGATGGACCTGGTCCAGCGCATGTGCTCGCATGTTGCGGTCATCGACGGCGGCGTGCTCAAGGCCTCGGGCACGGTGGACGAGGTACGCGACGGAATGTCCTTGGAGGACCGCTTCGTCGATCTGGTCGGCGGCCGTGGCACGAGTGAAGGGCTGTCATGGTTGCGTACATCCTAAAGCTGAAGCTGCGGCTACTGGCCAACGGCTTCAAGCGCAGCCCGTGGCAGCTGGCGGGCGTGATCTTCGGTGGGCTTTACGCGCTGGGCATGGTGGTGATGCTGTCGCTGGCCATGTGGTTTAGCGCCGATAACTTAGAGGCGCGCGGCTGGGTGAGCGTGCTGGTCGGTTCGGTGATTGTGCTTGGTTGGGCCGTGGTCCCGCCGATGATCACCGGTGTGGACCTGACCCTGGAGCCACAGCGCTTCGTCCACTTCGGCATCGAGGCCAAGACCTTGGCCCGCGGGCTGATCCTCGCCGGATTCATCTCGGTTCCGGCCATTCTGACGATGCTTGCGGTGCTGGGCTTTTCCACGATCTGGCGACTGGATCCATTGACGCTCATCGTTGGGCTGCTCTGCGCGATCGGCACCTGGGTGATGGCGATTCTGCTCTGCCAGTACCTGACGATCATGGCCACCGCGCTGCGCGCCAAGCGCCGTTTCCGCGAGCTGTCTTTCGGCGTGCTGTTCTTGCTGTTGATCAGCCTGGGCCCGATCATCACCACGATCGCCACCAACGTCGAATCGATCTTCGACCTGCTGATCCCCGCCACCAAGGTCCTTGCGTTCACCCCGCTCGGTGCCTTTGCAGCCGTACCAAATGACTTTGCCACCGGTCAGTTCGCGGCGTTGGGACTGCACCTCGCATTGGCGCTGGTCTACCTGGCCGGGCTGTATCTCTTGCTGACCCGAGCCACCGGCAAGGCCACGGTGACTCCGCCGGCCGCGCAGCGTGCATCGAGCGCGAAGGGATTGGGGTTCTTCAAAATCACCCCGGCCACGCCCAGCGGTGCGGTGGCCGCGCGCGCCCTGACCTATTGGTTCAAAGACCCGCGCTATGCGTTGAGCGTGATCATGGTGCCGATGCTCCCGATCATCTTTTACTTTGCCAGCGGAACCACGGGAAACTACTCCATGATGCTGCTGCTCGGTCCGTTGATCGGCATTCTGATGGGATTCTCGATCTCCGCGGATGTCTCCTATGACAACACCGCTTTTGCGTTGCATGTGCTCACCGGTGTGACGGGCAAGGACGATCGTTTGGGCCGCGTGCTGGCGTGCTTCGCACTGGTCATCGTGCCGCTGGTCCTGGCCGCAGTTTTGCCGGCAGCGCTGATCGGTCAGCCGTGGCGTATTCCCGGCGATTTGGGAATGTCCTTAGGAGCGTTCCTGATTGCGTTGGGCGTCGCCTCGATCGCTTCGGCGCGATACACCTACGCGGTGCCGCTGCCGGGGGACAATCCGATGAAGACTCCGCCAGGCAATGGTGCCCGCGTGGCGCTGACTCAGCTGGCCACCTTTGGCATCATGGGTGTGCTGCTGATTCCAACGCTGGTGCCATATATCTTCGGTTGGGTGACCCAATCGATGCTGGCCGGATACATTACCGTCGCGGTCGGCCTGATCACCGGTTCCATCATGCTGTTCCTTGGGATCAAGATTGGTGGCAAGACCATGGACGCGCGTCAGCCGGAGCTGATGCAAGCGGTGCTGGTCAACCGCTAGACAGTCAACACTGCAACGCCCGTATCATTTGAACCGCAGAAATCTGGTTCGACTGATACGGGCGTTTTTGTGCTCGGGCGCTTGATTAGCGTGGGGCGGCGGAGGGCAGAGTCGATACGTGGTTAGTCCCAGTAAGCATTACGCCGTGGCAACTGCAGCGGATCGATATGCTTGGGCATAATCACGTGCGGCAACCCGTCGACCATCACGATCTTGATCCGCCCCGAATCCGCGTCCATATGTGCGCCGCGGCAGAGGCCGCCGAGATTGCTCAGCTTCGTCTCCCCGCCCAACCAGTAGGCCAGAATATGGTGGAATTCGATCTTCTCAGGCGGCTCGGTGCATCCAGGCACAATACACCCCCGATCACGCGCCAGCACGGCGCGTTTAAGTTTCTCCGGGACCAGCCGCTGAGCTCGGCCGTAATCGAGCAGTTCGCTCTTCGAATTGAACACCGCGGGGATGATGTCCGCTTGGCATAAGAGCCGTCTCAAATCCCCGGGTGGCAAATGCACCCCGTGCGCGGTGCGGGCATTGCCTGCGGCGAGATCATGCAAATCTTCGAGCTTCAAATGGACGAGGATTTCGGGCCTGATCCGTGAGCTTCCCTCCCCGGTGCCGTTGGGGAGCATGGTGAGGATGTCCATGAGGGCGTTCAGTGCGCGTTCGGGGACGGTGGCCACGGTTTCTGGGGTTTCTGGTTCCCATTTCGCTTCGTTGCCGACGCCCTCGGGTAGGAAGTCCGGGTATCCCGTTTCAGGTGTTGCAGTCTGCTCAGGTGCTAGCGCTTCTGTTTCTGGCTCCACTGCAAGCTCGGGTTCGCTGGCTGCAGAATCCGGGCTGGAAGCCTGCTCGGGGGCCCTAGTGTCCACCGGTGGCCGGTTGATGCGAGCCTGCGCGCCGGCACGGGTGCGTGAATTGTTGGACTTCGCAATCAACGAATCAAATAATTCACCTTCCACAGTGGAGACCCGGAGCAAGAATTCACGGCTCAACGAGTTTTTCACCGGCAACGCATAGAACCCACGCTGCAGCGAGGATCCGGTTGAGGTCCCTTCGGTGGTACTCACACTGGTGATCAGCTCGTTAACTTGTTTGTTGGTTTCAGACACACTTTGTCCGGCGGAGAGCAGAGTGGCTGCATGTTCTTCGACCGGGCGCCCATCGGCATGGAACAGGGTCGGTTCGGTGGCCGCACCGTCAAAGGTCAGGTCTTTTGGTTCGCGTTTTGCTAGTTTCTGGCTGGTCTCCCGCACCACAGCCGGATGAAGCGCCGGGTCCGGGGTGGCGAACAGGGTGGCCAGGTGGGTGAAGCGCGGTGGGACTTGGTTGCCTGCCATGTCTCGTCGGCCAATGAGGTCGCTCGCGTCGTTGATGAGCTTGTTCGCATCAGCGAAGGGGATGCGTATCCAGGAGGAGAGCAGCGCTGCGGGGGTTTGGAAGCTGGCTTTGCCCGGGCAGCGGATCGCCTCGCGGGTGGTGTCTGGCGGTTCAGCGCGGAGTTTGTCCAGTTCTGTCTCGTGCAGGGTGTGGGCGTTGGTGGCGGCCAGTCGGTCTGCGGCGGTGACGCGCATCCGGGCTGCTTCGTCTTCGAGCCTCTGGCCGGTGGTGGCTAGTTCCAGAGCGAGGCGAGGATCGGTGGTGGTGGAAAGGTGTTTGCGCAGGAAAGTGAACAGGGCTGCGCCGGCGTTGGAGAGAGTGCGCAGGGTTTCACCGCTGAGGTTTTCCGGCTCACTGGTAGCTGCGGTCAGCTCGGTGAGCGTCGCATGCAATTCGGTGAGGGCATCCTCATGGGCGGTGGTGTTCATGAGTCGAGTATGCGCGCGGTTGCGCGGATGACACAGGGGGTGGGGCCGACTGTGGATAAGGCAGACACACCCGGTGGCATCGGAGGTTTGAAATGCGCTGAGCCCGGAGGGGCAGGGCGGCGGCGGAGGAGGATAAAGGTGCTGGTTGCGCGGGTATTCATGCGCGTCCTGCCGGGGCGGCAGGCGAGTCAAGGGGAAGGCAATGTGGATAAGCTCCCATCGCCGAGGGTGCCGTGCCCGGCGTTGGCGTACTAGAATTGGTGGCATGGTGGAACAGTCTGAAGAAACCCGTGGTGGAACATCAACGATCGAGCGCACTGACACGAATCAAAGTGTCGAAGCCGGCGATCATGAGCGCTTTGCGCACTATGTGCAGAAGGAAAAGATCATGGAGTCGGCGCTGTCCGGCGAGCCGGTGATCGCGCTGTGCGGCAAGGTATGGACGCCGGGCCGTGACCCGAAGAAGTTCCCGGTCTGCCCCGAATGCAAGGAAATCTACGAATCCATGATGGGTTAAGTAGCGGGACAACCAGCAGGAACCATCGGGAAAAGGTAAATGACCGAGACACTTTTTGATTTTGGTGACAAGCTTCCGCTGGAAGACAAGCTCCCTCCGGCGTACCCGGAACGGGCGGCCTGGGGGACCGGGCCGAAGCTTCGCGCCTGGCAGGCCGAGGCGCTGGCAAAATACTTTGACGCCGAACCACGGGACTTCATGGCCGTGGCGACCCCCGGCGCGGGTAAAACTACCTTCGCGCTGCGCCTGGCGAAGGTGCTGGTGGATTCGGGCAAGATCAACCGGATGATCGTCGTCGCGCCCACGGACCACCTGAAAAAGCAGTGGGCCGATGCCGCGGCACGTGTGGGAATTGCGCTGGATCCGAACTACAAGAACTCTGATGGGCGGCACGGCTCGCACTACTTGGGCGTCGTGGTGACCTATGCGCAGGTGGCGCAGAAGCCAGCGGTGCACCGGGCGAAAACCGAAGGTGCGCGCACGCTGGTCGTGATGGACGAGGTGCACCACGCAGGTGACGCGCTCTCCTGGGGAGACGGCATTCGCGAGGCCTTCGAGCCGGCCACCCGCCGCCTCGCGCTGACCGGTACGCCGTTCCGTTCGGACGCGGCGCCGATTCCGTTTGTGCAGTATGCGGACGAGGGCGATGGCATCCGTCGCTCGAAGGCGGATTACACCTACGGCTATGGCAAGGCGCTGGCAGACCACGTGGTGCGCCCGGTGCTGTTCATGGCCTATTCCGGGGCGATGCGTTGGCGTACCGCGGCGGGCGAGGAGATGGAAGCCGAGCTCGGCGCCGGATTCACCAAGGATGTCACCGCGCATGCCTGGCGCACCGCCTTGGACCCGCACGGGGATTGGATTCCTTCGGTGCTGCGTGCGGCGGATCGCCGGCTTTCCGAGGTGCGGCGCACCGTGAAGGACGCCGGTGCCCTGGTGATCGCCACCGATCACGAGGATGCGCGCGGTTATGCCACCCAGCTGGAGGCGATCAGCGGCGAGAAAGTCACCACGATCCTCTCCGATGACCCGAAGGCCTCGCAGAAGATCGACGATTTTGCCGCCTCGGATTCGCGCTGGATGGTCGCGGTGCGCATGGTGTCCGAGGGCGTGGACGTGCCCCGGCTGTGCGTGGGCGTGTATGCCACTTCCACCTCGACCCCGCTGTTCTTCGCGCAGGCCGTCGGGCGTTTTGTGCGTAGCCGCAAGCGCGGCGAGGTCGCCAGCGTGTTCCTGCCCTCGGTGCCGGTGCTGATGGCGCTGGCCAACGAGATGGAGATCGAACGCGACCACGCGCTGGACCGCGAAGGGGAGAAGCTCGAAGACGGCCTGGACGACGCGTTCCTCGAAGAAGCGAATCGCGAAGAGAAAGCCAGCGACGAGCTGAACAAGGCCAAATTCGAGGCGCTGAACTCCCAGGCCTCCTTCGACCGGGTGCTCTTCGATGGCGGCGAATTCGGCACCGGTGCGGAGCTGGGCAGCGATGAGGAGCTCGGCTTCCTCGGGATTCCCGGTCTGCTGGACACCGAGCAGGTGTCCGCGCTGCTGCGCGAGCAGCAGAACAAGCAGATTTCGCGCGGGGCCACGAAGCCCGAACCGGTCAGCGACCACCGGCGGATGATGGACCTGCGCTCGAAGCTGTCGAAGAACGTTTCGGCCTGGGCCTCGCGCACCGGCGTGCCGCATGGGCAGGTGCACAACAAGCTGCGCAGCGTGTGCGGCGGTCCGGCGGTGCCCCAGGCAACCGCGGACCAGCTGCAGGCGCGCATCGACAAGCTGCAGGACTGGTTCGTCGGGCGCAAATAGGGCCGGCGAACGTGCAACGGCGCCCCGCATCATGCGGGGCGCCGTTGGCGTCTAACGAATGTTCAGGGCGCGGGGCTGACCGGTTCCAACCCCAAGGTGAGCACGATGGCTCCGGCCTCGCGCAGCTGGGTGTAGACCGCGGGCAGATTCTCCGGGCTCACCGCCGCGGTCAGCGGGGCGAGCACGGTGGTGCTGAATCCGGCGCGGGCGGCATCCAGCGCGGTGGCGCGCACGCAGTGATCGGTGGCGATGCCCACGATATCCACCGTGGTGATGCCGCGCTCGCGCAACCAGTGACCGAGCAGGGCGCCGGACTCGTCCTCGGGCGCCGCGCCCGGATCCAGGACCCGGGCCTCGAA
This sequence comes from Glutamicibacter sp. BW80, assembly GCF_002332385.1. Lineage (NCBI taxonomy): Bacteria > Bacillati > Actinomycetota > Actinomycetes > Micrococcales > Micrococcaceae > Glutamicibacter > Glutamicibacter sp. BW80. The sequence continues at coordinate 42,449 of NZ_NRGV01000017.1, read as the reverse complement.
CCCCGAGTAGGCGGCGGTGAAGCGGCCTTTGGCGAAGTGCGCGTCGACTTCCAGCGCGGCGATGCTTGGGTGCAGCTCCGCGCCTTCGGTGCCGGCGACGCAGTGCACCGGCCAGGAGTCGGCGAAGTCCGGGGCCTCGGAAAAGTGGGCTCCCGGATCGATATGCCAATCCTGGGTGGTGATGATCGCGCTGTAGGACTCGCGGCGGGCCATCACATCCTCGGCGATCGCGGCAGCGACGGCGTTGCCGCCGGCCACGGCCAGCGGGCCGCCTTCGCAGAAATCCGGTTGGACATCGACAACTAGCAGGGCTCGAGTCATGTTTTGCTCCTAATCATTGCGAGTGAATAGGGTTTTAACCATAATACTGCCTCGGCGCTCAGTCCTCGCGGATGATCGTCGGGATGACCGGCTCGCCGCGCTGGAGCTTGCGTGCCACCCCGGGCATTTCCTGGATCGAGGCGTGGTGGCGCGCCCGGGCCTTTTCCACGCCGGCCGCGCCGATGAAGGACTCATCGATCCGGCCCGCGGTGACGAAGGGCACCGAAAGCTGGCGCTCGGGCCCGCCGGTGCTGTACTCCTCGAGCGAGACGATCTCCGCGGTGGCACGGTTGCGATCGTTGAGCTGGCGGACCGCGTGCTTGCGCCCGCCTACGCTCGCCTTGTTCGCCGAGGCCTTCGCCACCGGAATCCAGCTGCCGGCCGAATCCTGCCGGGCGACGAGCTTGTAGACCATCGAGGCGGTCGGGTGCCCGGAGCCGGTGACCAGGGCGGTGCCCACGCCGTAGGAATCCACCGGTGCGCTGCCCAGGGCCGCGATCGCGTATTCGTCCAGATCCGAGGTGACGGTGATCTTGGTGTTCCAGTTGCCCAGGTCGTCGAGCAGCTCGCGCACCCAGCCGGCCTGCTGGACCAGGTCGCCGGAGTCCAGGCGCACCCCGCCGAGCTCGGGGCCGGCCACCTTGACCGCGGTGCGCACCCCGGCCTCCACCTCGTAGGTGTCCACCAGCAGCGTGGTGTCTTTGCCCAGCGACTGGATCTGCGCGGCGAAGGCCTGCTCTTCGGTGTCGTGCAGCAGGGTGAAGGAGTGCGCGGAGGTGCCCACCGTCTTGATGCCGTAGCGTGCACCGGCCTCCAGATTGGAGGTCGAATCGAATCCGGCGATGATCGCGGCGCGGGCGGCGGCCACCGCGGATTCCTCGTGGGTGCGCCGGGAGCCCATCTCGATGCACGGACGGGTGCCGGCCGAGGCGATCATGCGCGAGGCGGCCGAGGCGATGGCCGAATCGTGGTTCAGGATCGAGAGGATGTAGGTTTCGATCACGCAGGCCTCGGCGAAGGTGGACTGCACGGTGAGGATCGGGGAGTGCGGGAAGTAGAGCTCGCCCTCGGCGTAGCCGGTGATGTCGCCGGTGAACCTGAAATTCTCCAGGTAGTCCAGGGTTTGCTTGTTCACCACCTTGGTATCGGCGAGGAAGCGCAGCTGCGTCTCGTCGAAGTGGAAGTCTTTGAGGCCTTCGAGCAGGCGCCCGGTGCCAGCGACCACGCCGTAGCGTCGTCCCTCGGGCAGCCGGCGCGAGAAGGCTTCGAACACCGAGGGGCGGTGAGCGGCGCCGGAGGCGAGGGCCGCCTGCAGCATGGTCAGCTCGTAGTGATCGGTAAAAAGGCTGGTGAGCATGTGGTGCTCCTGATCGAAAAGTGGATGGACCGGCCTTTACTGTATAACGCCTCACGCTTGCGGTGATATTCACAACGCACCGCGTCTCCTGGCAAGATGGGGCGTAAAATGGGAATTATGACCGCTATGCCCGATGTAATGACGAACCCCGAGGCCCTCAAGGCGCAGGATAAGGCCTGGCGCCTGATCGTGTGGAACGACCCGGTGAACCTGATGAGCTATGTCTCCTATGTGTTCCAGTCGTATTTTGGTTTCACCCGCGAGCGCGCCGAACAGCTGATGCTGCAGGTGCACAACGACGGTTTTTGCGTCGTGCGCAGCGGCGCCCGGGAGGCGATCGAGTCCGACGTGCATGCGATGCACGGCTTCGGATTGCAGGCAACCATGACCCAGGAGGCCTGAACCCCGTGGCAAAGGCCTTTAAATCCGGCGCGCGCGGAATCACCGGTACGCTGCACGCCTCGGAACGGAAACTGCTGCGCGAACTCTTCGGCGACGTGATCACGGTGCTCGAAGAGCGCGCGGCGGTGCACGAGCTGCCCGGCGACATCGATCCGCTCTACGCGCTGACCGGGATGCGCCCGAAGAGCGCAGATCTTCCCGAACCATCGGACGCCGCGGTCAAGCGGCTGCTTCCGGATGCCAGCGAGGACAAGGCAGTGGCCGCGGAATTCCGCCGGCTGACCGAAGCGGATCTGATCGCCGAAAAGACTTCTTTATTACGCGAGGCCCAGCTCTTGCTGGAGACCGAGAAGCTGGTGCTCCAGATCCCGGCCGCCCAGCGCTTCGCGCGGGCGTTGAACGATGTGCGCCTGGTGCTCGCCGAGCGGCTGGACATCCGCGACGAGGCGGATTCGGAGCGCATCGCCCAGCTGGTTGATGCCGCGGCCGTGCAATCGCCCCAAGAGTATCTGGGGTTGGTGTACAACCTGGTCTCCTGGGTGCAGGACACCTTGATGCAGGCCCTGATGAATGCGGAGCGCTAGGCGATGAACTCCTACTTCGCCAGTTCTCCGCTCAGCGCGCCAAATGCCAATACCCCGATCGGGATCTTCGATTCCGGGGTCGGTGGACTGACCGTGGCCCGCGCGATCATCGACCAGCTGCCGGGCGAATCGTTGATCTACGTGGGGGACACCGCAAACTCGCCCTACGGCCCGCTGCCGATCGCCCAGGTGCGGGCCAATGCGCTGGGTGTAATGGACGAGCTGGTGGACGCCGGGGTGAAGCTGCTGGTGATCGCCTGCAATTCGGCCTCCTCGGCGGTGCTGCGCGATGCCCGCGAACGCTATACCGCGCGCTACGGGATCCCGGTGGTCGAGGTGATCCAGCCGGCGGTGCGCCGTGCGGTCGCGGCGACCAAGAATGGGAAGATCGGGCTGATCGGCACCCAGGCGACGGTGGGCTCGCGTGCCTATGAGGATGCCTTTGCCGCCGCTCCGTCGTTGCAGGTGCACGCGGTGGCCTGTCCGCGGTTTGTCGAATTCGTGGAGTCCGGGATTACCGCCGGGGCCGAGCTGCTGGCGCAGGCCGAGGAATACCTGGCCCCGCTGAAGGCCGCCGAGGTGGACACGCTGATCCTGGGCTGCACCCACTATCCGCTGCTCACCGGCGTGATTTCCTACGTGATGGGGGATTCGGTCACCCTGGTCTCCAGCGCCGAGGAGACCGCGAAGGATGCATTCCGCGCCTTGACGACCCATGAATTGGTACGCGAGGACCAGCTGGCGGCGCGTCACGAATTCCTTGCCACCGGGAACGCTGATAGTTTTGGGGTATTGGCTCGCCGATTCCTCGGACCGGAAGTAGTGCAGGTGCGCCATGTGGACCATGTGGCCGCCCACTATCCCACCGGTGCGATCACCAGGCTAACCCCGGAACTGATTGCCGCGGCGAAAGCGAGTAAGCAATGAAGCTGACCATTATCGGGTGCACCGGGTCGTTCCCGGGCCCGAGCTCCCCGGCGTCCTGTTATCTGGTCACTGCCTTCGATGGCACTCGCGACTGGAAGATCCTGCTCGATCTTGGCTCCGGTGCCCTGGGCGTCCTGCAGCGCTATACCGATATCAAGGACCTCGATGGGATCATGATTTCCCATCTCCACCCGGATCACTGCATGGACCTGTGCGGCATGCACGTGGCCATCCGCTGGGATCCAAACGGCTGGAACCGCGAAAGAATGCTGGTTCACGGGCCGGCGGATACCGCCAATCGGATCGAGACCGCCTACGGCCTGCCCGAGGGCGACACCATGCACAAGGACTACGACTTCCGCCAGTGGACCGCACTGCAGCCGGTGAATATCGGCCCATTCACCATCACCCCCTACCCGGTGCGCCACCCCATCGAAGAGTCCTACGCCTTGCGCGTGGAGGCCCGCGAACCGGGCCCCGACGGGGAACTGCTGACCAGTGTGCTGACCTACTCGGGGGATACCGATACCTGCCAGGGGCTGGTGGATGCCGCCCGGGATTCGGATATCTTCCTCTGCGAAGCGGCCTTCGAGGAGGGCCGCGACGACGCGATCGACGGAGTGCATCTGACCGGCAAGCGCGCCGGGCAGATGGCCGCCGAGGCGGGTGCCGAGCGCCTGCTGCTGACCCACATTCCGGTGTGGACCGATATCAACAAGGTCGTCGACGAGGCGAAGGAAACTTATGACCGCGGGATCGCCGTGGCAATTTCCGGGGTGACCTATGGGGTCTACTCCGGCTCCCTGAAAGAGGACAAGCACCCGACGCTGTTCAAGGGCGACCGCGGAACCGACTACCTCAAGTCCCGCACCGGCTCGCTGCCGAAGATCAACTATGAGAAGGTCCGCAAGTTCCCGCTGCTCAAGCGCAAGAAGTAGCGCGGCAGCCCAACGAAGAAACCGAACTAGGCCATCGGCACCGCGAAACGGCGTAAATCTGGGCAAACAACATCCCGAGGCTTACCAAGAGCCCTGATCGAGTTGAATGCGCAGCCGAAGCGGCGCTGGCGGCCTGCGGCCTGGACCCGATGCTGGGTGAGCTGGTCAAGATCCGTGTTTCGCAGTTCAACGGTTGCGCCTTCTGCCTGCGAATGCACACTCGCGATGCGCTGAAACTCGGTGAGAGTTCCGACCGCTTGGCGGTGCTGGCTGCGTGGTGGGAATCGCAATATTTCAGCGAGTTGGAGTCCGCGGCGCTGGCCTTGGCCGAAGAGGTCACGCAGTTTGAGGTGCCGCCGTCGCGCGCCGAGGACACCGCGGTGCTCAGCGCGGAGCAAGTCTCCGCGATCAGTTGGCTTGCCATCGTGATGAACAGCTGGAATCGGAGCGCGATTCGCAGCCAATACCCCGTCGCACCCTGACTACCAGAAATCACCGCGCGGCTGAGGGGCCAGCCAGCTAGGCCGGTGATTTCACTCACCGAACTCTAGCGAGCAGAATTGCCGCGTGCTAGCTTGGAAAGCACACCCCGCTGAGGCTTCGCGGGGCAAATCATTAGCTGCACCATGGACGCGAACCCGCAAGGACTTCCTATGGACTACTTCTAAGGAGTACCTCGTGTCCTCGGTTCTTCGGCGCATTATTTACGTCTTTTCCTATGAGTTCTTCGCCATTGTGCTGACCTCCGTGGCCTTGATCCTCTTGGGTTTTGGCGGCGGGCATTCCGGCATTGTCGCGGTGGCTTCATCTGTCGTGGCCCTGATCTGGAACTACATCTGGACCTCCCTGTTCGAGGCATGGGAACAGCGCCAGGAGTCCCAGGTGCGCACCGTGGCCCGCCGGATTGTCCACGCGCTCGGCTTTGAAGGCGGATTGGTATTGATTCTTGTGCCGATTCTCGCCTGGATCCTCTCGGTTACGCTGCTCGAAGCGTTGGTGCTGGAAGCCGGATTGCTGGTGTTCTTCTTGATCTACACCTTCGTCTTTGCCTGGCTTTTTGACCGTGTTGTACCGGCCAAAAAATCCGCACCTGCCGAGGTTGAAGAGCCGGTGATCTAGCACCGGCCGCCGGCCAAATAGGGTTGGCTGCCTGTTGGACTAAACACCCTGGCATCTGGTGCTGTCACAGACCCGGAAGCCGGGGTGTTTTCGTTAGGATGGAAGCATGACTTTACGTGCCGACGGCCGCAGCGCCGCGCAACTTCGCGACATCACCATCACCCGTGGATGGTCCACCCAGGCCGAAGGATCGGCTCTGATCGAATTCGGAAATACCCGCGTGCTGTGCACCGCTTCTTTCACTCAGGGCGTGCCGCGCTGGCTCAAGGGTGAGGGGACCGGTTGGGTTACCGCGGAATACGCGATGCTTCCACGTGCCACCAACACCCGTAACTCCCGCGAAGCGGTCAAGGGCAAGCTGTCGGGCCGCACCCATGAGATTTCCCGGCTGATCGGCCGCTCGCTGCGCGCGGTGGTTGACACCAAGCAGCTGGGCGAAAATACCATTGTGCTCGACTGCGACGTATTGCAGGCCGATGGCGGAACCCGCACCGCCGCGATCACCGGCGCCTATGTGGCGCTGGCCGAAGCACTGGAATGGGCCCGCAGCGAGGGGATCCTGAAGGCCAACGCGAAGGTGCTTTCCGATTCTGTCGCGGCGATCTCCGTGGGCATCATCGACGGAACCCCGATGCTCGACCTGCCTTATGAGGAGGACGTTCGCGCGGAGACCGACATGAACGTTGTGGTCACCGGTTCCGGTGACTTTGTCGAGGTGCAGGGCACCGCGGAGGGCGCACCGTTTAAGCGTGCAGAGCTCGACGCACTGCTGGACCTTGCCTTGATCGGGACCACGGAGCTGGCCCAGATCCAGACCGAGACCCTGCGAAACGCCAAATGAGCAAGGCAGTTCTCGTCCTAGCCTCACGCAACCAGGGCAAGCTGCGCGAACTGCGCGAGCTGCTGCGCGGCCAGGTGCCTGGTCTGGATGTTGACACCCAGGTGATCGACGCGGCCACCGCCGGCGCCCCGGACCCGGTCGAAGACCAGATCACCTTCGAGGGCAATGCGCTGAAGAAGGCCAAGGAGATCAGTGCCGCCACCGGGCTGATCGCGCTGGCCGACGATTCGGGATTAAGCGTTGAGGTCTTAGGCGGTGCACCAGGGATCTTCTCGGCTCGCTGGTCCGGGGCGCACGGTGATGATGAGGCGAATATCGACCTGCTGCTGGGGCAGCTCGGCGATATCGCCGAGGAGCACCGCGGGGCCGCGTTCGTCTGCGCCGCGGCCCTGGCTACACCGAGCGGTGCGCAGCATGTGGAACTCGGCAAACTTGTCGGCCGGTTGCGCCGCGAGCGTGCCGGCGAGCATGGCTTCGGCTACGATCCGGTCTTCCAGCCCAAAGATTCCAACCGTTCTCTGGCGCAGTTCTCGGCAGAAGAAAAGAACACGATCTCGCATCGCGCCCAGGCCTTCAAGCAGTTGCTGCCAGCGATTATCACTGAGGTCAGCAAGGTATTAGCCGTCAAATAAGCGACAGCGTGACTTGGCGCAGATAGCCATCTGGCTTCTGGCGAACCGGCCGGTTCTCCGCATTTTCCCGACATGGGAAAAGCGGAGAGCCGGCCGGTTTTTTCGTGTCCGGAAGCCGAGGGTATTGCGTAAATCCCAGCCAGGTTCTATGGTTAGTTACATGAGTAATGAACCAATGAACTTGTTGGGAGATTTGGTTCCACTGACGAGGGGAAGTGCATGGCGTGATCGATGATTCGAAACCGATTTTCATGCAGATCGCTGAGCTGATCGAAAATGACATTTTCGCCGGCGTGCTTGCCGAAGAGGCCCAAGCGCCATCGACCAACGAATTCGCCGCCTTTTACCGGATCAATCCGGCAACTGCGGCCAAAGGAATTAACAAGCTCGTTGAAGAAGGGCTGTTGTATAAGAAACGGGGGATCGGGATGTTCGTAGCACAGGGCGCGCCGGAACGGCTGAGGCAAAAGCGTCGACAGAAGTTTAATGACCTGTACGTCCAACCGCTGACGGCCGAAGCGGGGAAGCTTGGCATCGGTGTCGAGGAGCTGATGGACATGATCAAATCCGCACATCCACTGGATTCGAGCCACGGAGGTATGAGTGATGTCTGAGAAAATCGCAGTCTCGGCGCGCCGGCTGACCAAGACGTTCAAGGACGTCAAAGCGCTGGATGACGTTACCCTGCAGCTGGAATCCAACAAGATCTACGGTCTGCTCGGCCGCAACGGCGCTGGTAAGACGACCCTGATGTCCATCCTCACCGGTCAGGGGTACCCCGGCAGCGGCGAGATCGAGATCTTCGGACACGCGCCTTTTGAGCATGATGCAACGCTGTCCCGTATCTGCTTCATTCGTGAATCGCAGAAGTACCCCGATGAGTACAAGGTCTTTCAGGCGTTCAAAGCAGCGTCCCTCTTCTTCGAAAATTGGAACGAGGCGCTAGCCCAGGAGCTGATTGCCGACTTCAACTTGCCGATCAAACGCAAAATCAAGAAGCTCTCCCGTGGCCAGCTTTCGGCCGTTGGAGTGATTATCGGACTGGCGTCGCGGGCCGAAATTACCTTCTTCGACGAGCCATACCTGGGCCTGGATGCGGTGGCTCGACAGATCTTCTACGACCGGCTGGTTGAAGATTTCTCGCTCTACCCGCGCACGATCGTGCTCTCCAGCCACCTGATTGACGAGGTCGCAAATCTCCTCGAACACGTGATCATCATCGATGGCGGTCGCATCGTGATGGACAGTGATGCTGAATCCCTGCAAGGTTCGGCGGTGACGGTCAGTGGCAACGCGAGCACGGTGCACGAGTTTATCGAGGGCTACCCGGTCATCCACCGAGATTCTCTGGGAACGCTGGCGAGCATCAGCATCCGAGCGCGGCTGACGGAGAGGCAGAAAACCGAAGCGCGAGAGCTGGGTCTTGATCTAAGCCCGGTTTCACTACAGCAACTGGTCGTACGGACTGCACTAGGGCAGCCGGTGCAAAGCGCTACACCCGAGGGTGAAGAGGAGGCAAAGCAATGGAGCGTGTAATAAAGGTAGTGCGCATGCAACTGATCAACAAATGGGTCTTTATTGGCCTCCCGCTGTTGATTCTTGGCTGCTCTTTTCTTTTCTCGCTGGCGATCTTCTGGATAGTCCGCGAAGCCGGAGCCGAAGGAGCCGTTTATGGCGGCGGAGCTCAGGCGCCCATGTGGTATTTCTTGGCGTTGGGTATCCAGGCATTGACCTTAACCTTCCCCTTCTCTCAGGCCATGAGTGTCTCGCGACGCAGTTTCTATCTCGGAACGGTCCTCTTGTTCTCGGCCTGCGCGCTGGCGCTATCGATCTTCTACTACCTGATGGGACTGGTGGAAAAGGCGACCGGTGGTTGGTGGCTGGATTCCCGGTTCTTCGCCTTGGAATGGATCGCGGACAACAACGCGGCGGTCCAGGTAGGTTTCTATTTCGTGCTGATGGTACTGCTCTTCATGATTGGCTTCCTGATCGCCACGATCTACATGCGCTGGAAGACGACCGGCATGGTGGTCTTCTTCATTGGGCTAGGAGTTGCGCTCCTCGGAGTTGCCGCGCTGATGACCTTCAGTGATTTTTGGGACAACTTCTGGAGCTGGGCGCTGACTTGGACTGCGGCCGGGGTGACCCTGTGGGGTGGCGTCGTAGCGGTGCTGATGGCCGGCGGCTCGTATCTGACCTTGCGTAAGGCAACAGTGGCCTAGCCGCAAGCTAAACGGCCTGATACCCAGGGAGCGAATCACTCGCTTCTTGGGTATTTTGCTACGCGGCGGCGCGCGACCCCTATCCCATTGACTTCGCGCCGTCGCTGGACTCGCGGATGATGTCGGGGTGACCGGCATGCTGCGAAGCCTCTGAACCGATGTGCAGTAGTGACCAGCGCATGCGAAGGCTCACACCTGGTTCGTTCTATGGGGCCAGCGGTAGCTCGAATCGCCGGGCAAAGTCTGCAACGGTGGCCACCACGACCACCGCGGTGCGGACGGTACAGGCATCATAGTCAACAATGATTTCCGCCAGAGTCTGATCTGCCGCCATTGACCGACTGGGCCACCATGCCTTCGACGACAAAACGCGCCCAGGAATCCTCAGTGGCGGTAACGTGCTAAGTGATTCCTCCTAGGCAGAGCACATTAGCCGTGGGGCGAAGCCTAGCCTGATCATCGCTCAGCCCGCGGGTCGTATTCTTCGGGAAGAAACATGCCTCCGCCAGCAGGCCCAAGATGTCATGGCGTTCGGGAGAAAGCGAAGCCATGGTGCTCCTTGGAAGGGGCAATGCCTGGATGGGAAATGCTGTGCCAAACGATAGGGCGCTCCGCCGCTGAGCAATCGATGAGCTTGAAATAGCGCTTTTCCCGCGGTGGCTCTGGCCGCCAAGGCAGGGATGCGCCGAACAGCCACAAATCATTTCTCGACCTTGAGCGAGCATGGCAAGGTGTTTCTTCTCCACTGACGGATGGCGCCTTTCTTGCTACCCTACATACACTGCTGTCGAGCCCAACGGATACAGGATCCACCTCGGCGACTCAGGGAGAATCAGGAGAGTGGCCATGAACGCCCTGCCGACCGGAACGCGCGCCCCCGATGGCGCATTGGAGCTGCGAAGAGTTTTCACGGTGCCAGCCGCAGAACTTTGGACCTACCTTGCTGCTTCGGATCGAACTGCCTTGTGGTTCGGCAGTTGGCAGGGTGACCCGCGCAGCGGGGCAGTGGAAGTGGCTTTGACTGCCGAGGAAGGAACGCCCCGCGAGAAAGTCCAGATCCTGAGCTGTGACCGGGCTGCTTATCTTCTGAGCGTCAGCACCGGGGAGGGGGAGGAAATGTGGCGGTTGGAATTATCGATTGAGGAAGTTACGGACGGCAGCCAGCTGGTGTTCAGAATGCCGGGGCTCGATCCGGCGATGGCCGGCTCGGTGGGTCCTGGATGGGATTACTACCTGGATCGGCTGGTGGCAGCCGTTTCCGGTGCCAATGCCGATGAAATCCGGTTCGAGCCGGACTATTACCCGGCACTTAGCAGCTACTACGAGTCGCTCTTCACACCCTCGCCCGGGCAGTAACCGACTGCGTATATCGGGCATGCAGGCGACGCGAGCAACCAATACCGTGTTCGGTGCAACTCACTGGGCCATTCGCTGGCTAAGCCCGGAAGTGGGATTGCCGTCGTGTGGACGATGCGTTCTTGTAGGGACTCTGGGCGAACGGAGACAGCAAGGGGAATTGGCAATGCGCAGGTTGAGCGGTACGCCATCAGAATGCGTGAAGCATTACGGTGCGAACCGCTGAAACTGCAGTGCCTTCCCATGTGAGCTGTCTTGCTCTCCCTATTTTGCGGCGAATCGAATCGATTCTTAATAGACGCAGGTCAAGGACGTTTTTACCGAGATAAGTAAGGCGGTGGCAGAAGGAAGCCCTGTAGTCGAAAGCTGCCGTCGAGGGGACACCGATGACGTTGATTTAGGGAAAGGGAGTAAACTGGCAGGCGTGTCATTGGACTTCACAGCGCTAGATTTTGAAACGGCAAACGGATTTATCGGCTCGGCCTGCTCGGTCGGCCTGGTAAAGGTCCGTTCCGGACGTATCGTCGAAACCGAACAGTGGTTGCTTCGGCCTCCGGAGGGTTTCGATCATTTCGACCCACGCAACGTCTCGATTCACCACATCACCGAGGATATGGTCGCAAACGCTCCACGCGTCGGCGAGAAGCTCGGCGACCTGCTGGAATTTGTCGGTTCAGATGTTCTCGTAGCCCACAACTCGGCTTTCGACTCGGGCGTCATTCGGGCAGCTTCCGAAGCCAGTGAGCTATCGGTACCGCAAATTGCCCACCTATGCACCGTCAAGCTTTCGCGCAAGGCCTATGATCTGCCGAGCTATTCGCTGCCGTTCGTCGCCGAAGAGGCCGGGCACCCCATCGAAAACCACCACGAAGCCTTAGCTGATGCCGAGGCCTGCGCGTGGGCGATGATCGACATAACACAACGCAGCAATGCGAGCACCGTCTTGCAGGCAGCCGATCATTACAAGGTCGGGCTTGGATTGACTGCCGCGTGGAACCCTGGCGAAGAGTTTTCCCGCGCTACCCGTGACGCACAAGGCTGGATAGCCAGCGGCCAACCGCTGCCGCCCCAAGACGCCTTCGGCTCATGGCCGCAGGAAGGCGATAATCCCGAACCGAATTCGAGTGCCGATCCCACGCATCCGTTATACGGACAGGTGATGGTCTTTACCGGCAATCTCTCCGTGCCCCGACCCAAGGCAAAGCAATGGGCCGCTAATTACGGTGCGCAGACCGCCTCGCGGGTCACCCGGGCAACGACCGCGCTGGTCGTCGGAGATGGATTTGTGCCGCAGGATCTCTCCAACGGGCGGCTGACCAACAAGGCCAAGCACGTACTGAAACTGCGTGACAAGGGCCAACGTGTGGAAATCATCTCCGAGGGTGAGTTCATGCAACTGGTCGAAGGCTTCGGAATGGCCGTCCAGGGTTAAATACGGCCATCCGCAATAATTTCTTCACCCACTAACAACCACGGAGTAACTGTGAGCGATAAAAATCGCGTGCTAACGAGACTTATGCGTTTCGTCGGCGTGGGCGGTTTCTGCTTTCTGGTGACGCTAGTGGTGAATTACGGTCTGAAATTCACGGTGCTCGAACCGCACCCGACGACCGCTTTCATCATTGCCAACTGTGTTGCGACAATCGTTTCCTTCGTCCTGACCCGGCAGTACACCTTCCAGCATCAAAACAATGCCTTCCGCAAGCGCATCCAGGCCAGCGGATTTTTCGCGGTTTCGCTAGTTGGCATTGGCATCAACTCGGCTCCGCTGTATGTGTCCCGCTGGATCTTGGGATTTCACTATCCCCAGGTTTCCTTCCTGAGTCAGGAAATCGCCGACTTCGTTTCAGGGCCGATCATCGGCACGCTATTGGCCATGATTTTCCGTTGGTGGGCGCTGCACAAATTTGTCTTCCCAGACGCTGAGAAGGACTCCACCGCTGATGATGCTCAAGAATTGGTTTCGGTTTCAAAGCCCTAGGATCTTCGCGCAGAGCCGAAGGTCCACGCATGGCGTGCGGCCTTCAACATCAAAGGGGCAGTCCGGAACCAAATAGTTGGTTTCGGACTGCCCCTTTGAATCTCTGCGTGATTAGACGATCAGGGCCATCCAACGGTCATGCAGCTCGGAGATGATGTCATCCAACGCGGAGGCAGGACGGTCGCCGACTGCATCGGAACCATAAACGGCAGCCAGCAGGGCTACGGCGTAGGCATCGGTTTCCGGGTCACGTGAGCTGCTCTCGTCCTCCGCTGGTGCCTCTTCGGCTTCGACATCGGATTCTTCTTCGGTCTCGGCGGGTCCCTTGTCCGCGAAGTAGGCAGCGTAGGCATCGGTCGGGGACAGGTCCAGCGAATCCCGGACGATCGAAACGACCTGGCGCAGGGCCTCGGCCGAAGGACCTTCCAATCCTTCAAGCATGCCTTCCCATTCGTCGGCGGAGCCTTCGGAGCGTTCCATGGCCGAACGAATGATCTTCGCGGCGGCGATGGCCGTATTGGCAGCTTGGGTATCGTGAGTCAAGAATGCGGCCGAGCGGGCCACGGCAACCGTGGTGTCCACGGGTACGCGGGCCAGCAGTGCGGCAACGGCCGCACGCGGAAGCACGCCGGTAGAGTCGGTGTTGGGACCCGTGGGGCGAACGCGCTGGCCCATATCGGCGGAGTTCAGTCCGGCGATATTTTGCGGGTCGCCGGGCAGGACGCCTTCGTGCAGTTCAACCTTGGCGAACTCGGCATCGATCCACCGTTTCAGCGGCTCAGGCGCGCCGGTCGGGAAAGACCCGGTCAGCTGTGCGTAGCCGCGCAGCGAGGCAAGCCACATGCAGGCCGCTTCGTCGCTGCCCACACCGTCGTTGGCCCATTCGAGGGCTTCGAGCAGCCCGTCGGCCATATACAGCGGGAGTAGTTCGGTGGCGCCGGGATCGATATCGTCGCGGGCGTGGGTTGCGCCGTCGGCTATGCCGAGCAGGATCGCGAACACCTTGTCTGAGTAGTTCTCTGGCAGGAGTGCAATTTCACCGGTTTCATTCACACTCCACATTCTAATGCTCATTCTGTCGGAGCAAGTGCATAAGGTGGATTCATGCGATTGCTTCACACCTCTGACTGGCATTTGGGACGGACCTTCCATGGTGCGTCGTTGCTCGAAACCCAGCGCAGCGTACTTCAGGAGATCATCGACATCACCCGCGAACGGCAGGTGGACGCGGTGCTGGTGGCCGGTGACATCTACGACCGGGCGCTGCCGCATGTCGATGCGGTCCGCCTCTGCAACTGGGCTCTGGGTGAACTTCGCAAGACCGGGGCGACGCTGATCCTGACCAGCGGCAATCACGATTCCGCCTCACGCCTGGGCTTCGCCTCGGCACTGCTGGATTCCGCCGGGGTGCACATCTTCGCCGAACCGGCACGCATGCTCGAACCGGTGCTGCTCGACGGCGAAGACCATCAAGTGGCCGTCTACGGCATCCCGTACCTGGAGCCACGCATGGTGATGGACGAGCTGCAGGTCGACCGGGCCAGCCATGAAGCGGTGGCCGGCGCCGCGCTCGCGCGCATCGAGGGGCATCTGGCCGAACTGCGCCAGCAAGGATCGCCCGTCGTCTCCGTAGCCATGGCCCATCTCTTCGCCGCCGGTGGACAGGGCAGCGACTCCGAACGAGAGCTGAGCACCGGAAATCTGGATGTGGTGCCCGCGCACCTGTTTGAGAACTTTGACTACACCGCGCTAGGACACCTGCATGGCCGGCAACGCATTACCGAACACATCCGCTATTCGGGATCCCCCTTGGCCTACTCGTTCTCCGAGGTGAACCAGCGCAAGGGCGTGTGGCTGATCGACACCGGAGCCGAAGGCATCACCGGATACCAGGAGGTCATCCTCTCGGTGCCTAAAAAGCTGGCCGTGCTCCGGGGGAACTTGGATGATCTGCTCGCCGATGAGTCCCTCGAATATGCCCAGGACGCCTGGTGCCAGGTGACCCTGACCGACCCCGAGCGTCCGGCCGATGCGATGAGCAAGGTGCGGACCCGATTCCCGGACACGGTGGTGCTGGCTTTCGACCCGCAAGGCGGCAAGGCGAAGGAAAAGTCTACCTACTCCGAACGCATGGCCAAGGCGACCAGCACCGCGCAGGTCTGCTCGGACTTCATCGAGCATGTCCGGGACCGGCACCCCGACGACCTCGAACGCGAATTGCTCGAATCGGTCATCCGCAGCACTCGTGAAGCACAGGTGAGCAAATGAGAATCCATCGGCTGAGAATCCAGGCTTTTGGCCCTTTCGCGGGCGTCGAAGAAGTCAATTTCGACGAGCTGGCCTCCGGCGGCCTGTTCTTGCTCGATGGCCCGACCGGTGCCGGGAAATCCAGCATCCTCGACGCGATTTGCTACGGCATCTATGGATCCTTGCCAGGGAATCGAGCCGGCAGCCGGCAGATCCGTTCGGACCATGCGGCACTGGGAGTCGAACCACAGATCATCTGCGAATTGACCATCGGAGACCGGCGATTCGAGGTCACCCGTTCGCCGGCCTGGATGCGCCCGAGCAAACGCGGCAAGAATGGCACCACCGAGCAAAAGGCATCCAGCGCGTTGCGCGAATTGGTCAAGGGGCAATGGGAAGCTCTCTCCACACGCAACGACGAGGTAGGCCAGGTCCTCGGGGGCCTCTTGGGACTGGACCGCGATCAATTCACCAAGGTGGTGATGCTGCCGCAAGGTGGTTTCGCCGACTTCCTGCGCGCCAAGGCTTCCGCCCGTGAAGAGCTGTTGAGCAACCTCTTCGACACCAGCGATTACGCGAAGATCGAGGAGGAATTCAACATACGGCTTGGCGAGGAACGCAAGAAGGCTGCCGATGTTGAAGCGACGCTCAGCGCGCGCGAAAATGGCATCCGCGAGGAAGCCACCGAGTACTTGGCGGTCCACGAAACGGCGGACCCGGAAGAGCCCGTGGAAGAGGTGGAGGAACCACTGGATTTAGCTGCAGAATTTGCCGGTTACGACGCCCGAATTTTTGCTCTAGCCACGGCGCATCAGGAAAACTCCGCCAAGCAACGGGTGCAACGCGACAAGGCGCGCAAAAACCAGCAATTCTTGGACGAACGCCGCCGCGTATTTGCCCGCTACGCCGAACTGCTGACCCTGGAGGCAGAGCATGAACGCATGCATCCCGCAGCCGTTCTTGCCGGACAGGGCCTTGAGCACCATGGGCGGGCCGCCGGAATCCGCGGCTATGAGGCTCAACTCAAAGACACGCAACGTGCGCTGAAAGAGCGAACAGCACCGTGGGAAGACAGCAAAGCCCAACTGCTGAAGGAACACGGACTGCAGGTCCAGCCCAACGCCGAAGACCTTGAGACTCTTCGAGTGCGCACGCTGAAATTGAACAATCGGCTCGCGGTCCTCAAGGCGGCGGTGAGCGATGAGGCCAAGCAGAAGCGCCTTCGCCAAGAACTCAAAGAATCGATCGAACTGGCCGCGAAGCAGCTGGAGTTCCGCAGCGACGCGGAGAAGATTCTAGAACAGCTGCGCCTTGGACGCGATGAGCTTGCTGCGGATCCGGAAAAGCTCGACGCGGTAGCAGCCGCCACGGCAAAACAACGGGCATCCGAAGAACTGAAGGCCGCGCAGGAATTGGTAGGGCAGGTCAAACTCCGCGATAAGCTCCGAATTGCGCTGACCAAAGCGGACATTGAGTATGCCGAACAGAGCCTGAAGCTCAATGCCGCGGAAAATGCGCACATCGCCGCGCAACGCACCCAGCTGGAACAGAGCGCCCTGCGTCTGGCGGCCGCGCTCGAAGACGGGGCGCCCTGCCTGGTGTGCGGTTCGCTGGAACATCCGCGGCCAGCCCGGGCCGCCGCCGGTGCCGAACTGATCGACGACGAACGGCTCGAGGCGCTGGAGAAAGAAGTCCAGAATGAACGCGACCTTCAGCAACGCAAGGCCAAGGCCCGCGACATTGCGACCACCAAATTCGAGGCAGCGGCCGAGGACGCCAAGGAACTCACCATCGAGGAGGGCCAGGCCAAGGCCGGCGAAGCGCAGGAAGCACTTGATGCGGCCGTCGCGAAACAAACCGAGACCGCCGAGCTGGTACGAAAACTTGAATCGCTGCGCACCCGCATCGAAGAAGAGACCGCGAAGGTCGCCGAGGCAGCGATGGACCATGCCGCGAGTACCAAGCAAGTGGAGTCCCTGAACACGCAGATTTCCGAGCTCGAGGAGGAACTCAGGGCGCTGCGTGAAGGCAGTGATTTGGGCATCGATGACTTAGTGCTGGAGGTACGCGCAGAATTCACGATCTTCAATCGCGCCTTGAACACGCTCAATGACTACCTTGCGGCGGTGGATGCCGCGCAGAAGGCCCAAGAGACCTGGACTCGTGAACGCGAAGAGGCCGGATTCGCGGAGGACGCGAAATATGCGGCAGCGCTGCTGTCCACGGAGGCGCGCGAGGAATTCGAGCGCGTCCAACACCAGGACACCGTACGTTCCAGCGCCATTGCAACGCTGAAGGGCTCCGAAGACTACCGGCGTGCCCGGGAATTCAGCGCCGCGGGTATCGAGGCACCGAGCGAGGAAGAACTGCACGAGGCAGGGGAGAACGCCAAGTTGGCCGAGGAGCTGTTCGAGACCGCACGCCAGGACGAGGTGCTCGCGCAGACCCAACTCGAACGGCTGCGCAAATCCGTCACGGCACTGGCCGAGTATCGTTCGGATTCGGGGCCGGTGATCGACGCATATCGGCGGCTTCGCGACCTTGCCGAGGTCATTCGTGGCGGGGGAGAGAACAGGTACAAAATGACGCTGAGCACCTATGTGCTGGCGGCGCGCTTGGAAGAAGTCGCGGCGGCCGCGACCGAGCGGTTGATGATCATGTCCTCGAATCGCTACTCCTTGCACCATGATGATTCGACCCGCGGCAACTCGAAGTCCGGTCTGGGCTTGCGTGTGCGTGACTCATGGACCGGCAAGGAACGCGATACCCAGACGCTGTCCGGCGGTGAAACCTTCATGGCCTCGCTGGCGCTCGCGCTGGGTCTGGCCGACGTCATTTCCCATCATAGCGGTGCCGTGGACATGCAGACTCTCTTCGTCGACGAAGGCTTTGGCTCCCTCGATGCGGAGACCCTGGAGCAGGTTATGGAAGCGCTGGAGTCGCTGCGCGCAGGAGGGCGCATGATCGGCTTGGTTTCACACGTTTCCGAGATGAAACAACGCATTTCCAACCGTGTCACGGTCACCAAGACGCAGCATGGGTCCACCATCGATATGACTCCGGAAGTGATGCTCGCTATATGAGCTAGACATTGCCGAAGACGCTGGTATGTTGAAAGTAGTGCCAGCAGGCATGTCTGGGAAATTTTGTGTGTCGGGGGGCGTGGGACGACACACGCTTTGTTGTGGAGAATTGTTGACTCAACATATGTTGTCCAACGAACCAAACGAAATCATCGAACCTAAACCAGGTTTTGCATCATTGGTTCCGATGGTTGGTACCGCGTACCTTCCATTATCTTTTTTTGCCCGGCTTCCGCTGGCAATGCTCACCATCGGGTCCATGACCCTGGTGACTGCCTCCTCGGGTTCCTATGCACTCGGCGGCCTGAGCGCCGCTATGGTCGGCTTGGGCTCGGCGATCGGCGGACCGACCCTCGGCTATCTGGCTGACCGCTTCGGCCAGCGCCCGGTCCTCATTCCGGCTGCGATCCTGCACACCATTTTGCTGCTCATACTCACCTGGTATGGAAACAGCGGTGCGGGCATGGTGGTCGGCGTGCTCGTGCTGATTTCCCTGCTTGCCGGGGCCACCGGACCGCAGGTCGGCCCGATGTCGCGGGTGCGCTGGATTTCGATGACTCGCCAGCAGAAGAAAAACCCGAAGGTGCTCACCGCCGCGCTCAGCCTGGAATCCATGCTCGACGAGCTCGGCTTCGTCTTTGGTCCGGTGGCCGTTGGCTTGCTGGCCTCGCTGCTGCACCCCACCTTGCCATTGTTGATTGCCGCGGTACTCACCGTGGTGCTCGTCCCGGTCTTTGCCAAGCACCGCACCGGTGACGCAGTGAAGCTGCACGCCGCCACCGCGCCGACCGGAAAGGTCCGTATCGGTCGTGCCCGGCTCGCCGCGATCGGCGCACTGGTTTTGGGCATGATCGGATTGGGCACCGTCTTTGGCTCATCGGCCGCGGGCACCCTCGCCTTTGCCGGCGCCCAGGGGGACTCGAACCAGGGCGGACTGCTCTACGGAGCGATGGGAATTTCCAGCGCCTTGGCTGCCGTGTCCGTGGCCGCCTGGCCGCAAGGGTTCAGCCAGATCAACCGCTGGATCACCTGCGGCTTGGCGCTGACTATCGCCAGCTTCGGATTGCATTTTGCGGCAACCGTCCCATGGATGCTGCTGGCCTTGTTCGTCGCAGGCTTCGCGGTGGGGCCGGTAATCGTGACGGTGATGACCCTCGGCGGTGAGGTCGCTCCGCCGAAGTTGCTGTCCACCGTGATGACGCTGCTGTCGGCGGGCATCGTGGTGGGTACCTCGATCGGCAACGGATTGGCCGGGCTGCTCGCCGACTCGGCAGGCTATCTCGGGGCCTTCTGGGTCTCCAGCGCGGCCGCATTCCTGATTCTGCTCGCGGCCCTGGCGATGAAGCTGATCGTTTCCCGTGCGCCGTCCTTGTCACGCGTGCGCTAGCGCAACGTTGAGATCAGCGAAGGCTCCTTCCCGCACGGGAAGGAGCCTTCGCTCATCTGCGGTGCTTTGTGCTTCCTTTAGTCCAGCTCGTCACCGATGTTCAGCGCAGCTTCCTTGAGCGCGCGGACAATGCGTTCGCGGTCATTGACGGTGCTGGTGGCGAAGACTACCGCGATCGCCGCAGGGGTTGGCCCGTGGTGGGTGATGGGCACCGCAATGGCCGTGACCCCCTGGATCACTTCATCCTCACTGGTGGCGTACCCCTCGATGCGTGCGGTGCGTGCTGGCTCCCGATACTCGATACCGGTTTGCATCGCGTCCCATTGGCCGCGCGTGTATTTGGACTGGATCGCGATCCCCGGGGCTCCGATATCCATGCCGTGGACCGAACCGGGGCGGTGCACGATGGCGCGGTGCGAGTGCAGCGGTTCGACCGACTGCAAGGTGGTGCACATGTCATGCTCCCAGACGGCGATGAAGGCGGTCATCGATAGCTCGTTGGCGATCTTGGTCAGCTCCGGCATCGCGGCGGTTTGCAGGTCGCGCTGCACCGACCGGGCGAGCACGGCTAATCCCGAGGCGGTTCGAATCCGGCCGGCGTCGTCGCGGCTGAGCAGGCGGTGCTCTTCCAGGGTGCGCAATATCCGGTAGGCGATGGAACGGTGCACGTCGAGCTCGGCGGCGATTTCCGCAATGGTCAGATTGACCGTGGAGTCCGCAACGATTTCCAAGACCCGGATACCACGAGACAAAGTTTGCGAGGATGACATCTTCTTCATTCCGGCGCTGCCGCCGGAAATACCGAGGGACAAATCGCCTTGGGCTCGACGCTAGTAGTTCTCACAGCGAGTCTAAGGGTTCTCTATCCGAACGGCGAATTCTTTTTCTGAATTCCCTGGCCTAGCGGTCTGCTGAATCCTCCGTGGCGCAACAGCCCGAAACGTGGCCCGCACCTCGTTGGCTTGTGAGGATGATCACTCGTAATCTACTATTGGTTTGTTACCCGTCCGAACGGTCGGTATTTACTCGCATCTCCAGCTGAGGACACTCGCACATGTCTACAACCGTATCCCGCACCCAGGAAGAACGGCGCGTTCTCGCCGGCACCCTGGTCGGTACCACCATCGAGTGGTATGACTTCTTCATTTTCGCTCAGCTCACCGCAACGCTGCTGACTCCGCTGTTCCTGGAGCCGCTGGGTGAATCGAACCCGGCGCTGGCGCAGATCCTTTCCTTCGCCATGATCGGCATTTCCTTCTTCTTCCGTCCGCTGGGCGCCGTCGTGGCGGGCCACCTGGGCGACCGCTACGGCCGCAAGAAGATCCTGGTGCTGACCCTGATCCTCATGGGCGTGGCCACCTCGCTGATCGGCCTCTTGCCGACCTATGCTGCGATCGGCATCGGCGCACCGATCCTGCTGGTGCTCTTGCGTGTGGTCCAGGGATTCTCGGCCGGTGGCGAATGGGGCGGAGCGGCGCTGATGGCCGTGGAGCATGCACCGAATGCCCGGCGCGGCTACTTCGGTGCCTTCCCGCAGATCGGTGTGCCCATCGGCATGATTCTGGCCACCGGGCTGCTGTTCATCCTGCGTGTGTCGATGACTCCCGAGCAGTTCCAGTCATGGGGCTGGCGCATTCCATTCCTGCTGTCGGTGGTGCTGATTATTGTCGGCTACATGATCCGCCGCGCCGTGGAGGAATCCCCGGTCTTCAAAGCCATGGCACAGCGCAAGGCTTCGGAGCACACGCCGCTGCGCGAGTTGATGAACACGAACCTCAAGCAGGTACTGCAGGCGGCGCTGATCTTCGTCTCCAACAACGCCGCCGGATACCTGGTGATCGCGTTCTTCATCTCCTACACCACCAAGGTGCTGGGGATGGAGCTCGCGCCGATCCTGCTGGCGACCACCATCGGCTCGGTCGGCTGGCTGATCTTCACCCTGGTCGGCGGCTGGCTTTCGGACAGGATCGGACGCCGCAATACCTTCGTGATCGGCTATGCGCTGGTGTTCGTCTGGATGATCCCGATGTTCCTGCTGGTCGACACCGGAAATATTGTGCTCTACGGTGTTGCGATCTTCGTGCTGACCGTTGGCCTGGGCCTGTCCTACGGTCCGCAGTCGGCAATGTACGCCGAAATGTTCCCAGCACATATCCGCTACTCGGGCATCTCCATTGGCTATGCCATCGGTGCCATCCTCGGCGGTGCCTTCGCGGCTACCGTAGCGCAGATCCTGCTGGAGACCACCGGCGCTTCGATCTCGATTGCCATCTACATCATGGTGCTGACCGTGATCTCCGTGGCAGCGGTGCTCTGGGTGGGCGAGACTCGTGGACGCAACCTGCACGTGGAAGAAATCGAGGGCGAACAGGCCGACTCGCGCGTGGCGCACTAGTTTCGCGGCAGTACAATGCCCGCGCAGGCAAGCGATCAAGCGATCCTGGCCCGCGCGGGCATTTGCGCGTCTGGCGACCGGTGGTTTGCCGATCAGTGGGCGGATGCGGCGGTGGGAGACCGTTACAAGATCGCTGGTCCACAAGGAATGCTCCCGGAACTTGGACTGTGAAATTGCCCCCACGATCGCAGTGGATTTTCATGCGTGTACGCGGTATTACAACCCAGAAACCACGGGATTAGCTAGTTGAATCATTCGAGGACATCCGTCGCATACTGGGTTGCATCCCGCTAGCTGACTTTAACCGCTATCTGGAGTTGCGAATGACCAGATTTTGCAATCTGCTTGTCGCAGCAAATGGATGGTGGTTGTTCGACTGCTGAGCACACCAAGGCTTCTTTCCGGATCAGTGATAGACGCCGTAGCAGAGAAGGCTCCACTTACGAGCTGGTCGGACAAGTGCCGAGGGCTTCGTAAAGAGCATGTCACCGTTCTGAGAAATCACGGTTGCACTCTTAAGGCTTCATAGTTAAATACATCAAATTCGTTGATTGTGTTGCTTTTTAGTCGCTGACAGTCTGACATGCTTGTTTTAAGGTAGAGATCTGTATATGATTCTGAAAGTTGATATATTTCGATAGTGGAGGGCCTGCAACCAGGCTATGGGGCATCGACCTATATTGGCACACTCGCAAACGGTAAGCACGTTTGCTAGGCCCAATGATGAGTCTTGGGCCCATGACAGAGAGTCTTGGTATGAATAATCAACGCCGAAAAAAAGCGTGGCAATAAGCCTGATCGTTGCGCTTGGAATAGCAATGATAGGCACGTCACCCGCTATCGCAGGTGAAAAATCTGGGAAATCCTGGGAGGCTCAGATAGGTACGACCGCGCCTCTTACGGCGGACCTCTCGGATTATGACAACGTGACCGTCACACCCGAAGAAGAACGAGCTTTCATTGAGCAGTCGGCAAAAGAATTTGCGGAATTGGATGCTACGGGAGGTGTCACGCTTCCTGACGGTTCTTTCTACAGGATGGACGTAGATCAACTTGTTCAGAAACTCGCTATGGCTGAAGATGGTTTGAGCGTCAGTTCAAGCCAGATCGCTGCCGGAGGTCAAATAGGTCGTGCTGCCGTATCCTGGGATTGGAATTCCTTCGGCTCGTGTGTTGCGAAAGAAATGGGAATCAAAGCCGCAGTTGAGCTTGCCAAAGTATTCGCAGAACCAAAAGTGCGCAAGGCACTCAAGAGTAAGCAGTGGCGGAAAGCTTCATCAATTGCTTACGAAAGACTTAAAAAAATTTCTCCTAAGGTTGCCAAACTGATCATCAAGAAGGCGGCAAATTCAGTGCTTCCCGGTGGCATCGTGACGGTCATCGCAATACCGGTAGGAAAATGTGCTATTAAGGAACTTTTCTAACTCCTGAAGGGATAGACGAATGAAAGATTTTTTCCGGTCGTTGTCGAAAAGAGCAACTGCGATTCTCATTGCTGTTGTGATACTCGTCCTGATTGCAGTGCCAACGGCATTGTTGTCTGGGCTCCTCAGCGGAGTATTCGAAAGTCCTGCTGAGGGCATTCGCGTATTCTTCATTATGGTTGGTGCTGGCGTGCTATTCCTGATTGTCGAATTGTTCATCGAGAACGGCCGCGAACGCAGGAAGAAGAAAGCGTCATCAGCCCAAAAATGAACTAAGCTTCGAGACTTGGATTAGCCACAAGGCTATAACCGAGCTGTGGGGCATGGCAACGATATTCCATCGTTGGCATGCCCCTTTGATCATTTTTAGCAGTTTGCCCAGCGGCTAAGAGCGATGTAGGACAACGAGAGGTCAGCGTCGATTTGGCAACCGGCATGCGGGACCCGGGAATTCCTGGGCCGGTTACTGGGCGGGGCGGGTGGTGGAGGAACGCACAATCAGCCGATGATCCAATTCATGGGCCTGTGCCGGCTCTTCACCGCGAATCGCACGCAGCAGCATGGCAACCGCCAGCTGCCCTTGTTCATGCGGCCGCTGCTCCACCGTGGTCAAGCCAAAGAGCTCGGCAAGATCGTGGTTATCCACGCCGATTACCGACAGGTCGCGAGGCAATTGCAAGCCCAGATCGCGGGCGGCCAGAATCGCGCCGACTGCCATCTCATCGCTGGCGGCAAAGACCGCGGTAGGCCGGGAAGCAGGATTGCCCAGCAGCTGCTTGGCCACCGCATAGCCCTGGGTCATGGAGAAATCGGCGCTCACGATCAGCGACTCATCGATAGGCAACCCTGCCTGCTCCAGCGCCTGCTCGTACCCGGCGCGGCGGTGGGTGGGAATCATGAAGTCCACATCGGTTTCCGCGTTGCCGCCAATAAAGCCAATGCGTTCATGGCCCAAAGAAATCAGGTGCCCGGTGGCCAGAGCCGAAATCGCTTCATCATTCACGTGCAGCGTTGGCACCCCTGGAAGCGGGCCGCCGACGCCAACCAATGGCTTGTCCACAGCCAGCAAGGCTTGGACCTCCTCATCGGCTAATTCGACGTTGACCGCGATTACCGCGTCAACGCGCTGGCGCAGCAGGAAATCGGAGAAGATCTTCTCGCGCTGGGCACGGTCCTGGGTCAGCTGGTAAAGGGTGGTGTCGTAGCCCTCATCCATCAGCCGGCTGGAAATGCCTTCCAGCACGCAGGCATAGAACCAGTGGTTGATCACCGGAACGAGCACACCGATATTGCGGGTGCGCCCCGAAGCCAGACCGGATGCAGAGGAAGAGACCACGTAGCCCAATTCGGCGGCGGCGCGCTGCACTGCCTCCTGCGCGGCAGCTGAGACCGAACCACGTCCAGATAATGCTCGTGAGACGGTGGCAATGGATACTCCAGCGGCTTGTGCGACGTCTTTGATCCCGGCCACTTCTCTTCCTTCCTTCACGGGCGAAGCCGTGGCTGGGGGAAACGCTTCCCATAGCCACGGCTACTGCCCAACAATACCCGGTGCGGCTGCTGCCGGTACTTTCAGTTACCGACTAGTCCAGCTGGAACCAGATGGTGGTTTCGCCCGGAATCATTCCAGCTTCGGCCGAATCCAGCTCCTGGCTGCGCACCAGCTCGGTGGCTGCCTGCGCCTCAGCTGGCAATGGCAGCGGGGTCTGTGCGTAATTGGCTACCACCAGCACGTTGCCGTTGGCGAAGGCCAGGACATCGTCCTCGGTGCCTTCGACCCAGTTCAGCGAACCGGTGCCCAGTGCGTGATCCTGGCGCAGCTGCAGCAGGCGGCGGTACAGGTTCAGCGTGGAGGACTTGTCATCAACCTGCGCGTCGCGGGCGTAGGAATCCCAGTTCGCTGGCTGCGGCAACCAGCTTTCGCCGCTGTCACTGAAGCCATAGGCAGGCTTGCGGCTTTCCCATGGAAGCGGCACACGGCAACCGTCACGGCCATAGCGTTCGCCGTTGGTACGGAACCAGGTTGGGTCCTGGCGTGCTTCATCTGGCAGGTCGATGGCTTCTGGCAGACCCAGTTCCTCGCCCTGGTAGATGTAGGCGCCACCCGGAAGGGCAAGCATCAGCGAGCTCGAAGCACGCGCACGGCGCAAGCCGACTTCAGGTGCTGGCAGGTTTGGAGTGCGCGGGCCGATGCCATCACCCTGCGGGTTATCGGCGCTCAAGGCCAAACGGGTGGCGTGGCGCACCACGTCATGGTTGGAGAGCACCCAGGTGCTCGGGGCTCCGACCTTGCCGAATTCTTCCAGGGACTCATCGATGGTGTGGCGGATCTGCTGGGCATCGAAGTCGCAGGAGAGGTACGGGAAATTGAATGCCTGGTGCATTTCGTCATTGCGAACCCACTTGGCCATCAAGGACAGGGGGTTGACCCAGGCCTCGGCGCAGAGCACGCGATTGCCCTCGTATTCGTCCATGACTTTGCGCCAGTCGCGGTAGATCTCGTGCACGCCTTCCTGGCCCCACCATGGAGCCAGTTCCTCGGTGCCGCCCATGGATGCGGCGGTGGGGTCCGGGGTGAAGTCCGGAAGCCCATCGGCCTTGATCAATCCGTGGGCCACGTCGACGCGGAAGCCATCGGTGCCGCGGTCCAGCCAGAAGCGCAGGACATCGCGGAACATTGCGCGTACTTCCTCGTTGTGCCAGTTGAAGTCCGGCTGCGAGGAATCGAAGATGTGCAGGTAGGACTGGCCGGTGCTGCCATCAGCATTTTTGGTTTCGGTCCACATCGGGCCGCCGAAGACGGATTCCCAGTTATTCGGGTGGCCGGTTTCCGGGGTGTCCTTGAAGACGAAGCGATCGCGTTCAGGAGAGCCCGGAGCTGCCTTGAGTGCGGCCTGGAACCATGGGTGCTGGTCCGAGCAATGGTTAGGGACCAAGTCGATGATGACGCGCAACCCCAGTTCGTGGGCTCGGGCCACCATCGTGTCGAAGTCTTCCAAGGTTCCGAACAGCGGATCAATGTCGCAGTAGTTCGAGACATCGTAGCCGCCGTCCTTCTGCGGGGACGTGAAGAATGGCGAGAGCCAAATGGCGTCGACCGAAAGCTGAGCGATGCTTTCCAGGCGCTGGGTGATGCCACGCAGGTCGCCCATGCCATCGCCATTGGAATCGGCGAAGGAACGCGGGTAGATCTGGTAGATCACCGAGGAGCGCCACCACTGGGAATCTTCGGGCTGCACAGGGGAATCTGCTGTGGAAGGAATTGAAGTCATGACGGTAACGATAAATGATTCCACGGAGAATGTAAACGTTTGCAATTTTTCTTGCAGATTGACCTCGATGTGAGGTCTTGATCTATATTCACTGGGTGTTTAAAACTGATTTCATCGGCGTTCTTGTCAATTTCCATGATCTGTGACACGCTGTAAACGCTTACAACAAATGTGTAGCTCGCATCACACTTAGACCCGACCGGCGAAAAAGCGGAACACGCTGCCAGACAGGTCCCTCAGGACGCAGTTGTCACGAAAGGACATCCCATGAAGGTGAATAAGAACCCTTGGCTTCTCGGCGGAGCGCTCACGGCCATTGCCGCACTCTCGCTCACCGCTTGCGGCGGGTCTGGCTCCAACGCGCCAGCAGCTTCCTCCAGCCCCGCAGCGGCTGAATCCTCGCCAGCTGCGGCCTCCGGCGGCAAGCTGACCGTCTGGGTCGATGCCAACCGCGAGCCAGTGCTCAAGGAAGCGGCAGCTGACTTCGCGAAGCAGTCCGGGGTCAAGGTTGACCTCGTGATCAAGGACTTCTCCAAGATCCAGGAAGACTTCCTGCGCCAGGTTCCAACCGGCAAGGGACCGGATATCACCATCGGTGCCCACGACTGGCTGGGCAACCTGGTCAACAACGGCGTAGTCCAGCCAGTTGAGCTGGGCGACAAGGCCGGCGAATTCCAGGACGTCGCCGTGAACGCGATGAGCTACGAAGGCAACACCTACGGCGTTCCCTACGCCACCGAGAACCTGGCCCTGCTGCGCAATGCGGATCTGGTCAAGGAAGCTCCCAAGACCTTCGATGACATGATTGCCGCCGGCGAAAAGGCCGACACCGAATTCCCATTCCTGGTCCAGGTCACTGACGTAGGCGATCCATTCCATGCCTACCCATTCCAGACCTCCTTCGGCGCACCGGTCTTCGGCACCGATGAGTCCGGGGCCTACGACCCGGCAGACCTGCAGATCGGCAATGAAGACGGCATTGAATTCGCCAAGTGGCTGGCTGAAGAAGGCGAAGAAGGCAACCTGAAGACCTCCATAGATGGCGATATCGCCAAGGAGAAGTTCGTCTCCGGAGACTCGCCGTTCTTCCTGACCGGACCATGGAACGTTGAAGCAGTTGAAGATGCTGATATCAACCTGGAAATCGATCCGATCCCGTCGGCCGGTGGCGAAGAAGCCCAGCCATTCGTAGCAGTCCAGGGCTTCTTCGTTTCGGCGAAGACCGAGAACCTGCTGGCAGCTACCGAGTTCCTGACCAACTACATCGGTAACGAAGAAGTCCAGACCGAACTGTACGAAGTGGGCAACCGTCCGCCAGCAAACAAGGCAGCTTTCGAAGCCGCGAAGTCCGATGAAACCATCGCCGCTTTCGGTGAAGTTGGCGCCAACGGCGTGCCCATGCCGAACATCCCGGAAATGGCTGCCGTGTGGGAGTTCTGGGGCGTAGCCGAGGCTGAGATCATCACCGGCAAGGCTGATCCAGCTAAGCGCTGGAAGCAGATGACCGAAGATATCGAAAAGGCCATCTCCAAGTAGTACCGCCTGCCACCAGGCCCAATATTCAGTGCTGGAGCCCGAAGGAAAGCCTTTTGGCTCCAGCACCATGAATTCACCAGCACCATCTGCACTTGATCGACAGGGACATCTTCACGATGACAAAGACTGCCCGCCAGGGCGCGCAATCCGGCACCGAGACCCAGAAGCCGCCGCTCTCGCCAACAGCCCGGCGTTTCGCCAACTCCACCAATACTTCGGTTGGCGCCATGCTCGCCAAGATCATCCTGGTGGCGATCGTTGATGCGACCGCAGTGTTCGCGATCTTCACCGCCTTGGGACGCGAAGCCTGGGTGATCGCCTCGGTTATCGCGGTGACTACCGTGGCTATCAACGTGGTCTACTTCAAGCGCGGCTGGTTGCCGGCAAAGTACCTGCTGCCGGGCACCATTTTCCTGCTGATCTTCCAGGTGTTCGTCATCGGCTACACCGGGTACATTGCCTTCACCAACTACGGTTCAGGGCATAACTCGGACAAGGACGATGCAATCAGCGCCTTGCTGCAGTCCAACCAAAACCGCGTCGAAGGATCGGCCGGCTACCCGGTGTCCATCCTTGAGGGGCAGGACGGGCTGGCCATGCTCATCGAGCGCGATGGCCAGCAGCTGCTTGGCGATGCCGATGAACCATTTGCCCCGGTAGACCCGGCGGGACTGGGGGACTACAGCGAATTGGCTTTCGCCGATTTGCTGGGGCGCCAGCAGGAAGTGACGTCGCTGACCGTTCCCTTCACCGAGAACCCGGCAGATGGCACCTTGCGCACCAGCGATGGCCGCACCGCCTACCAATACACCTCGTCCATCAAATACGACGAGGCCGCCGACACCATGACCGACAAGGCCACCGGTGTGGTGTACAAGGACACCGGAGTCGGCGCCTACACCGCCGAAGACGGCTCGCAGCTGATGCCCGGCTGGTCCATCAACGTCGGATTCGATAACTTCACTCGGGCGATCACCGATTCCTCGATTCGCAACGCGCTGTTCTCGGTCACCGTGTGGACTTTTGCCTTCGCGTTCCTCTCGGTCGCCACCACCTTCTTCCTGGGACTGTTCCTGGCGATTGTCTTCAATGACATGCGCATGAAGGGACGGAAGATCTACCGCGTCATCTCGATCCTGCCCTACGCATTCCCTGCGTTCCTCGGCGGCCTGGTCTGGGCTGGCATGCTCAACCGCGACTTCGGATTCGTGAACCAGGTGCTCTTCGGCGGGGCCGAAATCCCCTGGCTGACCGATCCCTGGCTGGCGAAGTTCTCGGTGCTCTGGGTGAACCTGTGGCTGGGCTTCCCATACATGTTCCTGGTGTGCACCGGAGCCTTGCAGTCCATCCCCAATGAACTCTCCGAGGCGGCCACCATTGACGGTGCCAAGCCTTTCCAGATCTTCCGCCTGATCAAGCTGCCGTTGCTGCTGGTCTCGGTCGCGCCGCTGCTGATCAGCTCCTTCGCGTTCAACTTCAATAACTTCAACGTGATCTACATGCTCACCGAGGGCGGCCCGCGCTTGCAGGATGCGGGATTGAACGTGGGTTCCACCGACATCCTGATTTCCATGGTCTACAAGGTGGCGTTCGTTGGCTCCCAGCGTGACTACGGGCTGGCCAGCGCGTTCTCCATCATCATCTTCGTGATCGTCGCCATCATCTCGATCATCAGTTTCAAACAGACCAAGGCACTAGAGGAGCTGAACTAATGAGCACCGAAATCATCGGGAAGGAAGCAGGCAGTGCACCGGCACCGCGTGCACCACGCCAGAGCTTTGGCAAATGGTTCACTTCCACCGGCTGGCGGCACCTGATCGGTGTGGCGCTGTGCATCTACGCGGCCTTCCCGCTGCTCTATGTACTCTCCGCGTCGCTGAACCCCAACGGCACCTTGCTCTCCTCCAATGGCTTCTTCAGCACCATCGGCTTCAACAGCTATGTGGAGCTGTTCCAAAATGAGCAGCGTCCCTTCGGCGCCTGGTTCGTGAACACCTTGGTGATCGGCTTGACCACGGCGGCTGCCTCGGTGTTCCTCGGAGCCCTGGCCGCCTACAGTTTCTCGCGCATGCGCTTCACCGGACGCCGCTTTGGCCTGGTCAGCTTGCTGGTCGTGCAGATCTTCCCGCAGCTGCTGGCCGTGGTGGCAATCTTCATCCTGCTGTCCTCCCTGGGCGATGTCTTCCCTGTCTTGGGCATTGATAACCAGATCGCACTGATCATGGTGTATCTCGGTGGCGCACTGGGTGTGAACACTTACCTGATGTACGGATTCTTCAACACCGTCCCGGTGGAAATCGATGAGGCGGCAAAGATCGATGGTGCAGGCCATGCCCGCATCTTCTTCACCATGATCCTGCGCCTGGTCGCTCCGATCCTGGCTGTTGTCGGGTTGTTGTCTTTCATCTCCAGCACCTCGGACTTCGTGATCGCCTCGGTCATCCTGGTCTCCCCTGAAAACCAGACCCTGGCGGTGGGCCTGTACTCCTACGTTTCCGAGGAGTTCACCTCAAACTGGTCGGTGTTCGCCGCCGGTGCGGTGCTCGCCGCGATCCCGGTGATGGCGCTGTTCCTTTTCCTGCAGAAGTACATCGTTGGCGGGCTGACCGCAGGGGCCGGAAAATAGGCGCCTGCCGATCGCCCTGAAAAGGGACTGCCACGTGATGGGACACTGCAAACGCGGTGTCCCATCCGCCTTCGCGAAACTGGCCGGTCCACCGCGTAAAGTAAGCCCCATGAAGTCACGCCTTCCCCGAGCCTCGCGCAAATATGTGGAGCAGCTGCGCCACGAGTTGAGCCACCTGACTCCTGCGGAACGAAATAAGATCATCGAGCAGACCCGAGCAAAAATCCACAAGCTCCCGGGGCGTGGCCGCACCCAGGTTGAGCTGATCGAACAGCTGGGAACCGCGGGCATGCGCGCGGCGAAATTCCAGCGCACCGCACCCGAGGCGCTCCAGGTGCGCAGCGGCAAGGAATTCCTGAACCGCATCCTCGGCTGGCCGATCCTCGCCTTCGCGCTGCTCACCACCGTAGTGGTGTACTTCGGCCCCATTGCGGCACCGGGAAACGCCGGCGACTGGACGCCCTTCGCCGACGGCGCGAACGGGGGACTAGCGCGGCTCGAAGCGCTGGTCGGAGCGCAGGTGATCTGGGTGGCGATCCTGCCGGTGCTGCTCAGCGTGGTGGGCCTTTACCTGCAGAACATTTTCTCCACGGTCATCGGGTTGCTTGGCGCGAGCTTCATGACGCTCGTGGTGGTCGTGGGGTCCTCGGGCATCGGACTCTTCTTCCTGCCCATCACCGTGCTGCTCTGGGCGCAGGTGCTCACTCCACTGATCATGATGCGCGGCTCCATGGCCCGGCCCGGCCCGCTGTGGCTGATCGCCGGGGCATTGCTCGTGCTGGCCACCGGGGTCTGGGTGGTTTCCGCGGGGCTGCGCACCAGTGAGCTGAACGGCTGGCTGATCATCGGTCCGGCGAGCCTGCTCGGCCTGCTCGCGGTGCTGCTGCCCACCCGCCAATGGTGGGCGCACATCCTCTTGGTCAGCGTCGGCATTCTGGTGATCGCCGCCGGCCTGGTCGCCGCGTTCAACTCCATCGGCTCGCTGGCGCTCATCGGCCCATGGGCTTCCGGAGGCGTCGCGTTCGCCGTAGGGCATCTGGCGCTCGCCGGAAATCTCTGGCACGAGCGGGCACGCAAGCTGCTGGCGCTGTATTAGACCCATTGTTGCGATAAAAACCGGTAGGCCGGCGAGATACCGAAAGCGGGCGCTGTCTAGGCCTAGACTGTTGCTATGAGCGAAGCCACAAACCAGCCACCGGAGATTTCTGCAAAGCGCGGGCGCGGCCGCCCACGCAAGGATTCCAACTGGACCACATTCGCCCGCGAGGATCTGGTCGAACGGGCGCTGTCCATCGCCGGGGACGAAGGCTTCGCGGCGGTGACCATGCACCGCCTGGCCGCCGAGTTCAACGTGACCCCGCGCGCGCTCTACAACTACGTCAAGGACCGCCAGGAAATCATCAACCTCGCGGTGGAGCTCTTCTTGGACAAGGCGCCGCTGATCGATTTTGATCCGGCGCACTGGCAGGCGAGCGTACGCATGGCCTATGCCGAATCGCGCCGGCTCCATCGGGCGTTCCCGCGGGCCTCACTGGTGGGCATGGAGGAAAACGTCAATGTGACCATCGGTCCACGGCATGCGCTGCTGGTTGAGAGATTGCTCCAGTTCTACGTAGATATCAACTTGCCGCTGAACACCGCGGTCACCATGGTTCGCGCACTGGAACAGGATGTGCTCGGCTTCGGGCTGCGCTTCGACTACACCTATGACCGGCTGCCCGAAGAGCATAAAGAACTTGTCACCCGCGTGATGCCAGAATCGCGGCTGGATGCCGCCGCGCAGGTGGCCGCGCCGCAATGCCGCGCGGCGCTGCAGCTGCCCGGCCAAACCAGCGACGAAATGTTCGAGGACCTGATCGAACTGCGCATCATCGCGATCGAAGCAATCCTGGCCAAGAACGTGGCCTCCCACTAGGGAATAAGTTCTCGACTCCGTGCGCTGAACTACTTGTGCACGCCATCCGGCCACCGCCGCTGGCGCAGCTAAATCGTGGAAAGTTGGACTATGCCCGAGCGATCTTTGACGGTACCGGAACCGCTGTCGTCCGGCGCGCGCTGGCGACTGCTCTGGGTGCTGCTGGCGACCATGTTCATGTCCCTGGTCAGCGTCAGCATCGTGAACGTGGTGCTGCCATCGATCGAGACCACCCTCGGTGCCTCCGAAGCCGATATGCAGTGGGTGCTGGCCGGCTACGCGCTGACCTTCGGTGTGGTGCTGGTGGCCGCCGGCCGTGCCGGAGACGTGCTGGGCCGCGGCGTGGTGTTCGTTGCCGGCGTGGTCATCTTCACGCTCTCATCCATCCTCGCTGGCCTGGCGCCGGACCCAACGAGCCTGAACATTGCCAGATTCATTATGGGCTTGGGATCCGGGCTGCTCAACCCGCAGGTGATGGGCATGATCCAGCAGCATTTCAAGGGCCCCGAACGCGGACGCGCCTACGGGCTGCTCGGTACCGTCATCGGCGTCTCCGTGGCGATCGGCCCGGTGCTCGGCGGCTTCCTCATCGGCTGGCTCGGCCCCGATGCCGGGTGGCGCTGGACCTTCTTGATCAACGTACCGGTGGGCATCATCGCCGTGCTCTTGGCCCTGCTGTGGCTTCCCCGACCGCTGCTCGTGCGCGGCACCGGAAAGCTGGATCTGGACCCGGTGG
This sequence comes from Glutamicibacter sp. BW80, assembly GCF_002332385.1. NCBI lineage: Bacteria > Bacillati > Actinomycetota > Actinomycetes > Micrococcales > Micrococcaceae > Glutamicibacter > Glutamicibacter sp. BW80. Next base: position 9,148 of record NZ_NRGV01000017.1, on the reverse strand, counting down.
GCGGCATATTGCTGGCGGCCGGCCTTCTCGCCTTCCTGCTGCCTTTTGTGCAGGGGCGCGAAAACCCCGCCCTGTGGGCGCTGCTCGTCGTGGGCCTGGGGATCTTGGTCTTCTGGGTGCACTGGGAGAAGAAGTACAAGGCGCGCGGACGCGCCCCGATGGTCGAGTTGTCCTTGTTCAAGATTTCCAGCTTCACCAACGGAAGCCTGATCGCCGGGCTGTACTTCATGGGAGTCAGCAGCGTCTGGGTTCTGGTGGCCATCTATGTGCAAAGCGCGCTGGACTTCAGCGCCCTGCAGGCGGGGCTGATCTGCCTGCCGGCGGCCTTGCTCTCGGCAGTCAGTTCCCAGCTGGCGGGAAACTACGTGATGAGTGTCGGACGCAAGCTGATCGTCTTCGGCGCCGGCAGCGCGTTGTTCGGCCTGCTGGCCACGATTATGGTGGTGGAGCTCGAAGCACGGGGTCTGCTCAACATCTGGTGGATGATGCTCTCGCTGGCCTTCATCGGCATCGCGCAGGGATTCATTATTTCCCCGAACCAGACCTTGACGCTGATGGAAGTTCCCGTGGAAAACTCCGGCAGCGCCGGAGGGCTCATGCAGACCTCGCAGCGTGTCGGCACCGCAGTGGGCCTGGCAATGATCACCGCGATCTTCTACGGTGTGAACCATCTGTCCGGCTGGACCAACGCGATGAGCTTCTCCTTCGTAGCCATCGCGCTGCTGGTGCTGATCACCATGTTTGTCGCCATTATCGATCAGCGCAAAGGGCACCGGGACCTGATCTCGATCGCCTAAGCGACCGCTCGAAAGCGCTGCTGCCGGCTTCATCGGCTTGCTGCTGAAGTTCAACTTTGTGGAGGCCTCGATCACCCCGGGTCGGGTGATGGCAGCTGTCGTGCGTGCTCAACTTGTTGCGCGCAGGAGGGCGAGCGCTTGTTGCTCGCTGGTGGCATCGAATCGGTCGTAGAACCGGCCCACGGCGCCAAAATACTGCGGGAGGTGCAACGCGAAGTACTCATCACAGAATTCGGCCAATTCCTCGGGCGACGTTGCCGGGGCCACCGGCACGGCGGCGATCAGCCGGTGGGCGCCGAGCCGGTGGGCGAGCAGCAGGGCCGCCTTCATCGTGGCCCCGGTGGCCAGCCCGTCGTCGCATAGGACGAGGGTGGCTCCTGCTAGCGGGGGAGCGTAGTCGGCGAAGACCCGTGCTAGCCGGTCGGCCTCGGTGCGGGCGCGGCCTTCCACCTTCTCCACCGTGGACCGTCCGAAGTCGGCGAGCACCTGGGCATGGATCGCGGGGTTGAGGTAGGTTGCGAGGCTGCCGCGATAGCTGGCCAGCGCGCCGAAGGCCGTCTCGGCAAAGCCCGGAACCCCCAATTTGCGCACCGTCATCGCGGCCACCGGGGCACCTAACGCCTCGGCGACCTCGGCGGCGATCGGCACTCCTCCGCGCAGCAAGCCGGCGACCAGGTAGTTTGCCGGCGGCAGGTTGCTGGCGAGCCGAACTCCCAGCTGCCTGCCGGCATCGTGGCGATCGGCGAACATCGGTGCTGCTTCGGTACCCATCCTCTTAGTCTGCGCGCTTCTGGCCAAGGGCGAAAGGGGGCCGAAAGAACGGGCGAAGAAGTCCTTGCGCCCCGGGCGCAGCCGGCCAAGCTGGGCAATCCATCGGGGTGTGCCGGGTGCGGGCCACGAATTATTGCTACTTCGTTGGATCGCCGCCCGCCTCGTTCTACGCTGGGACTATGAAGCGATTTCTAGCAGTTCTAGTGATGCCGCTCCTTGCGGTGAGCCTTGCCTCCTGCGCCGGTAGCTCCGGGGCGGGCGCGGACCCTGCCGGGCTCTGGGGCGAGCAGGCGCAGGGCAGTCCGTGGCTTGAGCTGGCCGAGGATGGAATGGTGTCGGGCAACGATGGCTGCAATCGGATCGCCGGGCAATGGAGCGAGGCCGACGGCGAGATCCGCTTCGAGCAGCTGAGCAGCACCAAGATGTATTGCCCGGGAATCGACCCGTGGTTGGCTTCCGCGGTGGCCGCCCAGGTCTCGGGCGATAATATGCTCGTCCTGGACGCGGATAATGCGGAGGTCGGCACGCTGAAACGCGGTGAGTAGCCAAGGGCCCAAGCGGCGGCAAAAAGCCTCAGGGGAGGATCCGAAATGGATCCTCCCCTGAGGCTTTGCGTGGTGCGGGAAAACTAGATGGTTCGGAAACCGGTGACCATCGGGCAATCGAATGGGTCGCGGGCCGAGAGGCCAACCTTGTTCAGGTAGGTGATGACCTGGGAGTAGGACTCACGCACGGTGGCGATGGTGTACGGAACCTGGTGGTCCTCGCAGTACTGGCGTACGATCTTGGACACGGCAGCCAGGTTGGCGCGTGGCATCGACGGGAACAGGTGGTGCTCCACCTGGTAGTTCAGCCCGCCATAGACATGCGACAGGATGCGGTTGCCCCAGGTGGACTTCGCCATGATGTTACGCCCGGTCAGAACCTGCCGGGAGAAGAAGTCGATGCGTGCGGTCTGCGGAATCATGGGCATGCCCTTGTGATTCGGTGCGAAAGACGCACCCATGTAGACGCCGAAGACTGCCAGCTGTACGCCGATGAAGGCGAAGGCCATGCCGATTGGCAGGAAGTAGAAGATCGCGGCCAGGTAGATCACGATGCGCAGCGCGATGGAGAACATTTCACGTTTGCGGTTTTTCACCCGGTTCGCGCGGAACAGGTACTTGATCGAGAGCATGTGAAGGTTGAGGCCTTCCATGGTCAGCAGCGGGAAAAACAGGTATCCCTGACGCTCGGTGATCCACTTGAGCACACCACGCTGGCGCTTGGCATCTTCGGTCTGGAACGAGATGGTGTCCCACTCGATATCCGGGTCCTTGCCGATGGTGTTCGGTGTGGCGTGGTGCTTATTGTGCTTGTTCATCCACCACTGGTAGCTGATGCCGACCACAATGTTGGCCAGGAACTGGCCCAGCTTGTCATTGCCCTTTGACGAAGTCAGGATCTGGCGGTGCGCCGCTTCGTGGGCGAGGAAGGCGAATTGGGTCAGCAAGAGGCCCAAGGCGCCGGCCATAAGCAGCTGGAACCAACTGTCTCCCAGCAGGACGAATCCGGCAATCGTGCCGCCCAGCAGGACGGTTAAGACGATCGCCACGCCGAGGTAGTGGCCGCGGCGGCGCTGGACCAAACCGGCATCGGCGACGAGCTTCTTCACGTGGAAGAAGCTTTTCGGATCACCGGGTTTGACCGAAGGTGACGTGGACTCCATGACTGAACTGCTACTCATGTAAATATCCTTGGGGTATAGGCGTCGACCTTACAGTCGAAAGAACTGAAAAACTCGGCTCCCATATTTAAAAGCTTACGTTGAATATCTGTGAACTGACTGTCCGGCGGGCAGAATTCCGAATTGTTTCGATCGTATTTGCTGCCTAAGCCAGTGGCAAGAGGACCGCGCCCGGTCAGTGGCGCACGGTGAGCTGGCCGTCGGAGATTTCCCAGCGCGCGTCCAAACGAACATTTTCCAGCATCCGTCGATCGTGGGTGACCAGCAGCAGCGCGCCTTCGTAGCTTTCCAGCGCCGCTTCGAGCTGTTCGATGGCGGGCAGATCGAGATGGTTGGTGGGCTCGTCGAGCACCAGCAGGTTCACCCCGCGCGCCTGCAGCAGCGCCAAGCCGGCCCTGGTGCGTTCCCCGGGGGAGAGCGCGCCGACCAGGGCGGCCGAATGGTTGGCCTTCAACCCGAATTTCGCCAGCAGGGTGCGTGCATCGGCCGAGGTCATCTCGGGCACGGCATTTTCGAAGGCGGTGCCCAGGGGCAGCTCTTCAGGCAGGTAGCTGCGCGCCTGGTCGATCTCGCCGATGGCTACCGAGGTGCCCAGCGTCGCGGTGCCCGAATCCGGGGTCAGCTTGCCCAGCAGCAGGTTCAGCAGCGTGGATTTTCCGGCGCCGTTGGGTCCGGTGATGCCGATCTTCTCCCCGGCGTTCAGCTGGATGGACAGCGGGCCGAAGCTGAAATGCCCGCGCTCCAAAGCGACCTCGTTGAGCGTGGAGACCACGGAGGAGGAGCGCTCGGCCGCGGCGATCTCGAACTGCAGCACCCATTCCTTGCGCGGTTCGGCCACCTCTTCCAGGCGCTTGATCCGCGATTCCATCTGGCGCACCTTCTGCGCCTGCTTCTCGGAGGACTCGTTGGAGGCCTTGCGGCGCAGCTTGTCGTTGTCCGGGTTCTTCTTCATCGCGTTGCGCACTCCCTGGGAGGACCATTCGCGCTGGGTGCGGGCCCGGGAGACCAGATCGGCCTTCTTGCCGGCGAACTCCTCGTAGGCCTCGCGGGCATGGCGGCGGTTGATCTCGCGTTCCTCCAGATAGGAGTCGTAGCCGCCCTCGTAGACCGCGACCTGGTTCTGCGCCAGATCCAGCTCCACGATGCCGGTGGTGCAGCGGGCCAGGAATTCGCGGTCGTGGGAGACCAGCACGACGCCCGCGCGCAGCGAGGTGATAAAGCTTTCCAGACGCTGCAGTCCGGCCAGGTCCAGATCGTTGGTGGGTTCGTCGAGCAGCACCAGATCGAAGCGCGAGAGCAGCAGGGCGGCCAACGCGATGCGCGCCACCTGCCCGCCGGACAGCGCGGTCATCAGCGAGTCGATGGGCAGCTCGAAGCCGAGCTCCGCCAGCACGCCCGGGGCGCGGTCCTCCAGGTCCATGGCCCCGGAGGCCATCCAGTGCTCGAAGGCCACCGCATAGGCGTCATCGGCCCCGGGATCCCCGGAGCCCAGCGCCTCGGCGGTGGCTTCCATGGCGGCGGTGGCCTGCGCGCAGCCGGTGCGGCGGGCCAGGTACGCGGCGATGGATTCGCCGGCGATCCGCTCGTGCTCCTGCGGCATCCAGCCGATGAACGCGCCGTCCGGGGCGGTGGATACGCTCCCGACCATCGGCTCGTCGACCCCCGCCAGCAGCCGCAGCAAGGTCGTCTTGCCGGCGCCATTGGCGCCCACGATGCCATAGACCTCTCCGGGGGAGAGCGTGAAGCTGAGATTGGAGAAGAGGGTTCGATCGGCGTGGCCCCCGGCAAGGTCCTTGGCCACCAGTGTTGCAGTCATGGCTTCAAGTTTAGGTTCTTCTCGCCGCGCGCTCGCGCACGCCCCTAGCGTTGGTTGGCGAAGGCCTGGGAAATCTGCGCGGCGGTGTGGGCCACCAGCGCTCCGTGGTCCGCGCCGGGGGAGACCGCGCAGCGCGAGAGCGGCATGGCCAGGCAGATGGAGGCCACCACGTGGTCTTTCTGGGTGATCGGCGCGCTGACCGAGCCGAGGCCCGGGGTGCGCAGTCCCACCGATTCCACCCAGCCGTTGGCTTCCACCGCGGAAATGGCCGCGGCATCGAAGGCCAGCAGCCGGCCGCTGGAGCCGTGGGGCAGGGCCAGGCTGGCGCCGACGGGCAGGGTGGCTTTCAGCTCGTGCCGCGAGTCGACCGAGGCGACGCAGACGCGCGAGTCTCCGCGGCGGATCCACAGCTGCGCGGTCTCCCCGGTGGTGTCGCGCAGCTCGGTCAGGTAGCTGAGCCCCACGATTTCCAGGCGGCTGCGCACAAAGCGCCGGCCGAGGCTGAAGCTGCCCGAGGGTTCGCGGCGCAGGAAGTCGTATTCGGCCAGATTCAGCGCCAACCGGTGTGCGGTGGAGGTTGACAGCCCGGTGCGTCGGGCTAATTCGCTGGCCGTGGCGTCGCCGAATTCCAGCGCGTCAAGAATCAGGCAGATGCGGTCGAGCTGGCGGTTTGCGGTGGTCTCGGACAAGTGCTTGGCCTTTTCACTGGAGGGAAATACCGTCCCGGTCGGCGGTTATTGCCACTTGGAGGTAACTAGTTCCTACTGTATGGGAAATCGAGGGGTGCAATCAAGAGCGGAAATGCCGCGCTACGGGCTGGTGATTCCCCTCACCCCCTGCTATCGTGTTCCCACTAAATAGCAACAATTTCCCATAAGGTGGGAATGATCGTCGAAGGCAGGAAAGTTATGGCGCAGTACGAAATTTCGGTGATCCCCGGCGACGGGATCGGCCCCGAGGTCCTAGACTCCGCACTGACGGTGCTCGGCGAATGCGAAAAGCAGTTCGACCTGAAGCTGAATTACACCACCTATGACTTCAGCGCCGACCTCTACCGACGCACCGGACGCAAGATCACCGCGGCGGACATGGACGTGATAGGCGAAACCGATGCGGTGCTCTTCGGTGCCATGGGACTTCCTAGCGTGCGCGACGAGCACGGCCTGGAGCTCGGCGCCCAGGTGGAAATGCGCGCGCACTACAAACTCTTCGCCAGCCTGCGCCCGGTGAAGCTCTTCGCCGGGGTGCCTACCGCGGTGAAGGCCGAAAGCGTGGACATGCTGGTCATCCGCGAGACCTCCGAGGGGATGTTCGCCGGGCTCCACGATGCCCACGAGCCCAGCGATGAGCAGGCCTCCGACCGGATGACCATAACCCGCGCCACCTGCGAGAAACTCTTCGACGTGGCCTTCGCCGAGGCCCGCGCCCGGCGCACGCGCGGCACCCCGGGACGGGTCACCCTGCTGCACAAGTCCAATGCGCTGCGCAGCAATGTGCTGATGGAGAAGGTCTTCGACGAGGTGGCCGCGAAGAACACCGACATCGAGAGCAACAAGTTCTACATCGATGCCGGCTCGATGTACCTGGTCACCGATCCGGAACGCTTCGACGTGATCGTCAGCGAGAACATCTTCGGCGACATCACCTCGGAGATCGCCGCCGGGCTGGTCGGCGGGCTGGGCGTGGCCCCCTCGGCCGATGTGAGCCTGAGCCACGGGGTCTTCCAGCCCTCGCACGGCAGTGCCCCGGATATCGCCGGGACCGGCATCGCCAACCCGATCGCGATGATACTCTCCGCCGCGATGATGCTGAACTGGCTTGGCGAACGCCGCGCAGATGCCGCCTGCCTGCAAGCCGCACGCCACATCAACGAAGCGGTGGAACAGGTGCTGGCCAGCGGGCCGCGCACCAAGGACATCGGCGGCACCGCCAGCACCGGACAAGTCACCGACGCGGTGCTCCAGGCATTGAAGTCCACCGCCAAGCTATCCACCCAGAGCTTCTAGAAAGGTACGGAAGATGAATCAGAAGGTACTTTTTCTGAACCCGCTGAAGGACTACATCGACGGGCTGGAACGCTCCACTCCGGCGGGGTTCCAGCTGACCGTGCTGCCCGCCGGCACCTCGGTCCAGCGCATGTGCCGCGAAGCGGCGGAAGCCGACTTCATTATCGCGGGCATCGAAATCCCCGAAGAAGTCTTCCGGGCCGCGGGAAAGGCGAAGTTCATCCAGTACATGAGCTCCGGCTACGGGCAATTGCCCTTGGAGGTGCTCAACGACCTGGGCATTCCCGTCGCGCAGATGAAAACCCACTCGATCTCCGTCGCCGAGCACGCGCTCACCCTGATCCTCACCCTGCTGCGCCGCATCCCGGCCTCCACCGCGGCGCTGCGCGAAGGCAAATGGCGTCAAGACCTGGACGAAGCCTCCTACTCGGAGCTCTACGGCAAGACCGTGGGCATCGTGGGGCTGGGAAATATCGGGCGCTGGGTGGGCAAGGTGGTGCATCACGGTTTCGGGGCGAACGTGGTCTTCTACGACAACGCCGAAATCCCGCTGACCGTCTCCGAGCTGATCTCCGCCAAGCAGGTCTCGCTCGATGAACTGCTGCGCGTCTCGGACGTCGTCTGCGTGAATCTTCCGCTGAACGCCGACTCGGAGAAGCTGATCGGCCGCGAAGAACTGGCCAAGATGAACGCGCGCAGCGTGCTGGTCAACGTCGGGCGCGGCGAGGTGATCGATGAGGAAGCGCTGATCCAGGCGCTGCGCGAAGGGCGAATCGCCGGAGCCGGACTGGACGTGTTCGCAAGCGAGCCACTGAGCCTGAACAGCGAACTGCTGGAGCTTCAGAGCGTGCTCTGCACCCCGCATATGGCCGGTGTGGGCTGGGAAAACGTGGCGCGGCGCATCGAGACCGTGTGGGAGAACCTCGATGCGGTGTTGCGTGGGGAGGTCCCGCGTGGGGTGATCACGGCGACCAAGCGTGCGCCGGAGATCCAAGCGGTTTAGCGGCCGCAAGGCCAACGATCAATTGGCCGTTGGCAATGGTGGCACAACTTGAAGCGGGGGTGCCGCCGGGCATCCGGCGGCACCCCCGATTGCCGCGGATCAGCTGCCGCGGATCAGTTCGGCGCAGCGCTCACCGATCATCATCACCGTGAGATTCGGATTCACCGTCACCAACTCCGGCATCACCGACGCATCGGCCACCCGCAACCCGGACACCCCCTTAACCCGCAGCTGAGGATCCAACGGCGACATCACATCCTCCACAGCCCCCATCCGCACCGACCCGGCCGGATGATACACGGTGTTATGCGTGCGCTTGAGGTAATCGAAGATCTCCGCATCGGACTGCACACCCTGGCCCGGGAACTGCTCCACCCCAGCCCAACCGGCCATCGCCGGCTGCCCGATGATCTCCCGGGCCTTGCGGATCCCGGCGATCATCACCCGCGCATCATGGCCCTGGACGTCGGTGAAATAACGCGGATCGACCTTCGGCTTGTCACGGAAATCGCAGCTGCGCAACCGCACCGTACCCCGGGATTTGGCATGCGTAACATTCGGAGTCAGACAGAAGGTGTTCTCCCCGGTCGGATACCCCTGGCGCAGGGTATGCATATCAAAAGGCACCGACCCGTAGTGGAACATCAGATCCGGACGATCCAGCCCCTGCACCGTGGGGGTGAAGATCCCGATCTCCCACCACTGGGTGGAAGTTTCCACCATGGGCTGCTTCGCCTCCCACTGGATCACCCCTTCGGGGTGGTCCTGCAGATGCTCGCCCACCCCCGGCGCGTCGAGGAGCACCTCGACGCCCACCGACTCCAGATGCTCGGCCGGACCGATCCCCGAAAGCATCAGCAGCTTCGGCGAATCGATCGCCCCGGCCGAGAGGATCACCTCGCGGGCCGCGTGCAGCGTGGTAGTGCGCCCGAACGCCCCGTCGACCACGTCCACCCCGGTGCAGCGCTTGCCCGCATCGAAGTTCAGCTTCCGCGCCTGCAGCCCGGTGAGCAGCGTGAAGTTCTCCCG